>NZ_QEZG01000049.1:0-367306 GCF_003993495.1 Xanthomonas sp. BRIP62418
GTTCTCCGCATATAGCTGCTGGCCCGAGCGCACCGCGTTGCGTTGCATGCGTCCAGGTGCCTGCCGCGCGGCCGGCACCTGGACGCATGCAACGCAACGCGGTGCGCTCGGGCCAGCAGCTATATGCGGAGAACTGCGACCTGACTGTCCTCAGTACGGTCGGTGCCGGAGCGGAGGTCATCGCCGACGGCAGCATCCATATCTACGGTACCCTGCGTGGCCGCGCGTTGGCCGGCGCCCAGGGCAACCCTGACGCGCGCATCTTCTGCCGCGACTTCCACGCCGAACTGGTTGCCATCGCTGGCCACTACAAGGTGCTGGACGATGTTCCCATGGACCTGCGTGGCAAGGCCGTCCAGGTCTGGCTGGAGCAGGATCAGATCAAGATCGCTGCGCTGGATTGACGCAGCCCAACCACAGAAATATTTCGGAGAAATCCTTTGGCTGAAATCATCGTAGTCACCTCCGGCAAGGGCGGCGTCGGCAAGACCACCACCAGCGCGAGCCTGGCCTGCGGGCTGGCACGGCGCGGCAAGAAGGTCGCCGTCATCGACTTCGACGTCGGTCTGCGCAACCTGGACCTGATCATGGGCTGCGAGCGGCGCGTGGTGTACGACTTCGTCAACGTCGTGCATGGCGAAGCCACGCTCAAGCAGTCGCTGATCAAGGACAAGCGCTTCGACAACCTGTACGTGCTGGCTGCCTCGCAGACCCGCGACAAGGACGCGCTGACCCAGGAAGGCGTGGAGAAGGTGCTCAAGGACCTGGCCGCCGACGGCTTCGACTACATCGTCTGCGATTCGCCGGCCGGTATCGAGAAAGGCGCATTCCTGGCGATGTACTTCGCCGACCGCGCGGTGGTGGTGGTCAATCCGGAAGTCTCCTCGGTCCGCGACTCGGACCGCATCATCGGCCTGCTCGATTCCAAGACCCGCAAGGCCGAGCAAGGCCAGACCGTGCCGGCCTTCCTGCTGCTGACCCGCTACAGCCCGGGCCGCGTGGAAGGCGGCGAGATGCTCAGCATCACCGACGTGGAAGAAGTGCTCGGCCTGAAGGCCATCGGCGTGATCCCCGAATCCGGCGACGTGCTCAATGCCTCCAACAAGGGCGAGCCGGTGATCCTGGATGCCGAGTCCCCGGCCGGCCAGGCCTACGACGACGCGGTCGCCCGCATCATGGGCGAAGAGCGCCCGATGCGATTCATATCCGTGGAGAAGAAAGGCTTCTTCAGCAAGCTGTTCGGAGGGTAAGCATGGGCCTGCTCGATTTTCTCAAGAGCAAGAAGAACACCGCCGAGACGGCCAAGAACCGCCTGCAGATCATCATTGCGCAGGAGCGCAACCACCGCGGCGGTCCGGATTACCTGCCGCTGCTGCAGCGTGAATTGCTGGAAGTGATCAAGAAGTACGTCAACATCGACGCCGATGCGGTGCGGGTGGACCTGGTCAAGGATGGCGAGCATGACGTGCTCGATATTTCCGTCGCCTTGCCCGAAGACGGCGACAAGTAGGCGATCGCCGTGGCACCGTGCCTGCACGGTGCTGCGGTGACGGCCCGAACCGACCGCGAGCCCTTGCGTGTGACCATCGAACCTTCCTCCAGCGCCGAGCCAGCCAGCGTGTTGTGCGTGGGCGATATCGGCCTGGATGCACCCACTGCCCTGCTCTCCGGTTATGGTTTGCGCCTGCATCGGGTGGACGCCGGCGCGCCGATCCCCGGCAGTTTCTGGGGCGAACCGGAGGCCGGCATCATCGGCTGCGATGTCTATGTGCGTGACGACACGCCGGTGCATTCGCTGCTGCACGAGGCCGGGCACCTGATCGTCCTGCCGGCCGACAAACGCGCGGCCGTGCATACCGACGCGACCGATTCGGTGGATGAAGAAGACGCCACCTGTTACCTGCAGATCCTGCTGGCCGAGCAATTGCCCGGCGTGGGCAGCGCGCGCCTGATGGCCGACATGGATACCTGGGGCTACACCTACCGGCTCGGATCCACGCGCGCCTGGTTCGAGCAGGACGCGGACAATGCGCGCAGCTGGCTGCTCGCGCGCAACCTGTTGCCGCAGTAACGCCGGATCGCCGCTACCTGATCGTCAGGCCGTGGCGTACCTGCAGGCCGGCATGCACAGGCTGCCAGCATGCAGCCCCCGAATCGAGCCAGCGGCCACGCACTGCAGTGCCACTTCACTGTGTGGCACAAGCAGGCTGCAGACGACGGGGTCGTCAGCATCCGCATAGACCATGCCGAATGCTCGCGTGTAAAACATGCCGGCTGCCGTCTCCGTGCAGGTCGCGCGCATCGCCAGGCGCGGCGTTTCGTAGGACTGCAGGTCACGCCGCGCAGCATCACGACGGCGCAGACATGTCCTCAACGCCACGCCGCGTAGGCTGCAGCGCATGCATAGCCTGTTTCTCAACACGGTGCTGCTGGGCGGCACCGCAGCCGATAAATTGTCGGCCGCGCAGGCGGCCGGCTTCGATGCGATCGAATTGTGGGAACAGGATCTGCAGCAGTTGGCGCGATCGCCGGCGCAGGTGCGCGGCGCCCTCCACCAGCTCGGGCTTGGACTGACCGACTACCAGGTGCTGCGCGATGTGGACGGTGCCGCTGACGCGCAACGCGACCGTTGCCGCGCGCACGCGCTACAGATGCTGGAAACCGCCGCCGCGTTGGGCGCGGGTGTGGTGCAGGCACCGGCCAACACGCGTGCCGACGTCGTGCCTGCACGGATCGTCGAGGATCTGCGCTGGCTGGGCCGTGCCGCGGCGGAGCACGGCCTGCGCATCGCCTACGAACCGATGGCGTGGAGCACGGTCAATCACACCCTGCCTGCCGCGTGGGCAAGCGTGCGTGCCAGCGGCGCGGACAACATCGATCTGGTGGTGGATGCCTACCACCTGTTCGCGCCAGGCCGTGGGCTGGACGACCTGGACGCCATCCCGGCCACGCGCATCGCCAATGTGCAGTTATGCGATGTGGCGCAGCCGGTGGCGCCAGGTGCGCTGGCCGCGGTGGCGCGGCATGCGCGGCTGCTGCCGGGCGAAGGCTGCTTTCCGCTGTCGGCGCTGTTGCGGCGCCTGGCCGGCATGGGCTACACAGGGCCGATCGGCATCGAGGTCTTCAACGATGTCCGCAAGGCTGCCGCTGCTCCGGCCACCGCGGCGGCGGCGATGGCCGCACTGCGCAGCTGCCTTGAGCGTGCCGGCGATTAGTTGCGCTGCGCGCCGCTAAGATCCAGCGTCACCACCGTGCCCTGCCCCGCGCTGGAATCCAAGTGCAGATGCCAGCCCAGATGCTCGCAGAGCCGTCCGATCAGCTCAAGCCCGATGCCGTTGCCCTGGCGTGCGTTGTCGCGCGCCAGGCGCGCGTAGATCGCGCTGATCTCCTCCGGCGTCATGCCGTGGCCCGGGTCGGCAATGCGCACTACCCCTGGTGCCGATAGCGAAACACGGATGATGCCCCGGTCGCTGTTCTCGATCGCGTTGCGCAACAGATTGCCGATGGCGGTCTGCACGATCGCCACCGGTGCGGTGAGGCTGCATGGCGGAAGCGGGTCGGTGAGCACCTGCAGATCCTTGTCGGCGAGCAGATGCGCGTGGTCGGCGACGATCTCCGGCAGCAACAGATCCAGGCGCAGCGGATCGCTGCTGCGCGTCAGCCGGCCGGGGTCCTTGGCCAGCACCAGCAACAAGGTGATCAACTGCTCTACCGCGGCGCTGGTCTGCGCGATGCGCTCCAGTTGATGACGCACCGCCGACGGGGTGCCGGGTTGTTCCAGTGCCAGTTCGGCAGCGTTGCCGATCACCGCCAGCGGGGTGCGCAACTCGTGGCTGGCACTGTCGATGAAGGCGCGTTCGCGTTCGACGAACTGGCCGTTGCGATCGAGATAATCGTTGAGCGCATCGGCAATCACGTACAGCTCGGCGCTGCCCTGCGGGCCAACAGCAATGCGTTGTGCACGCCGCTCCGGACGCAGCGCACCGATGTCGCGCGCCAGCTCCACCAGCGGGCGCACCAGCCGCGCCATCGCATACGTGCCCATCAACAAGGTGATGCCGATCAACGCGACACCGGCGGCCAGCATCCAGCGGGTGATGAACTGCTCCAGCGCTTCGAAGTCGGTGATATCCAGCACCAGCGCCAGGCGCCCGGCATGCGGGGTGTCGCGCACCATCACCGCGCTCTGGCGGCCGGCGATCTCCAGCTCGTCGTGCAGGCCGGGATGCAGCGTGCGCAGGACCGGCGGCACCGTCGCGCTGCCGTCGACGCGATACAACCGCAGGGTGTCCGAGTCCTGCCAGCGGTAATCCGGATTCTGCGCACTGCGGTCCAGGATGCTGTCCAGTTCCGAATTCAACAACGAGCGCCACACGCCGTGTTCCGCGCGCTCGTGCAGATACTGCGCGGTGCCGAACACCGCCAGCACCATCAGCAGCGTGTAGCCGAACAACCACACCAGCACGCGACGGCCCAACGGGCGCTGCCTAAGCATCGCTGCACTCGCCCGTGGACTGATCGCCGGCGCCTTCCAATGGCGCCAGGCGATAGCCCAGCCGCGGCAGCGTATGGATCAGTTTCTGCGCGAATGGGCCATCCACGCTGCGGCGCAACTCGTAAATATGCGAGCGCAGCATGTCGCCATCGGGCGGATCGTCGCCCCAGAGCGATTGCTCAAGACGCTGCCGGGTGACGGCGGCGGGGCTGGCCTGCATCAGCACTTCCAGCAACTTGCGGCAGGCCGGATACAGGTGCAGCACCTGGCCGGCGCGGGTGGCTTCCAGGGTGGACAGGTCCAGGCGCAGATCGGCCACCTGCAGCAACTTGCCGCGTCGGCGCCCATGCGCACGCGCCAGCAGGGCCTCGATGCGAACCTCCAGTTCCGGCAGCGCGAACGGCTTGGTCAGGTAGTCGTCGGCACCGGCGCGGAAGCCGGCGATCTTGTCGGGCAACTCGTCGCGGGCGGTGAGCATGATCACCGGCAATTCGGACTGGTGCTGCTCGCGCAGGCGGCGCAGTACTTCCGGGCCGTCCATGCGCGGCATCATCCAGTCCAGCACCAGCACATCGTAGTGCTGGGTGGTGGCCAGGTGCAGGCCGGTGACGCCATCGGGCGCGGCGTCCAGGGTGTGCCCGCGCGCTTCGAAATAGTCGAACAGGTTGGCAACCATGTTGCGGTTGTCTTCGATGACCAGCAGCCGCATGAGCGCGTTTCCAGGGCGGCCCGGCAGGGACGATGTGCGCATCCTAACCGAGCCTGGCCGAACACGGCCGCTCTGGAGGGTTCCGACAAAATTCCGACCTGCCAGCCGGATAGTGTGGCGCCCCACCGCTCGGGGCGTGCGCGTGTCGCCTGCCATCTCCGCCGCCACTTCCCGCCAGCGCGCACTGCTTGCCGCCGTGGTGCTGATCATCGTCAGCCTGCTGGCAGGCCTGGGCCTGCGCCAGCCCAACCCACCGGATGAGCCGCGCTTTGTGCTGGCCGCACGCAGCATGGTCGAGACCGGCCAGTGGTTGCTGCCGCATCGCGGCCGCGACCTGTATGCCGAAAAGCCGCCGGTGTTCATGTGGTTGCAGGCGGCCAGCTACGAGCTGGTGCCGCACTGGACCGTCGCCTTCCTGCTGCCTTCGCTGCTGGCTGCGCTCGCCACCTTGTGGCTGACCTGGGACATCGCACGGCGTCTATGGAACAGGCGCGTGGCGCGTCATGCGGTGCTGGGGTTGTTTGCGGTGCTGCAGTTCGGCCTGATGGCCAAGCGTGCGCAGATCGACATGGTGCTGGTGGCGCTGACCACGCTGTCGTTGTGGGGGATGCTGCGGCATCTGCTACGCGGGCCGGACTGGCGCGCATGGATGCTGGGGGTGTTCGCAGCCGGCGTGGGTACGGTGACCAAGGGCGTGGGCTTTCTGCCATTGCTGCTGTTGCTGCCGTGGATGGCGCTGCCGCGCAGGCACTGGAGCGTGCTGCCGGCACGCGCACAAGCTGGGCGCAGCTGGTTGCTGGTGCTGCCGGCGTTTCTGGCCGGCACTGCGGTTTGGCTTGGTCCGCTCGGCATCGCGTTGTGGCAGAGCAACGAGCCGGCGCTGCACGCCTACGCGCACGAGTTGTTGTTCAAGCAGACCGGCACCCGCTACGCGCACGCCTGGCATCACCTCAAACCGGCCTGGTACTACCTGCAGGTGATCGCCACGCTGTGGTTGCCGGGCTGCCTGGTGTTGCCATGGTTGCTGCCGGCGTGGTGGCGACGGCTGCGGCGCGGCGACCCGCGCTATCTGTTGCTGCTTGCCTGGAGCCTGCTGGTGCTGGTGTTTTTCAGTGCCAGCCCGGGCAAGCGCGAGGTCTACATCTTTCCGATGCTGCCGGCCCTGTGCATCGCCGCCGCACCGCTGCTGGCCGGGCTGCTGCGCAAGCGTGGCGTCCGCATGTTGCTGACCGGCTACCTGCTGCTGCTTGCGCTGGCCGCTCTTGCATTGGGCAGCGGCATCGCACTGCATCTGCACTGGGCGGAAAACACTGCATTGAAGCGTGGCATGGCGTTGGCCTCGCTGCAGTCGGTCGGCGTGTGGTTGATCGGCCTGGGCGTGGTCGGCCTGGCGGCACTTGCGTGGTCGCGCGGCAAGCGCACCGGCACCGCGGTGGTGGCGGTGACCGCCGCGCTATGGATCGTCTACGGCCTGGGCTTGATGCCTGCACTGGATCCCTACAGCTCTGCTGCGCGGGTGATGCAGCGCGTGGGGCAGCACATCGGCCCGGATGCCGAGCTGGGCATGCTGGCCTGGCGCGAACAGAACATGCTGCAGGCGGACCGGGCGGTGACCGACTTCGGCTTCAAGGCAAGCTGGCAGCAGCAATGGGCCAAGGCAGGCCCCTGGCTTGCACACGCCCCCGAGCGTCGTTGGTTGTTCGTCCTCAAGCAGGCAGTACCGGCCTGCATCGATCCGGCGCAACGTTTCGATGTTGGCGAATCCAATCGCAATCAATGGCAGTTGGTGCCGGGCACGGCATGGCATGCCGGCTGCGTTGCCGCCGATACCGATACCGATACCGATCCTGGTGCCGGCGACAGCGAGACAGACTGAACGCCGGATAGCGTGTTAACGGCCGAGCAACCCCGGTCCGACCGCTTTCCGACATGCCGCTTTCGAAGATGCCGGGCATAGACCACCGGCCGATGCTTCGATGACCACGTTTCCCGTATACGCACCTGCCCTGACGCGCACAGCCACTGCTGCGCAAACCCGCTTCCTGGTTCGGCATCTGTGGCTACCGTTGGCCGGCGTGCTAGTGCTCAGCGCGTTGTTGATGAGTGCCGGTGGCGACCAGTGGATTGCCGATGCGCTGTATCGGCTGGAAGGCGGGCATTGGCTGCTCAAGGACCACTGGTTCACCAGCGGCGTGATTCACCGCGTCGGCAAATGGCTGAGCACCGCAGCCGCTGTCAGCGTGCTGGTGCTGGCGCTGGTGGCCTGGTGCCGGCCACGCCTGCGTGTGCTGCGCTGGCCGCTGACCTATCTGGCTACATCGATCGCACTGTCGACCTCGCTGGTGTCCTTGCTCAAGTCGTGGACGGCGATGGATTGCCCCTGGGATTTGAGCCGTTATGGCGGCACCCAGCCGATGATCGGGCTGTTCGAATCGCGCCATGGCATTGCCGCGTCCGGTTGTTTTCCGGCAGGTCACGCCAGTGCCGGTTATGCGTGGGTGGCGTTGTATTTCTGTGCGCTGGCACTGCGTCCTGCATGGCGTGTTCCTGCATTGTGGCTGGGCATCGCGGCAGGGCTGTTGTTCGGGATTGCGCAGCAACTGCGCGGCGCGCATTTCCTGTCGCACGACCTGTGGTCGCTGGCGGTGTGCTGGGGAACTGCACTTGCACTGTACTGGGGGATGCTGGCTCGACCGCATCGCGCCAATGAAGTGGTGTTGCAATCGGGGGATGCAGCATGAGCACCTATCTACCGCAATCGCGTGGGCGCAAACGCCTGCGCGCACTGACCTGGACAACGCGCCCCACGGTCTCGACCGAGACGCTGGTGCTGTTATCGAGCGTGTTCTTTGCACTGGTGTGCAATCAGCTGTTCTGGCACACGGCCATGGCCACGCATCCGGGCAGCCTCGGGTTTGCCATCTCGTTGATGGCGCTGCTGGTGGCCGTGCATGCGTTGTTGCTGGGCCTGCTGGTCTGGCGCTGGAACGCCAAGCCACTGCTGACGCTGCTGCTGTTCACCACAGCGCTGGCCGCGCACTACATGGACAGCTACAACGTCTATCTGGATGCGGACATGCTGCGCAACGTGCTGCATACCGACCACAAGGAATCGCGCGAGCTGCTCACACCCGGCTTGATCCTGCCGCTGCTGTGCTACTTCCTGATTCCGACCACGCTGTTGTGGCGCATTCGCCTGCACGCGCGCAGCATCGGCAGATCGCTGGCAACCCGCGCCGGCTTTCTGCTGGTGGTGGCAGTGCTCGGCGCGGCCGGCGCGATGCTGTCCTCGCAAGACGTCTCCGCGTTGATGCGCAACCACCGCGAGGTGCGTTACCTGGCCACGCCGATCAATTACATCGTTGCGCTGCGGCAGAACCTCAAGTCCGATTCGCCGATCAAGCACGCGCCCAGGCAACCGGTCGAGCACGATGCCATGGCCACGCCACGCGCACCGGGAAGTCGTCCGCGCCTGCTGCTGGTGGTACTGGGCGAAACCGCGCGTGCGCAGAACTGGGGCCTCAACGGCTATGCGCGCCAGACCACACCCGAGCTGGCGCAGGCCGGGGTGATCAATTTCCCCGACATGCATTCGTGCGGCACCAGCACCGAGGTCTCGGTGCCGTGCATGTTTTCGCCATTCGGCCGCCGCGATTACAACGAGGACATGATCCGCAGCCACCAGTCGCTGCTGCATGTGCTCGAACATGCCGGCATTTCCACGCTGTGGCGCGATAACCAATCCGGCTGCAAGGGCGTCTGCGACGGACTGGAGATCCAGAAGCTGGACGATGCCACCACGCCAGGGCTGTGCGCCGACGGCCGTTGCATGGACGAGATCCTGCTGAGCGATCTGGCTGCACAAGTGCGGGCAAAGCCCGGCGACCGCGTGGTGGTGCTGCATCAACTCGGCAGCCACGGACCGAGTTATTTCGAGCGCTACCCGGCACGGTTCGAGCGCTTCAAGCCGGTATGCAAGACCGCCGACCTGGGCAGTTGCAGCCGCCAGGACATCGTCAACGCCTACGATAATTCCATCGCCTACACCGATCACTTCCTCAACCAGGCCATCCACGCACTGCGCGGGCTGCAGGATTACGACACCGCGATGATCTACCTCTCCGATCACGGCGAATCGCTAGGCGAAAAAGGCCTCTACCTGCACGGTGTGCCGTACGCGATCGCCCCCAAGGAGCAGACCCATGTCCCGATGGTGATGTGGTTCTCGCCGGAGTTCGCTCGCGACCGCGGCCTGGACGAAACCTGCCTGCGCCACCGTGCCGGCCAATACACCGACCAGGACGCGCTGTTCCCATCGGTGCTTGGGCTGATGCAGGTCAAGACCAGCGCCTATGCACGCGAGCGCGATCTGTTTGCGCAGTGCACGGGATAAACGCGGTTGGATACTCCGAACTTGGTTATCGAGTGCGCAGCGCCCCTCAGACATGGAGCCGACACGTCATGATCGAGCAGGGCGCATCCAGCACTGCTCTTCCATGCGCACCGACCATCTCGACTGGCCCTTGCCCGCTCACCGTCGCGGGACCTTACGCGGCATGGATGCCGCGCCAGAGCCTACACGGACGTACTTGCGGCGTGTCCCGCGAGGGTGGGCGGGTAAGGGCCCTGCAGTAACGCCGCAGATCAGCCCCCTGCAACTAATCTATCGATGCTGCCCAGGCCTTTAAAGCACGACATCCAGAGCAATCGGGACTTAGAACACTGGCATCGTTTAAGCGCGATCAAATGCTTGAGCCAAGAGCTTAGTCAGTGGAGGGCGCGGCGAGGACACCGCACGAGACGGTGTACTGATTGTTTTACTGAAAACCATGCACACCGACCATCTCGACTGGTCCTTGCCCGCCCACCGTCGCGGGACCTTGAGCTGCATGGATGCCGCGCCAGAGCCTACAAGGACGTACTTGCGGCGTGTCCTGCGATGGTGGGCGGGCAAGGGCCCTGCAGCACACTTGCAGCGTCGAGGGCGCGGTGCCCTCACCGCTTGCGGGACACGCCGTGAACCCGTCCCTGGGGGCTCGGTGGCGGCATCCATGCCGCCACACGGTCCCGCAATCGGCGAGGACACCGCACCAGACAGTGTGCTGACTGTTTTACTGAAAGCCATGCACACCGACCATCTCGACGGGTCCTTGCCACCCATCGTCGCGGGACCTTCGTCTCCCCTGATCAGCAGATATGCACCTGCAGACGTCCGCGTCGCGTGCGCAGTGACAGTGCTTGCGGTAGACCGCGCTGCGTTCTAGCCTGCGTCGGACTTCACCGCAAGGACCACCCGTGAATCCTCGTTTGTTGTGGCTGGCACTGGCCGTGGCCGCCGGCACGCTGTCGTTGTCGGCCTGCCGTCGGGATACGGCAGCACCCGCCAGGCCCGCTGCGGCCAAAACCGCCCCGCAGGAAAGCGCCGACCAGTTTGTTGCTCGCATCAGCGCCGAGTACAAGGCCGCGTACCCGGAAGTCACTGCCGCGCAGTGGTTGTCTTCGACCTACATCAATGGCGATTCCCAGTTGCTGGCCGCCAAGGCCAACGAGCGCTCGCTGGCGCAGCTGGACCGCTGGATCGAACAATCCAAGCAGTACGCAGGTACCCCGATGTCGGCCGACAGCGCGCGTGCATTGCAACTGCTGAAACTGATGAGCGCCCTGCCCGCGCCACGCGACCCAGCCAAGCTGGCGGAGCTCACCCGGATCGCCGCCAAGATGGAAGGCGACTACGGCGCGGGCAGTTATTGCGTGGGCGATGGCGAGCAACGCCGCTGCCGCCAGCTCGGCGAGCTGGAGCAGGTGCTGGCCAGCAGCCGCGATTACGCAGAGCAACTGGATGCCTGGCAGGGCTGGCATGGCACCGCAATCCCGATGCGCAAGGACTACCAGCGATTTGTCGAGCTCGCCAACGAGGGCGCGCGCGGACTGGGCTTTGCCGATGTCGGCGTGCTATGGCGCAGCGGCTACGACATGCCGCCAGCGCAACTGTCCAGCGAAACCGACCGTCTCTGGGAGCAGGTCAAACCGCTGTACGCACAACTGCAGTGCTATGCGCGCGGCAAACTCGATACGCAATACGGCAAGGACAAGGGCGAGCTTGCCGGCGGCATGTTGCCCGCACATCTGATGGGCAATATGTGGCAGCAGGACTGGAGCAATCTGTGGGACCTGCTGCAGCCGTATCCAGGTGCCGGCGATCTGGACATCACCGCCGCGCTGGAAAAACAATACCAGGGCAACCTGAGTGCGGTGCTGGCACGCACCACGGGCACCGAAGGCGGCAGCGGCGCCCGCTTCCAGGCCGAGCGTGAAGCGCAACTGCGCACAGCAAAACAGATGACCGAGCGTGCGCAGGACTTCTACACCTCGCTCGGCATGCCCAAGCTTCCCGACACCTATTGGCAGCGGTCGCAGTTCATCAAGCCCCTGGACCGCGACGTGGTCTGCCATGCCAGCGCGTGGGACATGAACATGGGCGGCGAGCCAAACCAGAACATCGGTGCGGACGTGCGCACCAAGATGTGCATCAAGCCAACCGAAGAGGATTTCACCACCATCTACCACGAGCTCGGCCACATCTATTACGACCTGGCCTATAACCCGCTGCCGCCGCTGTTCCAGAACGGCGCCAACGATGGCTTCCATGAAGCGATCGGCGACACCATCGTGCTGGCGATGACGCCCAAGTATCTGCAGTCGATCGGCATGGTGGGCGAACAACAGGCCGGCCGCGAGGCGCTGATCAATTCGCAGATGCGCATGGCGCTGAGCAAGGTTGCCTTCCTGCCATTCGGTTTGATGATCGACCGCTGGCGCTGGGGCGTGTTCGATGGCTCGATCACCCCCGAGCACTACAACCAGGCCTGGTGGGAGCTGAAAGCCAAATACCAGGGCGTGGCGCCGGTGACCCCGCGCGGCGAGGAGTTCTTCGATGCCGGCGCCAAATACCACGTGCCGGGCAATACGCCGTACACCCGGTATTTTCTGGCGCATATCCTGCAGTTCCAGTTCTACAAGGGCCTGTGCGAAGCCGCAGGCCACCAAGGCCCGTTGTACGAGTGCAGCTTCTACGGCAACAAGGACGCCGGGCAGAAGTTCTGGTCGATGCTGCAACGTGGCGCCAGCCAACCCTGGCAGATCACGCTGAAGGAACTCACCGGCAACGAGCGCCTGGATGCCGGCCCGATGCTGGAATATTTCGCACCGATGAACGAGTGGCTGAAGCAGCAGAACCAGGGGAAATTGTGCGGCTGGCAGGCGACCGCGCCCGCTGCCGCCAGCAACGCGCCGCCGCCTGCCGCGATGCACTGACGCGCCGCTTTCCCTGCGGCATGCGGCGGCCGCCGCCCTGGCCGCCGCATAACATTGATTTGATAAATGCCAAAAACGCCGGCGATATACTGCGCGCCCGCTGCACCGGCGCAGCATGCAGGATGCATCCAATGAACAACGCCTCCACCGGCCCGGACCCGCGCGACGCGGACACCAACAAGCAGCTCATCGACGACGCGAACGACCGCGCGTTCGACCCGACCTACAGCAGCAAGAACAGCGACTATTCGGTGGAACTGGGCAGCAGCACCGTGGAGCTCAACCCCGAAGATCAGTCGGTCAAGTATTCCCATACCAGTGAGCAGAGCAACGGCAGCCAGGCCCGGCCACTGGGCGAGAACAGCCTGCAGACCAGCACCTCGCTGGGCCTGGGCAAGCTCAGCGATGCCGACGCGAAGGCCACCACCTTCAATCTGGAGGCCGACGCGCGTACCGGACAGCAGCAAAGCCTGCAGACCAAGCTCGGCGACGGCAAATTGAACATCGAAGCTGGTGTCAGTGGCGGGCAGCGCATGCGCTACGCACTGACGCTGCCCGGTGCCGACCAGCCTGCAGAGGCTGCCGCGCGCGTCAATCCGCTACAGCCGGAGAGCCTTCCGGTCGGCGCGCGTGCGGTGATGGACACGCAGACCTACACCCAGCGCGATTCCTCGGCGAGCCTGCAACACCTCAGCATGCAGAGCGAGATCACCGAAGCCAGCGGCCGCAGCTACCTGATCGAGCGTGTGGACGAGCGCCACGTGCGGGTGGTGACTGGACCCAACGCAGCCATCGAGGCGGTGAACGCAGCTGGCTTCAAGGTGGGACCGGCGCAGGCTCTGCTCGGGCGCGCCGACTCCCTGGGCCAGTCGCGGGTGGAGAGTGCGCAGTTCGACCTGGCCGATCCGCGTGCGCTCGCGGCCATGGGCCAGTTCGTGCGCGAGGGCACGCTGGAATCAGGCGTGCCCGGCGTCGACGAACAACAGACGCTGGAGCGCATCAACTTCAGCTCGCAGCAGCGGCTGCAGCTGGAATTGGGCCCGCTCAGCGCCGATGTGGCCGGCAACCGCAACCAGGGCAGCCAGGTGCGCATCAGCACACCGGGCCAGGACGGCTACACGGTGGTACAACAGCTGCAATACGGAGACAACGTGCCGCTGACGATCGTGCGCCAGTACGACGGCAACGACACCGAACGCGTGCAGGACCGCAGCTACCGCTTCGAGATCGATGGCGACGTTGCCACGCCGGGGCTGCTGCAACGCCTGGGCGGGCGCAACGAGGCCAGCGAGGAAAAGGCGATCGCGCAGAATCTCAACAGTGCGCTGAGCGGCGAGATGGCGGGCACCGGTGCGATCGCGCCAGGGCAGAAGACCACGCTGGCCTTCAGCGAGGCGCAGATGCAGGCGCTGATGGAGCAGACCCAGGCCAGCGTCGAGGCCAGCAGGATCGGCGGCAGCTCGCTGAGCTCGCTGGTCGGCGACCGCGGCGCCGCGCCGCAGTCACCCGAACGCTTCGCGATCGCGATGGCCCGCAATGTGGGCAGCACGCCGTATCCATTCGTCGAGCGGCTGCAGCGCATCGCCGACGGTGCCGATGGGACATACGACGGCCAGTTGCAGCGCATCGATGCCGAGGTCGTTCCGCGCCAGGCAGCGACGGCGACCGCCGCCTCGGATGCACGCCATCCGGCCAATCCGGACCATGCGCTGCTGAACCAATGCACCGCAGCGGTGGAGCAGCTGGAGACCGCGCGTGGCCGCGTGCCCGATGCGGACAGCGAGCGCCTGGCAGCCGGAGCGCTGGTGGCCGCGCGCGAGCATGGGCTGCAGCGCGTGGATCACGTGGTGCTGGGGCGCGACCCGGCACAGGGCTTCGTGGTCCAGGGGGCGCTGGATTCGCCGGCCCACTTGCGCGGACCCTTCGATGCGCAGGCCGCGCAGCAGACGCCGGTGGACCACAGTCTGCAGCGCGCGCAGGCGCTGGGCGCCGGGCAGGATCGCAACGCCGCCGCGCAGGAACAGACGCAGCAACAGGACCTGCAGCGACAGGCACCGGCGCGCTGATCCGGCGCACTGGCTGATCCGCAGCCAGGCGCTGGCGCAGTTCAGCCCGACCACTGCCCATCCACGCGGAATGGGCAGTGGTCGGAATCGGCTTCGCCGACACCGCTGCGTGTATGGCCTCAGTTGGGACGCGCGGGCACCAGCTTCTGCGCGAACTCGATCCGGAACGCCTCGAAATCCCTGCCGTCGGCAGCGGCCTCGGCATGCGCCGCATCCTTGAGCGTGTCCGAGTAGGTCAGCCGTACCGGCGTGCCCTGGCGTTCGTGCAACTCGGCCGCGCGCATGATCAGGGCCAGCACCTGGGCGGCACTGGTGCTCTCGCCGGCGATGCGGCCGTCCATGCCCAGCACCCATTCGCCGTCGCGGCGGACGATGCCGGCCAGTAGCGTGCGCTGCTGGTCGCGCAGTTCGGCATGTGGCTCGATCGGCGAAACCGGCACGGGATTGGCGGCGGCCTGGTTGCGCAGGCGCTCGGCGGCGCGCTTGCGGGCGTCGCGGCGCAGCTTGGAATCGGTGGACATGCAGGCTCCTGTGAGGTCAGAGATGGTCGGCCGGCTCCAGAGGCACGGCCTCTTCGGCCTGGCGGCGGCGTAGACGGCGGCCGCTGCGGCGCTCCCAGCGCCAGAATAGCCAGCCCAGCAGGAAAAAACCGGTCATGCCGATCGCCAGGTGGCGCGGGTGTTCACTCAGCAGCGGCGACAGCACCCCGGCCACCAGCGTATTGGTCATCAACTGGGTGAAGGCCTGCAGCGAGGACGCCAGGCCGCGCTGGTGCGGGTACATGTCCAGCACCGCCAGCGCCAGGATCGGAAAGATCAGCGCCATGCCCACGCCGGCCAGGAAGATCGGCAGCACCGCCCATGGCAGGGCGATCTGCGCTGCCGTCATGGTGTAGCCCAGGTTCGCCAGCGCCGCCACGCCGCAGCAGATGAAGCCGATGCGGATCTGCCGCACCGGGTCCATGCTGCCGGCCATGCGCCCGGACAGGAACGAGCCCAGCGTCATGCCGCCGATGGTGGGAATGAACAGCCAGGCGAAGTCGCCTTCGCCCAGGTGCAGGTGGCGCATGATCAGCACCGGCGCCGAGGCGATGTACAGGAAGATGCCGGCGAAGTTGAACGCACCGGCCGCGGCCAGGCGCTGGAAGCGCGGGTTGAAGCCGATCCGCACGTAGTCGTGCAGCAGGCGCTTGAGCTGCAGCGGCGTGCGCGCCTCCACCGGGTGGGTCTCCGGCAGCCAGGTCAGCGTGGCCACCAGCAGCACCAGCCCGAACGCCACCAGAAACCAGAAGATCAGCGGCCAGCCGGCACCGCTGAGCAGGATCCAGCCGCCGATGATCGGCGCGATCGCCGGGGCGATGCCGAAGATCATCGACACCTGGCTCATCAGCCGTTGCGCGTCCGGGCCCTGGAACAGGTCGCGGATCACCGCCCGCCCGACGATCATGCCGACCCCGGCCGACAGGCCCTGCAACGCGCGGAACGCCAGCAGGGTGGGCAGATCCTGCGACAGCGCGCAGCCCACCGAGCCGGCGATGAACAGCACCAGCCCGCCCAGGATCACCCGCTTGCGGCCCCAGGCATCGGACAGCGGGCCGTGCGCGATGCTCATCAGCCCGTAGGCGAGCAGATAGACGCTGATGGTCTGCTGGATCGCCACCTCGTCCACCGCCAGGCTGCGGCTGAGCCGCGAGAACGCCGGGAAGATGGTGTCGATGGAAAACGGACCAAACATCGCCAGCCCGGCGAGCAGCAGCGCCATGCGACGGGTGGAAGGCGTGGTGGGGGGCATGCAGGGATCCGAAACGTGGTGCACCGGGGGACGCACGCCGACGCTGGCCTGGGGGGGCGCGTCGGGATGGGCACAAGGGCGTCGATGATAGGCGCTCGCCGTTGCAAGGTTAAGCAGGCCCGAGTGCATGGGGCGTGCGCCCGCCCTGGCGGACGCGCCCGCCGCTGCGCACGCAGGCTATAATCGGCCGGCAACACGGTGGGAGAAGCGGCACTGCCGCTGCCGAAGGCGCAACAGCCCGTAATCGCTCAGGCCCGATACCATCCGCAGTACAACTCTGGAGAGACCGGCCGATGCCGGCGCCGAAGGGGCACGGAACGCAGGCAGGCCCAGCGCCATGCCGCGTTCTTAAACTCTCAGGCAAAAGGACAGAGGGGCGCGAGGAAGACTGTCGCTGCGACAGGAGGTGATGCGCTGCGCGCGTCACGCCGGTCCGGTGGTTGTCGACCATTCGTCTGCCCCCTGCCCCGGATGCCCGCCATGTCCCAGACCACGTCTTCCTTGCGCGACCTCGAACACCACAGCGCGTTCGTCGAACGCCATATCGGCCCCAACGACGCAGAAATCGCACAGATGCTGGACGTGGTCGGCCACGCCTCGCTGGATGCGATGACCGATGCGATCGTGCCGGGCAACATCAAGTCGCCGGCGGCGCTGGCGCTGCCCGAGGCGATCACCGAAGAAGAAGCGCTGGCCAAGATCCGCGCCATTGCCGGCAAGAACCAGGTGCAGCGCAGCTTCATCGGCCAGGGCTACTACGGCACCCATACGCCGAAGGTGATCCTGCGCAACATCCTGGAAAACCCGGCCTGGTACACCGCCTATACGCCGTACCAGGCGGAGATTTCGCAAGGCCGCATGGAAGCGCTGATCAACTTCCAGACCCTGTGCGCCGATCTCACCGGCATGCAGATCGCCAACGCCTCGCTGCTGGACGAGGCCACCGCCGCGGCCGAAGCGATGACGCTGGCCAAGCGCTCGGCCAAGTCGAAGTCGGAGACCTTCTTCGTGCACGACGCGGTGCATCCGCAGACCCAGGAACTGCTGCGCACCCGCGCCGAGCCGCTGGGCATCGTGCTGCGCGTCGGCACCCCGGAGGAAGCGCTGCAGGCCGAGTGCTTCGGCGTGCTGCTGCAGTACCCGGACAGCTTCGGGCATATCGGCGATCACGCCGCGCTGGCCGATGCGGTGCACGCGCAAGGCGGGCTGGTCGCGGTGGCGACCGATCTGCTGGCGCTGACGCTGATCGCCGCGCCCGGCGAATGGGGTGCGGACATCGTGGTCGGCAATTCGCAGCGCTTCGGCGTGCCGTTCGGTTTCGGCGGCCCGCATGCGGCCTTCATGGCCTGCCGCGATGCCTACAAGCGCTCGATGCCGGGCCGGCTGATCGGCGTGTCGATCGATGCCGCCGGCAACCCGGCCTATCGCCTCACCTTGCAGACGCGCGAACAACATATCCGCCGCGAGAAGGCCACCTCCAACATCTGCACCGCGCAGGTGCTGCTGGCGGTGATGGCCTCGATGTATGCGGTCTACCACGGCCCCGCGGGCCTGACCCGCATCGCGCGGCGTACCCATCGCCTGGCCGCGATCCTGGCCGCCGCCTTGCGCGGTGCCGGCGTCACGGTGGGCCAGCACTTCTTCGACACCCTGCACGTCAAGGCGATCGATGCCGACGCCATCCACGCCAAGGCCCGCGCCGCCGGCATCAACCTGCGCGCGATCGACAGCGAAGCGGTCGGCATCAGCCTGGATGAAACCAGCACGC
Organism: Xanthomonas sp. BRIP62418; assembly: GCF_003993495.1. Classification (NCBI taxonomy): domain Bacteria; kingdom Pseudomonadati; phylum Pseudomonadota; class Gammaproteobacteria; order Lysobacterales; family Lysobacteraceae; genus Xanthomonas; species Xanthomonas sp. BRIP62418. Next base: position 18,144 of record NZ_QEZG01000049.1, read on the forward strand.
GCGCCGACGTGGTCGCACTGGCCGCGTTGTTCGGCGCGCAGGCAGATGTGGACGCGCTCGACGCCGCCACCGCCGACGCGTTGCCGCAGGGCCTGCTGCGCAGCACACCCTTCCTGACCCACCCGGTGTTCAACACCCACCACAGCGAGCACGAACTGCTGCGCTACATGCGCTCGCTGGCCGACAAGGACCTGGCGATGGATCGCACCATGATCCCGCTGGGCAGCTGCACGATGAAGCTCAACGCCACCGCCGAGATGATCCCGGTGACCTGGCCCGAGTTCGGTGCGATCCATCCGCTGGCACCGGCCGAGCAATCGGCCGGTTACGCGCAGCTGATCGATGAGCTGGAAGCGATGCTGGTCGAATGCACCGGCTACGACGCGGTGAGTCTGCAGCCCAACTCCGGTGCCCAGGGCGAGTACGCCGGCCTGCTGGCGATCCGCGCCTATCACCGCTCGCGCGGTGAGGCGCACCGCGATATCTGCCTGATTCCCGAATCCGCGCACGGCACCAACCCGGCCTCGGCGCAGATGTGCGGCATGACCGTGGTCGTGACCAAGTGCGATGCCAACGGCAACGTGGACGTGGACGACATCCGCGCCAAGGCAGAGAAGTACTCCGGGCGCCTGGCCGCGTTGATGATCACCTACCCGTCCACCCACGGCGTGTTCGAAGAGGACGTGGTGGCGATCTGCGAAGCGGTGCATGCGCATGGCGGCCAGGTCTATACCGACGGTGCCAACATGAATGCCCTGGTCGGCGTGGCCAAGCCCGGCAAGTGGGGCTCGGACGTGTCGCATCTGAACCTGCACAAGACCTTCTGCATTCCGCATGGCGGCGGCGGTCCGGGTGTGGGTCCGTGCGCAGTGAAGTCGCACCTGGCGCCGTTTTTACCGCGTACGCTGGGCGGCGAAGGCGACGTCGGCATGGTCAGCGCAGCCAGCTACGGCTCGGCCTCGATCCTGCCGATCAGCTGGATGTACGTGACCATGATGGGCAGCGCCGGCCTGCGCAAGGCAACCCAGGTGGCCCTGCTCAACGCCAACTACATCGCCAAGCGCCTGGCGCCGCACTACAAGACGCTGTACACCGGCCGCAATGGCCTGGTGGCACACGAGTGCATCCTGGACATCCGCCCGCTGGAAAAGACCAGCGGCATCGGCGCCGAGGACATCGCCAAGCGCCTGATCGACTTCGGCTTCCACGCACCGACCTTGAGCTTCCCGGTCGCCGGCACCTTGATGGTGGAACCGACCGAAAGCGAATCGCAGCATGAGCTGGACCGCTTCATCGACGCGATGATCCAGATCCGCGAGGAAATCCGCGCCATCGAAGACGGCCGCCTGGACCGCGACGACAACCCGCTCAAGCACGCCCCGCACACCGCCACGCAGGTGTCGGCCAGCGAGTGGACCCACGCCTACCCGCGCGAACTGGCCGCCTTCCCGCTGCCCAGCCTCAAGCAGCAGAAGTACTGGCCGCCGGTCGCACGCGTGGACAACGTCTACGGCGACAAGAACGTGATGTGCGCCTGCATCCCGGTGGATGCCTACAAGGACGATGTGGAGGCGTAAGCGCTGCCCTGTCGCGCTGACGTGTGGCATTCAAACCCAGCCCGGGAATTGCCGGGCTGGGTTTTTCGTTTCTGGCGGCAGCAGTCAGTGTCTGGACGCATCGCGCGTTGCTGGCAAGCGCCTGCGCCGTAGCCTGGCACGGCTTGGGTGGGGCCATCAAGCGACGCCAAGGCTCACTGTCGCGGTCACTGCGAAAGGTGATTGAACGGCAGAAGCGTCAGTGGCAGGGCGGCTGATCTGCAGCCTGGCTGCAGGATCGTGCTGCTCACCATCCACGGCGTTCGAAAGCGTGTGTCAGCCGCGCTTGGTCGGGCGGACTGCGCGTTTTCCTTCCCTACACGTGCACTCGCGATGATGTGTGTCCGGGATAGGACACAACAGACCGTGATCAAGCGCGACAGAGGTTCATTGAAACGCAACCTGGCCAGCCTGCTGCTTGCAGGCCTTGCGTTGACCGCGTGCGCACCACGCCGCCCTGGCGAGGTGCCGGCGCTGGTGCATGCGGCCGATGCGCAGGCCGAGGTGGTGCAGACCGATGCCGGTGCAGTCCGCGGTGTCGCCGGCGCGCAGGGGCGGGTGTTTTTGGGCGTGCCGTTCGCCGCGCCGCCGGTGGGCGCGTTGCGCTTTCGCGCCCCGCAAGCTGTGCCCGCCTGGAAGGGCGTCCGCGATGCCACCCGGGCCGGGCCGGCCTGTCTGCCGCGGTATCGCTTCGGGCAGAAGCAGATATCGGAGGATTGCCTCACCCTCAACATCTATGCGCCGCCCGGCCCGGCGCCGGCGCATCCGCGCCCGGTGATGGTGTGGATCTACGGTGGCGCGCTGGAGCTGGGCAGCAATGTCGACTACGACCTGAGTGCCTTGGCGGCGCGGCAGGACGTCATCGTGGTGGCTCCCAATTACCGGCTGGGGGTGTTTGGTTTCTTCGCGCATCCGGCGCTGCGTGGCGAAGGCGAAGGGGCCTATGCATTGCTCGACCAACAGGCCGCGTTGCGCTGGGTGCAGCGCAATATCGCCGCCTTCGGTGGCGATGCCCACAACGTCACCGTGTTCGGTGAATCGGCCGGTGCCTGGAGCATCTGCTATCAGCTCGCCTCGCCGGGCGCGGCCGGTCTGTTCCAACGCGCAATCCTGCAGAGCGGCAGCTGCCTGGCCAGCGATTCCAGTGTGCCGCGCGCCGAGGCCGAGCGCGGCGGTGCGCGCATGGCACAGACGCTTGGCTGCGCGCATGCAAGCGATGTGGGCGCGTGCCTGCGCGCATTGCCTGCCGATACCGTGGCCGATGCCAAATCCCAGCGACGCGGCCTGACCGGCAGCGATGCCTGGGCGCCGATGTCTGGCGGTGACGTCTTGCCGTTGCCGCCCGCCGAGGCGATCGCCAACCTGCACCATGTGCAGGTGCCGGTGCTGATCGGCACCAACCGCAACGAGGGGCGGCTGTTTGCGCAGTTGCTGTCCTATGTGGGCAAGCTCAACCTGCGCAGCGGCTATGAGGCACGCCTGCAGCGCATGCATGCCAACCCGACAGCGATCATGGCGCGCTATGCAGACATTGCCGGGCAATCGCGCTGGGATGCATTCGCCGACATCGTCACCGATGGCGGCTTCGCCTGCCCGACGCGTCGGCTGGGCCAGGCCTTGCGTACCCGCACGCCGGTGTATGCGTACGAATTCGACGACCCCCAGGCGCCGTACGGCCTGTGGCGTCTGCCGTTCTCGCATCCGCTGGGCGCGTATCACGCCTCCGAACTGGTGTACCTGTTCCAGCGGCCGTGGGTGCTCAGTGGCGAGCCGGCGTTCACTCCGGCGCAACAGGCCTTGGCCGATACGCTGCAGGATTACTGGGGCGCGTTCGCGCGCACCGGCGATCCAAATGGAGCTGGGCGTCCGCCGTGGCCACGCTTCGATGGCGACGCTCCGTTGACGCTGTCGCCCGGCAGGATCGGCGCAACGCCCGACTTCGCGCAACGGCATCGCTGCGCGTTCTGGGATGCACAGGCAACGCTGACGTCACCGCACGCGACCGCAACGCCGGCACAGTCACCCTCGCATTGATCGCATCATCAGGAGCCACCCATGCCCGTTTCCACTTCATCCCCCTGCCCCACGGTGCGCCTGCGCAACGGACGCAGCGTGCCGGCACTCGGGCTCGGCTCATGGAACCTGGGCCAGGGCCGCCACGCGCCGCAGCAGGAGATCGATGCGCTGCAGACGGGCCAGCAACTGGGCATGCGCCTGATCGACACCGCCGAGATGTACGGCAATGGCCGGTCGGAGCAACTGATCGGCCAGGTGATGGATAGCGTGCAGCGGCCTTATCTGGTGTCCAAGGTCCTGCCGAGCAATGCCAGCGCGCGCGGTATCGCGCGTGCCTGCGAGGCCAGCCTGCAGCGGCTCGGCGTGCGTACACTGGACCTGTATCTGCTGCATTGGCGCGGCGGCAGCGATCTGCACGAAGTGGTCGATGCCTTCGAGGCCTTGCGCGATGCCGGCAAGATCCGCGACTGGGGCGTATCGAACTTCGATGTCGATGATCTGCAGGACCTGTGGCGCATCGATGGCGGGCAACACTGCCTGGTCAATCAGGTGCTGTATCACGCCGGTAGCCGCGGCATCGAGTTCGATCTGCTGCCGTGGTGTGCACAGCACGAGGTAACGGTGATGGCGTACTCGCCATTGGGCAGCCGCGCATTGCTGGATCATCCGGTGCTGCACGCGATCGGCGAGCGACGCGGCGTGGCTGCAACCGCCGTGGCGCTGGCGTGGGCGATCCGCAGCGGGCAGGTCATTGCCATTCCCGAATCGGGCACGCCTGCCCATGTGCGCGAGAATGCAGCAGCATGCACGCTGCAACTGGACGCGCAGGATCTTGCCGACCTGGACCGTGCATTCCCGCCGCCGACACGCAAACAGCCATTGGATCTGCTGTAGCCCACATGTAACGCTTGGGCCCGCTACATGCGTTCGCAGACAGCGCGCCGGATCATTGCGTGACCTACGCATCAGCCCGCTGCGATCCAACGCAAGCTTTCGGCTGCATGTGAGTATTCGTTCGCATGCAGACACGTGCATTTAACAGCACCACTCCCACGCTCAACGGATCAGCCCGCATCCCAGCCCGCCAGAGTGGAGTCCCCATGGCCAAGTCCCCCAGCAAGCCCGCGCAACTTCCATCCACCGCTGCTGTCAGCGCAACTCCCGAGACGCTGCGCGGCACGGGCGACGAATTGCACCAGAAGGCCGGCGGCACGCATCCGCAGCTGACCACCAACCAGGGCATTCCGGTTGGCGACAACCAGAACTCGCTGCGCGCCACGCCGCGCGGGCCGACGTTGCTGGAAGACTTCATCCTGCGCGAGAAGATCACCCACTTCGACCACGAGCGCATTCCCGAGCGCATCGTGCATGCGCGCGGTAGCGCGGCGCACGGCTATTTCGAGCTGACCAAGTCGTTGAGCCAGTACACCACCGCCAAGATCTTTACCGAGGTCGGCGAAAAGACCCCGTTGTTCACGCGTTTTTCCACTGTCGCCGGCGGCGCCGGCTCGGTGGACACGCCGCGCGACGTGCGCGGGTTCGCGGTGAAGTTCTACACCAAGGAAGGCAACTGGGATCTGGTGGGCAACAACATCCCGGTGTTCTTCATCCAGGATTCGATGAAGTTCCCCGACCTGATCCACGCGGTGAAGATGGAGCCGGACCGTGGTTTCCCGCAGGCCGCCAGTGCGCACGACACCTTCTGGGATTTCATCTCGCTGAGCCCCGAGTCGATGCACATGATCATGTGGGCGATGAGCGACCGCACGATCCCGCGCTCGCTGCGCATGATCGAAGGCTTCGGCATCCACAGCTTCCGTTTCCTCAATGAAAATGGCGACAGCACCTTCGTCAAGTTTCATTGGCGCCCCAAGCTCGGCCTGCAGTCCACGATCTGGGACGAGGCGGTGAAGATCGCCGGCGCCGACCAGGACTTCCATCGTCGCGATCTGTTCGAGGCGATCCAGAACGGCGATTTCCCCGAGTGGGAGCTGGGCGTGCAGCTGTTCACCGAGGCGCAGGCCGAGGCCTTCCCGTTCGATCACCTGGATTCGACCAAGGTCATCCCGGAAGAACTGGTGCCGCTGCAGATCGTCGGCCGCATGGTACTGGACCGCTGGCCGGACAACTTCTTCGCAGAGACCGAGCAGGTGGCGTACTGCCCGGCCAACATCGTGCCCGGCATCGACTTCAGCAACGATCCGCTGCTGCAGGGCCGCCTGTTCTCGTATCTGGATACGCAGCTGAGCCGTCTGGGTGGACCGAACTTCCACCAGATCCCGGTCAATGCGCCCAAGTGCCCATTCGCCAATAATCAGCGCGACGGGCACATGCAGATGGGCGTGCCCAAGGGCCGTGTCGCCTACGAGCCCAGCTCGCTGCAGGCCGATGCGCCGCGTGAGGCGCTGCGTGGATTCCCCAGCCACGCAACCCCGGCCGAAGACGGCGCCAAGGGCCGCGTACGCGCAGAGAGCTTTGCCGATCATTACAGCCAGGCGCGCATGTTCTTCCGCAGCCAGACCGTACCGGAACAGGCGCACATGGCATCGGCGCTGGTGTTCGAGCTTTCCAAGGTGGAAACCCCGCACGTACGCGAAGCCATCGTCGGTCACCTGCGTCACATCGACCCGACGTTGGCGCAGCGTGTGGCCGATGGCATGGGGATGACCGCATTGCCGCCGGCACCGCCGGCGGCGGTCGCTCCGACCGACATGCCGTTGTCGCCCGCCCTGCAGTTGATCGGCAAGATGAAGGACACCTTGCAGGGCCGCACCGTGGGCATCCTGATTCACGATGGCTCCGACGCGGCGACGATCAAGGCCGTGCGCAAGGCCGCCGAAGCCGCCGGTGCCACGGTCAAGATCGTCGCGCCGAAACTGGGCGGCGCCAAGCTCAGCGACGGCAAGCAACTGGCCGCCGATGGTCAGCTGGCCGGCACGCCGTCGGTGATGTTCGATGCGGTGGCGGTGCTGCTGTCGTCGGAAGCAGCCAAGGCGCTGACACGTGAATCGGCAGCGCTGGATTTCGTCAGCAATGCCTGGGCCCATCTGAAGGCGATCGCCTTCGACGATGGCGCGCAGCTGCTGCTGAAGGCCGGCAATGTCGGCAAGGACGCCGGCGTGATCGCCGCAGCGGATACCAAGGCCTTCATCACTGCCGCCAAGACCCGCCAGTGGGCACGCGAACCGAAGGTGCGCATGCTGGCGTAACCGCATCCGCATAGGCTGCACAGACTTGGGCGCGAACGACTTCTACGTCGTTCGCGCCCAAGGCGTTTATGCGGGCAGCAATTCATCCTCAACGGAAAACCAGCGCATCCTCTGCAACGGCCAGCCTTCAACCCGTCTTTTGGCCGCGTCTCATAAACGACGCAGCGATTTGGAATCCGGCTGTCTTTACGTTGTTGCGCGGCCGTGTCTTTGGGGTGTCGGCGCGCGCGGCCAGGTCGGCATAGAGCCGCGGGCTGCGGTTTGGCTGCAGAGCCCTTGCCCGCCCACCCTCGCGGGACACGCCGCAAGTACGTCCGTGTAGGCTCTTACGCGGCATCCATGCCGCGTAAGGTCCCGCGACGGTGAGCGGGCAAGGACCAGTCAAGATGGTCGGTGCGCAAAGTGAAGAGCGGTGCACGCTGCAGATTGCTCGCTACTGATGTGCCGGCGCAATGTCAGACGCACGTCGAGCGATAGGCAGCTTTTCACGCGGCCACCGACCGCGCGCTCGACTGGTCAGGCTTTTGACTACATCTAACAAACGAGACTGCGACTCGGAATCTCGGCTGCCTTTGTGTCCTAGGTCTTTGCGGGATTGGGTCGCGTGGATGGATGCTGGTGTAGAGCGGTCGACGCTGCGAGTTTGCTGCAAGGCCCTTGCCCGCCCACCATCGCGGGACACGCCGCAAGCACGTCCGTGTAGCAGTCGTCTTGTCAGATGCGCTAGGACGCTTCGGCGGGAAACTGCGCAGCGTTCGCCAGCGCGCGGTACTCGCGTGGCGTCATGCCCACCGCCAGCTTGAATTGCCGCGCAAAGGCGCTTTGATCGCTGAAGCCGCAGGCATGCCCGATTTCGGTCAGGCTCTTGTTGCCGTGCAGCAGGTGCATCGCCATCTGCAAACGCAGCTTGGCCAGCACCTGTTGCGGGGTCAGCTGAAACACCTTGCGGAACGAGCGCTGCAGCTTGGACATCGAAAACCCGGTGATCTCCACCAGTGCCTGCATGCGCACGTTCTGCGCGTAGTTGGCGTTGAGGTACGCCAGCGCGAGCCGCAGTTTTTCGTACTGCGATTCGTGCCCGTCCTGCGGTCCCAGATCACGCGAGATGCCGATGATGCCCTGCACCTTGCCGTCGACCAGCAGCGGACGTTTGCAGGTCAGGCACCAGCCCGGTTCGCGATTGGCGAACAGATGCAGTTCCAGCAGGTTGTCGATCACTTCGCCGGCCAGCACCTGCTCGTCCTGGTTGGCGTAGTTGGTGCCCAGACCGCTGGGATAGACCTCGGCAACGCGCTTGCCGATCAGGTCCTTGCGCGACTTCAGCCCCAACCGCCGCAGCATGGTCTGGTTGACGTGGGTATAGCGGCCCTCGCGATCCTTGACGAAGAACAGCACGTCCGGCACGGCATCGAACAACGCTTCCAGATCGGCAGGATCGATGCTCTTCATGCAGGACGTCATGCAGGACTGGACTCGGGATCAGAAAAGACGCAGCTGGCGATGACACCTGCCGCCGATGCAGGCCGTAGCGCATGCAGCGCCATGATACGCCGCGCGCATCAGACGCCGCCGCCCGCGCTCAGCGCGGGTTGTCGGCCACGTTGGCCGCGGCCGGCGCGGCCTTGCTGTCCACCGCCGCAGCCGTGGGATTGCCGATGCGATCCAACGGCACCTGCTGCGCGCGCCAGCCACTGACCACCGCCGCACCGGACTGCGAGCCGACCTGCACCTGCAGGCGCGCACTGCCGCCGGGCGCGATGAACTCGACGGCGCAATCGCCGGCGGCCATGCAGCTGTCGGCGGCAAGCGGATCCACCAGCTGCCAGCCCTGCTCCATCACCGCCTGTGCGAATGCGCGGTAGCCCATGCCGGACTTCAGCGTGGCCGGCAGCGGCACGCTCGGGTCGCTGGCCGCGTCGGTACCGGCGGCAGTCGCGGGTGCCGAAACGGGCGCACGCGCGGGCACCGTGGGCCGCGATGCGGCATTCAGGGCAGGACTACAGACTAGGGCGAGCGCCCACAATGAGGGGCGGAACAGCGTGCGCATGCGAACGGTCCTTGCGGCCTGCAGGGAACTGGGGAAGTTAAAGAATCGCTATTTTGACATGGCGCGCGTGCGCTGCGGCACTGCTGGCGCCGGCCATTCAGCCGGGCGCAGTGATCCAGGCCAAGTCTATCAGCCACAAGCGGACTCATCCTTCAGGCGTCATCGACCTTGACGCCTACCTGTGAATATCGTCCGGCAGGCAACGCGCGACTGCACTTGCGACGGGGGGCCGATCGAACCATCCCATCCAGGGCGGGCACCGCGCCCGGTCGCCATCCTTGCGAGCGCGTTGCATCATTGCGGTTTGCGCGTGGAGTACCCGATGCCCGATACCACCTCTCCCGCTTATGCGGTTGGCCAGCTGTGGCGCTGCCGTGGGCGCACCGCGACGGAGACGCCGTTGCTGCTGATCAACCAAATCGATGTGCATCCCCACGGTGGCCAGATCCTGCACGTGAGTATCAGCGACATCCGGGTGCGTCACGCGGGATTGCCCGATGGAATCCTCGACACGCTGCCACACATCCCGGTGATTGCGCAGACCCTGGAGCGCAGCGCCGCCGAATACGTCGGCGATGCCGCGCCCACCCAGGATTACCTGCCGGGCTATGCAGAATGGAAAGCCGCCTTCGACGCCGGCAATGCCGGCTCGTTCGGGATCGCGGTGGCGGAGATCCTGCAGATCGTGGAAGGCCAGTTGGCCAGGCGCGATCAGCAGCGACGCTGACCAAGCCCGGCGCCTGTCGAAACACTGAAGCCCGGGCCGTCACGCTGCATCAGCCCACCAACCGGCACGCCGCCCCAGGCGGCGTGCCGGTCGCACCCTCACTGGCCGATATGCTGCTTCAGCCAGCTGTTGACGGTGTCGTGCCACAGCACGCTGTTGTCCGGCTTGAGCACCCAATGGTTCTCGTCCGGGAAGTACAGGAACTTGGAGTCGATGCCCTTGCGTTGCAGCGCGGTGAACGCGGCCAGGCCCTGCTCGACCGGGATGCGGAAATCCTGCTGGCCGTGGATGACCAGCATCGGCACCTTCCACTTGTCCACGTGCAGCACCGGGTTGAACTTCTCGTAGCCGGCCGGGTTCTGCCACGGCGTGCCGCCGTTTTCCCATTCGCTGAACCACAGTTCCTCGGTGGCATAGCCCATGGTGCGGTTGTCGAACACGCCGTCGTGGTCGACCAGGCACTTCCACGGCTGGTTCCAGTTGCCTGCCATCCAGTAGACCATGTAGCCGCCGTAGCTGGCGCCCAACGCGCAGGCCTTGTCGCCGTTGAGGAAGCCGTACTGCTTCTGCGCGGCGGCCCAGCCCTTCTGCAGGTCTTCCAGCGGGCGGTCGCCCCAATGCTGGCTGATCGCGTCGGTGAATTCCTGGCCGTAGCCGGTGGAGCCGTGGAAGTCGATCATCACCACCGCGTAGCCCTGCCCGGCATAGGTCTGCGGATTCCAGCGGTTGCTCCAGCCGTTGCCGAAGCTGCCCTGCGGCCCGCCGTGGATCAGGAATGCCACCGGGTAGGTCTTGCCTTCCTGGTAGTTGTACGGCTTGACCACGTAGCCGTGCACGGTGTCGTTGTTCCAGCCCTTGAACTGGAACTGCTCATAGTCGCCGAACTGCACGTCCGGCAACAGCTCGCCGGCGCTCTGGGTGATCGCACGCAGGCCCTGGCCCTGCACGTCGCTGACAAACACCTGGTCGCCGCTCTTGAGCGAGTTGCGGGTGAACGCCAGCGTGGTGCCGGCCAGCGTCGGTGCATGCACAACGCCCTGGCCGACCAGTTTGGTCGGGGTGCCGGTGGCGATGTCGATCTTGAACAACGGATGCTCGCCGAGGTCGTCGGCGCTGGTGTAGATGCTTGCGCCGTCATCGCTCAACACGATCTCGCCGGCCGAGCGGTCCCACTTGGGCGCGATCTCGCGCGTCTTGCCGCTGGCCACGTCCATCGCCATCAGGCCGAAGCGGTCGGCCTCGAAACCGGGGCGCTTCATCGCGCGGTAGTACAGCGTCCTGCCGTCGCTGCTGAACACCGGGCCGGCATCCCAAGCCGGGTTGGCTGCGGTCAGATTGACCGGCGCGGCCTTGCCGGCCGCATCCAGGCGGTACAGGTCGAAGTTGGTCTGCCACGGCTCGTCGTTGCCGGTGGGCTTGCCGACGGCCTTGGCGTTCTTGCCCGCTTCCGGGCCATGTGGCTGCGGGATGCGCACGCTGGCCACCACGCTGGCGCCATCGGGCGACCAGGTGTAGTCGTCGTTGCCGCCGAACGGCTTGGACGGCGCATCGCCGGCCAGCGTGGCGCTGATCGCCGAGGCGCCGACCACGGCCTTGGCGCCGGCAGCCGGCAGCTCGGCGACGAACAGCGTATTGCGGCGGCCGTCGTTCCAGGTATCCCAGTGCCGCACGAACAACTGGTCGTAGACCACGCCGCTGGCCTTGGCGTTCTTGACGCTGGCGAGTTTGGTCTTGGTGCACGCCAGGTCCGAGCCGCAGTCCTGGAACACGCCGGCACTGAAGGCGATGCGCTTGCCATCGGGCGAGAGCTTGTAGCTGTCCACGTCCACTGGGAACGCGGTCATTTGCTGCGGCGTGCCGCCAGTCATCGGCTGTGCGTACAACTGCTGCGTGCCGGATTTACTGCTGAGGAAATACACCGTCTTGCCGTCCGGCGACAGCGCCGGGCTGTTGACGTTCCAGCCGTCGGGCGTGAGCCGCCTGGGAGGCGCTGCATCGCGGGTACGCAGGTTGCGCGTCCACAGGCCGGTGGACGGCTTGCCGTTGCTGCTCTTGGCCTGCCGCTTGGCAAACACCAGCACGCTGCCGTCGGGGCTGAGCGTGGGCGAGGACACCCGGTCCAGCGCGACCATGTCGCGCACATCGAATCCGCGCGCGGCGGCAAGACTTGGCAAGGTAGCCAGCAAACACAGGGGCAATACGGCGTGACGCAGCTTCATCGAGAGTTCCCGCAACGGCAAAACGCCGATGGTAGGCGTTGCTGCAGCGCACGCGCAAAGGTAGGAGGTCATGCGCACACAGGTGCCGCACGTTGCTGCGCCCGGTAGCGGCCCGATGCGCGCCGTGCGCATTGGAGGTCTGGCAACGGCGCCCTACGCTGCAGCGCAGGTGGCGCTCAGAACGTGAGCTTGGCCTGCAGCCCAACCACCAGTGCGTTGTGCGTGCGGGTATAGGCGTAGGTTCCGGGGTTGACGATGTATTGCACGTCCGGGCGCAGCATCAGCCACGGCGTGAGCTGCGCGCTATAGGCGAGCTCATAGAGCTCTTCGGCAGCGCTCAGGCCGACCAGTGGCGAATCGGCCGGCACGCCGGCATCGATCGACTCGGCGCGGCGTGCATCGAGCAGCCGATGATTGATCCGGCCGGCCACATAACCCAGGGCGATGCGGTCCTGCGTGCGTGCGCCAATGCCCTGGTACACGCCACCGACCGAATACCAGCGTGTCATCAGCGCACTGTCGTGGTCGCTGGCCATGAACTGGGCGAATCCGGTCAGGCCGATGCTGGCGTCCGCTCCGGGAGTGAGCAGCTTCTGTTCGACCAGCAGATAGGCGCCGTCGCGTCCGGTGCTGCGGCTGGTATCCAGCCCACGCCTGGCGACCGTCGAGGAGTCGTAATAGCCACCGAACTTGTACACGCCCGGATAGCGCGAGGCGGCCGGCTTCCAGGTGAATTCGAGCGGGAAGATCGCACCGGTGGTGCCGCTGGCGAACGGCTTGAACGCGTAGGTGTCGCGGGCGCCGAAGCCCAGATTCGGATTGACCTGGAACCAGCCGGCATGCAGGTTGAGCTGCGGGGTCAGCTGCTGCGCCCCTTCGATGCCCCAGCGCGCGGCCGGGTAGTTGTACCAGCCACTGTTGGCCGAAAACGCCAGCGGATGCGCGCAGAACGCGGCATTGACGAAGTTCACCAGCAGCGTGTGCGAGGCAAACTGGTTGCCCATCGCATAGAAGCCCAGTTTCAGATACGTGCCGCCCTGGTGGAAGCTGCGGTCGTAGCTGAACTCACTCAGGCGGGTGTACTGGCCCCCGTACACTTCCTGGATGGGGAAGCGGTTGCCCACTAGGTCGGCGGAAGTGCTGCGGCCGCGGCGGTCATTGATGGTGACATGCAGGTTGCCACCGTCCCAGCCGGCGAGTTTGGCCATGTCCAGATCCACGCCCACCCGCAGTTGCTGCGCATAGCGCGCACTGTTTTTTTCGTAGCCGCCGTCCACCACGCCGAACGTCTCGGACACGTAGTCGCCGCGAACGCTCACTCCGTGCTCGGCCCAGGCGGACCGACGCCCGCCCCAATCGCCGGTCAGCGTGGTGTCGCCCGCGGCGACTGCGGTGGCCGGCAGTGCCAGCAGCAAGGCATAGCCCAGCGCACTGCGGCGCGGGAAAAAAGTCAGACGATGCATCGTGGTTCTCTGAGTCGGGGCAGCGTGCACCGCCGGCGGTGGCAATGCAGGGCGGTGATGCCCGGGCGCCGCTGCGGTAACGGGACCGTTGGCCGGATGCGCCAGGCATCCGGCCGTCGGGTTGCGCCAAGCGCGGCTGACACGCCGGTGCGCGCCCGTCAGGCGCGCGCGGTGTGTTGGCCGCTCCAGGACCACGCGAGGCAGATGCCGGCGTGGTCCTGCGTGGGCGGTGGGTCAGTGCGCGTCGGGCAAGGTGTAGGCGATGACGTTATCGCCACGATCGGGCGACTGCCGCGCACCGCCGGCACTGATCACCACGTACTGTTTGCCGGTCTTGTGCGAGACGTAGGTCATCGGCCCGCCCTGACTGCCGACCGGCAGGCGGCCCTTCCAGAGCTCCTTGCCGGTGCCGCTGTCGAACGCGCGCAGGTAGTAGTCCTGGGTGCCGGCGATGAACACGAGCCCGCCCTGCGTGGACAGCGTGCCACCCAGCGTCGGCATGCCGATCGGGATCGGCAGATGCATCTTGATGCCGAACGGGCCGGTGTCCTGCACCGTCCCCACCGGCACCTGCCAGGCGATGCTGCGCGTCTTGAGGTCGATGGCGCTGAGCGTGCCGTACGGCGGCGCCTGGCATGGAATGCCCAGCGCCGACAGGAAGCGGTTCTTGTTGACCGCATACGGCGTGCCCTTCAGCGGCACGGCGCCCATGCCGGTATTGACTGCCTCGCCACCACCGGACGCCTCGGCCTTGCGGGTGTCGGCAGGAATCATCTGCACCCACAAGCCCAGGCGCATGTCGTTTGCGAAGATGACGTCATGCACCGGGTCGGTCGACAGGCCACCCCAGTTCATGCCGCCCAGCGAGCCGGGAAAGCTCAGCGACACATCGGTGCCCGGCGCGGTGTACAGGCCTTCATACCGCATCTGCTTGAACGCGATGCGGCACAGCATCTGGTCGATCGCGGTCGCCCCCCACATGTCCGATTCGGTCAGGTGCTTAGTGCCGATCTGCGGCATGCCGACCGACAGCGGCTGGGTCGGCGCGTACTGCTCGTGCGCAATATCCGAGCCTTTCACCGGCACCTCCCTGACCTCGGTCAGCGGCTTGCCGGTGGCGCGATCGAGCACGTAGATCTGCCCGGCCTTGGTGCCGATGACCACGGCCGGGGTGTGGCTGCCGTCCTGGTTGGGGAAGTCGATCAGGCTGGGCTGCATCGGCAGGTCGAAGTCCCACAGATCGTTGTGCACGGTCTGGTAGACCCACTTCTCCGCACCGGTGGTGGCATCCAGTGCCAGCACCGAGGCGCCGTAACGGTGATCGAGCGCGGTGCGCTCGGCGCCGTACAGATCGGTCGATGGCCCGCCCAGCGGCAGGAACACGGTGTTCATCGCCGCGTCGTAGGACATCGGTGCCCACACGTTCGGCGTGCTGCGCACATAGCTGCTGCCGGCGGCCGGCGCCTGGCGATCATGCGGATTGCCCGGGTCGAAGGCCCAGCGCTGCGCGCCGGTGACCACATCGAAACCGCGCACCACGCCACCGGGCATGTCGGTCTGCACGTTGTCGGCCACGCGTCCGCCCACCACCACGGTGGTGCCGGCCACCAGTGGCGGCGAGGTCAGCTGGTAGAACGGATCCGGCGCAGCGCCCAGGCCGGCCTTGAGATCGATCTGGCCGTTGCTGCCGAAACCCTGGCAGAACGCACCGGTGTCCGCATCCACCGCGATCAGGCGACCATCGATGGTGTTGGTGAACAGGCGGCGACGGCAGTTGGCATCCTGCGCCACCGTCACTGCGGTGATCGGCGAGGGGTTGGCCACGCTCGGCGTCGGCAACGCGGTATCGGCATCGAAGTAGCCCAGGCCACGGCAGCGCTGCCACACCGACGAGGTCGCATTGATCTCGCGCCGCCACAGCTGCTTGCCGGTGCTGGCGTCGAGCGCAATCAGATTGTTGTGCGGTGTGCACAGGAACACGGTCTCGCCCACCTGCAGCGGGGTCAACTGGTCTTCGGCACCGTTGCCGTCGCTGTTGGCGATCTCGCCGGTGTGGTAAGTCCAGGCGACCTGCAGCTGGCCGACATTACTGCGGTTGATCTGGTCTAGCGCAGCGAAGCGGCTACCGCCATCGGTATTGCCGTAGGCGGACCAGTTCCGTTGCGCGCTTGCCGGCTGCACCGCCGTCATGCCGGGCCCGTGCTCGCCTGCCACCGGCGGATGCGGCACGAACATGCCGCCGATACCGGCCACGACCGCCAGCGCCAGCACCGTTGCCACGCCATAGGCAGTACGCCCGGCCGGCAAGGCCCGGCTACGCCGCAGCGCCGGCCAGGCCAGCGCCACCAGCACGGCGAACGCCGCAGGCAGCATCAGCCGCGAGATCAGCGGCCAGAACTCCAGCCCCGCCTCCCAGAGCGCCCAGACCAGCGTCAGCACGAAGGCGGCGCCGTACACCAGCGCACCGGCCGGCCGACGCAGCACGATCAGCACGCCGGCCACGGCGGTCGCCAGGCCCATCAGCAGGAAGTACCAGCTGCCGCCCAGGCTGGCCAACCTCGCGCCACCCAGCAGAAAGATCAGCCCCACCAGCGCAATCAGCATGCCCAGCACCAGCAGCAATGCCCGGCCCGGGACCGGCAACTTCGATTTCGTTTCCACGTTGCAACACCTCGATCAGGAGATTCCGCCCTGCACTGCGCCCGGCATTCCGATCTGGATGCTGCAAGGTGCCCGCACGGCGGCCAGTAGAGGCAGCATCACTGCCCACTTTCCGTCACTCCCCTCCCCGGCCCACGTACCGCTGGTGGGACCGGCACCGGCATGCCCGGCAGACTGACGACATAGTGTCGCACCGCACCGGGCATTTATTACATATCTGAATCGGTTGCCTGCGGAACACTGCAGTCCGCACAGGCGCGGACCGCAGCGGCTTTTGTGTGCGCAGCGCGCGCTGCGCGCCTCAGAAGCGGTGCGACATGCCCACATACACCTGCGCGTCCGGGGTGCGGTCGTTGAGGCCGAAGTTGGCGCCCACATCCAGCTGCAGCAGCGGATTGAGCAGATACGCAGCGGCGATGTCGGCCGAATACTGCTCGATGGTCTGCGCCGGGTCGCGGTTGATCGACGACCACACTTCCACCGCCATCGATAACTTTGCGGTGAACGGATGCGCCAGGTTGATCGCGTTGACGATGGCGACATGCTTGCCGCTGCCATCGCTGTCGGCCAACCAATCCACCTCGGGCCCGAAGGTCAGCGAGAAACTGTTGGGCAGCACGAAATTGATCGGCAAGGCGACGCCGCCTTCCCACTCGTCGTTGCCCAGGCCGGTGCGCGCGGTCGGTGCCTTGACGAACGGCAGCAACGCCACGCTGGCGGTATCGCTTTCGTAGAAACGCGCCTTCATGCGCAGGAAGATATCGCCGCCGCCGCTCAGGCTGCTGCGCGCGCCGGTGGCGCGGTCGGTGGTCTTGACCTGCAGCTGCGGTGCCCAGTTCAGCTGCAGATCGATGCGGTCGCTGACGCCGTATTTGAGCGTGGGATTGGTGAAGTACGCCGTTTCGACGCGGGTGGCGGGCTGGCTGTCGCGGGTGTAGCTGCCGATATCGGTCTCCAGCTGCCAGGCGCCGGTTGGCACGGTACAGGTGGAATTGGCCTTGGTCGGGCGATCGGTACACAGCGCCGCTTCGGTGGCCTCTTGTGCCTGTGCCTGCAGCGCGAGGCTGCACAGCACGCCGGCCAGGGCGAGGCTCAACAAGGGGACGCGTCGTGCGCGGGTGGAGCGGTGGGAGATGGCAGTCAGCATTGCAGTGGTTTCCATGGCAAGACGCTGGACAGCTCGCGTGAACGGTCAGCGTTGGGGAGGGGGAATGCGCGTGGATGTCGAACGACTGCATGGCCGCCTGATGGCGGCGTGTTGCCAATCGATCTTATAGGCGTCGGCGGGCCTGAAGACGCCGTCGGTGACAAAAGCGGCCTCAACAGTGTGCGGATGTCGCACAGCGTGATGTGAGTCGCTTTTCCACGCCCATCGTGGATGGGGTTACGTGGTGCGAGGACGTGCGCGGTGGCGCGTCATCGGGATCGATCGAGGCATGCGGTCGCCGTGGTGCACCCATCGGTGCGGGAGACGGCACGATACGGAGCAGTGGCATAAAGTCGCTATGCACGCGGCCGGCGCAGGGCGTAAAGCCGGCGCAAAGGCGCTGCGGTGGTGCAGACGCGATGGCCTGGGCGTTGGGCGTGCGTTGCCTGAGCGCAGGCGTGTAAGGCGTCGCCGGATTGCAGCTGCGCGCGTGTCGGCCGATCAGCAGGTCAGCCGGGCGCGCCGATGTCGTTGCCCTGCATCGACAAGGCAGATCTGCTCACGGCAGCAATGCACGAGCTTGCAGGGATGTTTGAATTGAATATGCCGCTGTGCGGTCGCAGCGCCGCTTCGGTGCACCGTGCCGTGCCGGCATGCTGCTGCACTTGCGCGCTCGGCAGCAGGGCCGCATTCGAACCGCGCCTCTTGCGAGGCAATCAGAACCGCGGCAATCCGGTCAATGCCACAACAAAAAACGGACACGCATCCAGCGATGCGTGTCCGTCCAGAGGCAGCGCGCAGGCACATGCCTTAGTGAAGCGTCACCCTCAGGCGGTCTGTTCGCCGCGCTTGCCAACGCGGTACAGCAGCCAGCCGACCAGGGCGAGGATCGCCAGGCCGAACCATTGGTTGAGCTGCAGGCTGGCCGGCAACGCCAGCACATCGGCACGGCTGGACAGCACGATCGGCACCGCGATGGCGATTCCCATCAACGCCTCGCCGGTGATCAGGCCGGCGGCGAACAGCACGCCCGGGCGGTGCACGCGGTCGCGGCCTTCCTCGTCGTCGGCGCGGATCTTGTGGAAGCGTTCCACCAGATGCGCGATCAGGCCGCCAATGAAGATCGGCACCATCAGCTCCAGCGGCAGGTAGATACCGATCGCCGCCGCCAGCACCGGCACGCGGAAGCGCTTGCCGGTCTTCTTCAGCCATTCGTCCAGCGCGATGATCGCCGCGCCCACGCCGGCACCGATGGCAATCATCGACCACGGCAACTGCCCACCGAACAGGCCCTTGGCGACCGAGGCCATCAGCGTGGCCTGCGGCGCAGCGAGCGAATTTGGATGCTGCGGGGTAGCCGGGCCGATGCCGTAGGCCTGCGCAAGCAGGTTCAGCACCGGTGCCATGATCAGCGCGCAGGAAAACGCGCCGATGCCCAGCATCAGTTGCTGCTTCCACGGCGTGGCGCCGACCAGATAACCGGCCTTGAGATCCTGCAGGTTGTCGCCGCCCACCGCTGCCGCGCAGCACACCACCGCGCCGATCATGATCGCCGCCACCGCACCCAGAGGCGCGGCGCCGATGCCGACCGGCACCAGGCCATCCTTGCCCAGCAGCAGCACCAGCACTGCCGAGGCGAACAGGATGGTGGAGATGGTGATACCCGAGACCGGATTGTTGGACGAACCGATCAAGCCGGCCAGATAGCCGGACACCGACACGAACAGGAAGCCGGCCACGATCATGATGATGGTCATCGGGATCGACACGTGCCACTGCTGCACGATTGCCTGGTACAGGCCCAGCAGCGGCAGGGTGCACAGCACCAGCGCCACCAGCATCCACTTCATCGGCAGGTCGCGTTCGGTCTCGGCAACCACACCGCCACCGCTCTTGCGCGCGGCGGCGAAGCCGCTCTTGACCCCGGACAACAGCGATTTACGCAGCGAGAACAGCGTCCACACGCCGCCGATCAGCATCGCGCCGACACCGAGGTAACGGATCTTCGCGCCCCAGATGCCGAATGCCGTATCGGCCGCCGGCGCGCCGACCAGGCTCTGCGCCAGTGCCGGGTCGCTGCCCATGAAGAACTGCTGGTACAGCGGAATGGCGATATGCCAGGACAGGATCGACCCGGACAGCACCACGATGCCGACATTCAGCCCGACGATGTAGCCCACGCCCAGCAGCGCCGGCGACAGGTTGGTACCCAGATAGCCGACCAGGCGGCTGCTGCCCAGGTAGGTGGCCTGCGCCCAGGTGTCCGGGATCACCCGCAGACCGCTGGCCGCACCCAGCTTGACCAGCGCACCGATGGCGCCGGACATGGCCAGGATCTTCAGGCCCGGGCCGGGATTCTCGCCGGCCTTGAGCACCTCGGCCGCGGCCTTGCCTTCGGGGAACGGCAGCGGGTCTTCGACGATCATCGAGCGCCGCAGCGGCACCGAGAACAGCACCCCGAGCAACCCGCCCATGCCGGCGATACCGAGCACCCACCAGTACTTGAAGTCCGGCCAATAGCCCATGATCACCAGCGCGGGAATGGTGAAGATCACCCCGGCCGCGATCGACGAACCGGCCGAGGCACCGGTCTGGACGATGTTGTTTTCCAGAATGGTGCCGCCGCCGAGCAGGCGCAGCACGCCCATCGAGACGACCGCGGCCGGAATGGCGGTGGCGATGGTCAGGCCGGCAAACAGGCCCAGATAGGCGTTGGCGGCCGAAAGCACCACCGCCAGCACGATGGCCAGCACGACGGCGCGGAAGGTGAGCTGGCGCGGTTGCGCGTCATGGCTCATTGGGCAGTTCCCCTGTGGCAAAAAATCCGCACCACGCTAGCGCCTACGCAGGGTTCCGTCCAGCTGCGCCGCGGCGTGACAGTGTGCGTGATGTGGCGACTGGAATGCCTGAAGGTGTGTCCACCAGGGCGGCAGGCGTGAATCAACGCGTGCCAGCGGCTGCATCGTCATATCGGGGATCTTCTACCGGTGACGATGCGTCGGCTGCTGCACCGACGCTGGCAGCGTTGGCGCGGCCGTTCGCCGCAGCAGGCGCGCCAGCCACACTGGCTCAATGAAAATCGCGCGAGGGCAGCTGCATGTCGCCGAGCAGGTCGCTGAGGTCGTGCAGGTCGCCGGCGATCAGGTGCTCCACGCCGTCCACGCGTTCCCAGCGGCCACGCACGGCCAGCAGGCGCGATTCCAGCAGTGCGCGGCGGCGGCGCAGCGCCAGGTGCGACCAGACGATGACGTTGATCATGCCGTGCTCGTCTTCCAGGGTGACGAAGATGGTGCCCTTGGCAGTGGCCGGGCGCTGGCGCTGGGTGACCAGGCCGGCGACATGCACGCCGCTGCCGTGGCGGCGTCCCTGCAATTCGCGCAGGCCGAGGATGCGCCGTTGCCGCATCTGCGGGCGCAGCAGCGCCATCGGATGCTGGCGCAGACTCAGGCCGACCGAACGGTAATCGGCCAGGATCTCCTCGCCTGCGCGCGGTGCTTCAAACTCCACCACGCGTTCCTGCGGGCTGCCCGGCAGCAGCGGCCGGCGTGCTTCCACGCCGGCCATCGCCCAGCGCGCGGCATTGCGGTTGCCGACCATGCCCTGCAGGGCGCCAGCTTCGGCCAATGCCAGGCGTGCCTTTTCGTCGAGTGCGGCGCGCAGGCACAGATCGCCGATATCGGCGAAGGCCCGCTGCGCGCGCGCGGCGACAATGCGATTGGCCACCACCTCCGATAACCCGGCGACCTGGCGCATGCCCAGCCGGATCGCCGGTTGTTCGCCGGGGTCTTGGTCGCTGCGCCAGGGCCGGCCACCGACCAGCGTGTTGTCCCAATCGCTGTGCAGCACATCCACCGGCAACACCTCCACGCGCGCGCGCTCGGGACTGCCGCGGCGCGCGTCCTGCACGATCTGGCTGGCCGAGTAGAAACCCATCGGCTGCGCATTGAGCAGCCCGCAGGCGAAGGCCGCCGGCTCGTGGCGCTTAAGCCAGCAGCTGGCGTAGACAAGCTTGGCGAACGAGGCGGCATGGCTTTGCGGGAAGCCGTAGGAACCGAAGCCCTTGATCTGCTCGAAGATCTGGTCGATGAAAGTGGAGGCGTAGCCTTTGCCCTGCATGCGCTCACGCACCCGCGTACGGTGCTGTTCCATATCGCCGCCGCGCCGCCAGGCCGCCATCGAGCGACGTAGATTGTCCGCTTCGCTCTCGCTGTAATCGGCAGCGTGCATCAGCAGTTCCATCACCTGTTCCTGGAACAGCGGCACACCGAGCGTCGGTTTGAGGATGTCCTCCACCTCCGGCGAGGGATAGTTCACCTCCTCGCGGCCCTGCCGCCTGCGCAGATACGGGTGCACCATATCGCCCTGGATCGGGCCGGGGCGCACGATCGCCACTTCGATCACCAGGTCGTAGAACACTGCGGGTTTGAGCCGCGGCAGCATCGCCATCTGCGCGCGCGACTCGATCTGGAACACGCCGACCGTGTCGGCGCGCTGGATCATCTTGTAGGTCGGCTTGTCGTCGCCTGGCAGCGTGGCGATGCTGTAATCGCGCCCGCGGTGGCCCCGCACCAGCTCCAGCGTCTTGCGGATGCAGGTCAGCATGCCCAGCGCCAGGCAATCGACCTTGAGCAGCTTCATCGTTTCCAGGTCGTCCTTGTCCCACTGGATGATGGTGCGGTCGGCCATGGCCGCGTTTTCCACCGGCACCAGCAGCGACAAGGGCTCATCGGAGATGACGAATCCGCCCACATGCTGCGACAGATGGCGCGGGTGATCGCGCAGGTGTTCGGTCACGACGAGGACCTTGTTGATCAGCGGGTTGGCCAGATCGAACCCGGCCTCTTCGATGCGCTGTTCCATGGGCGTTTCGCCATTGCCCCAGCCGTAGCAATTGGCCAGCAGCGCGATCTGGTCCGGCGGCAGGCCGAAGGCCTTGGCCACATCGCGCACCGCGCTCTTGCCGCGATAGCAGATCACCGTCGCCGCCAATGCCGCGCGTTCGCGGCCGTACTTGTTGTAGACGTACTGCAGCACCTCCTCGCGGCGTTCGTGCTCGAAATCGACGTCGATGTCCGGTGGTTCGTTGCGTTGTTCGGACAGGAAGCGCGCCATCAACAGACGCGTTTCATCCGGGTTGACCGCCGTGATGCCCAACGCATAGCACACCGCCGAATTGGCCGATGAGCCACGGCCCTGGCAGAGAATCTTCTTCGACCGTGCGAACTGCACCACGTCCTGCACGGTGAGAAAGAACGCCTCGTACTTCTTGTGCGCGATCAGCGCCAGTTCCTTCTCGATGACGGCGCGTACCTTTGCCGGCGTTCCATCCGGCCACCGCTCACGCATCCCCTCTTCGGTGAGCTGTCGCAGATAACTGGCCGGCGTATG
Source organism: Xanthomonas sp. BRIP62418 (assembly GCF_003993495.1). Lineage (NCBI taxonomy): Bacteria > Pseudomonadati > Pseudomonadota > Gammaproteobacteria > Lysobacterales > Lysobacteraceae > Xanthomonas > Xanthomonas sp. BRIP62418. The sequence goes on from NZ_QEZG01000049.1 coordinate 40,616, forward strand.
TCCTTCCGGCACCAGCTCGCGCGGATAGGTGTATTCAAGCCTGGAAATATCGAAGCTGCAGCGCTGCGCCAGGTCCACGGCAGCCTGCAACAACGCATCCGGGTAGATGTTGCCCAAGGCCCGCCGCGTGCGCAGATGGCGCTCGCCGTTGCGGAACAGATGCGCGCCACACTCGGCCAACGGCAAGCCGTGGCGGATGGCGGTCAAGGTGTCCTGCACGATGCGCTCGCGCCGCTGCGCCATGTGCACATCGCCGCTGGCCAGTGCGCTCATGCCCAGTTGCTGCGCCAGCACCTGCAAGGCAAGCAAGCGCGCCGCATCGTCCTGTTCGCGATGCAGCTCCACCGCCAGGAATGCACGCGCGCCGAACACCTGCTGCAACCAGGTGCCCTGCCCGGCCTGCGGCTGCGTACCGGGCAACCACACTGCGAACACGCCGGGCTCCACGCCGCGAAACTGTGCCTCCACCTCGGCACGCCCCAATCGATAGGCGCCCTTGCTTGCCGCACGCCGCGCGGTGGTGATCAGCGCGCACAGCTGCGGATAGCCGTGCGCGTTTTCCACCAGCAGGACGAAGCGGGTGCCATCGACCAGGGTGAACTCGCTGCCGACGATCAGGCGCACGCCGGTGGCGCGCGAGGCTTCCAGCCCGCGCACGATGCCGGCCAGAGAGCACTCGTCGGTGATCGCCAGGGCGCTGTAGCCGCAGTGTTGCGCGCGCGCGAACAACTGCTCCGCGCTGGAGGCGCCACGCAGGAACGAGAAGTCCGACAGGCAGTGCAGCTCGGCATACGCGGGCAGCCCATCGGCAACCATGGCATGGGCGATGTCGTCGTTTGCGGCGCGCAAGCGCGCGGCGACCGTCCAGCCGCGCGGCATGCGCCCACCGGGCGTATCGCGGTCCACGCCATCGACGGCGTCATCCCAGCTCATGCGCGCACACCATCAGCCTCGCGCTGCCAGCGCACGGGTTTTCCAGTGCGCTGCAGGTCGATGCGTTGCCGTTGCCGCTTCGCTGCGCGGCATCGGGCGCCTGCGCCACCGCTGCGACGACCGGCCCGGCAGGCAGTGCGCCGGTGCTGCAACGGGATGGATCGGATCATGCAAACCACCCGTGCAGCATCCAGCCATCGACACGGCCTGGTGCGGCAAACACCCAGGCCTGCCGCCCGCGTGCGGTTTCCACCACGTAGTAATCGCGACGCGCCTCGTCGTCGTCCCACCAGCCGCTTTCCAGCCGCTCCGGGCCGGAGACGATGCGCAGCTGGGTCTCGTGCAGGGGCACCGGTTGCGGCAGCAGCCAGGTCGGGCGTGGCGGACGTGGCGGCGCACCGGTTTCGCGCACCGCATCGCCAATGGCGCGCCGCCAGGCGCGTTCCGGGCGCGGGTCGTCGGCCGGCAGTACGCGATACACCGCCTCGTCGCCGAGCCGCGCACGCAGGCGCTCGCGCAGTTGCGGCCACTCCACCGATTGCTGCGCACGCTGATCGAACAGATCGCGCATGGCCGGCACGAACGGCGGCAGCTGCCGCGCCAGCAGGCGCATCGCCACCACCGGCCGCGGGATCTCCACCCGCTCCAGCCGGTTGCGCGCAAGCTCGAACAACAGCGTCGGCGCACGTTCCGGGGTGAGCAGGCCGATCTCGACATCGGTGGCGCCTTCTTCGTGTTCCAGCCGCAGCAGGAACCGTTGCACGCCGCCGTCGCGGATGGACAGGTAGGTGCACAGGTCGCCGATCAGGCGCCGCAGCGGGAACAACAGCGCAGGATGCATTTCCACCTCGTAGCCGAGTTCCACCCGCTGGTCGAAGTGATCCGGTGGTGCGTAACACTCCAGGGGGGCGTCGACCTGGCCGTAGAGGCGGTCCAGATGCTCGAGCAGGCCCGCACCGAACCGCCGGCGCAGCCCATCGCGCGGCAACGCGCGCACCGCCGCCAGCGTGCGCACGCCCATGTGCTGCAGGCGCTCACCGGCATCGCCCGGCAACGCGGCGCGGCGTACCGGCACCTGGTCCAGCGCGGCGTGCAAGGCCGGCAACTGCGTCACCACCATGCCATCGCGCAAACCGGCCAGCACACGCGCGGCACGCGGTGTCGGTGCCAGGGCAAGCCGGTGCTGGAAGCCCAAGGCCTGCAGTTCATCGCGCAGCCGACGCTCGAAACGCGGCCACGGCCCGAACAATTGAAAACTGGCGCCGGCCTCCAGCACGATGGCGCGCGACCATTGCTGGCTCACCAGCGAACTGTGCCGGTACGCCCACGCCGCAAGAAACCGCTGGGTGCGCGCCTCGGCCTGCGCCTCGTAGTCGATGGTGCGCACAGTGGCCATCAGCGCATGCGCCGCCGACAGCCGCATGCCGGCTTTCAGGCCGGCGGCGGACGCCGCTGGATTGACCGAATGCAGGGTGCGCAACTGCGCCGGCCCTTCCACCAGCACCAGCGGTGCGTCAGGCTCTTCCAGGCGCCGAAGGACGGCGTCCAGCGCCAGCTGCGGCAGCAAGATGCAGGCCCACAACATGCGCGCGCCTCAATGCGCCAGCCGCAACGGCTGCGACGGGACCTGCCCGCCGCGGCACTTGCGCACCTGCCAGGCATCGCGCTCGGGCAGAAATTCCAGCCGCAGCGCAGCCGGCGATGCATTGACCGCATGCTTGCGATCGCGCAGCGCGAACGCGCAACAGTTGCCGCTGTCGGCGGCGACTTGCAGCCGCCGCAATGCGCGCGCATCGCCGGTCTGCGGCCAGCCCAGTACCGCCGCGCAGGCCCCGCTGCGCAGGCATTGCTCGAACGCCCACAAGGCATCGCGCGGCTCGGCCTGCACCACTTCCAGATGGTCCAGCACCACCCCGCCCGCCTGCCAGGCCGGCGCATAGGGAATGAACGGCGGCGCCACCAGCACCACCCGGCTGCTGGCGCCGGTCATGCGCGCCAGCGTGGGCAACAGCAGCGCGATCTCGCCCACGCCGTGCGCGGGCAGCAGCAACTCGGTCAGTGCCCGCCGCGGCCAGCCGCCATCGGGCAGCAATGCGTCCAGTGCCGCATGCCCGGTGGATTCGCCGCCATGGGCGATGGCGGTGCCGTGACCTGCGCGCCATACCGTGCGTGCGGCCAGCAAGGCGTCCAGCGGCAGGGCGACTGCCGCGTTGCCGTCCTGCCTGATGCGCGCGGGCTCCTGGCTCATCTCAACCCTGCCGGATCAGACCGCAGTACAGCCCTTCGATCGCGAAGTCGGCATCGGCGGCCACCACGATCGGCGCATGCGCGCGGTTGCGCGGCAGCAGGCGGATGCGTTCGGCACCACGCTCCAGCCGCTTGATGGTGATTTCGCCATCCACCCGCGCCACCACGATCTGCCCATCGCGCGCCTCGCTGCTGCGATGCACGCCGACCAGATCGCCGTCCAGGATGCCGTCGTCGATCATCGAATCGCCTTGCACCTGCAGCAGATAGTCCGGGCGCAACGAAAACAGCGCACGGTCCAGCCACAGCTGCCGGTCCAGGCCGATATCCGCCCCGATCGGCACGCCGGCCGCCACCCGCCCCAGCACCGGCAAGGCCAGCAACGCATCGCGCGCGGCGCCGCCCGGCATGCGGATGCCCCGCTTCTGATTGGGCAGCAACTCGATCAAGCCGGCCTCGGCCAGCGCCTGCACGTGCTTTTGCGCGGCATTGCGCGAGGCGAACCCGAATGCCTGCGCAATCTCGGCCAGGCTGGGCGACACCCCTGCGCGGGCCTGCTCCTGCAGGAAAGCCAGCACGGCCAGACGCTTGGGAGAGAGAGGTTCCATGGGAGTGCAACGGCCGGACGGGGCAAGGTGTACATTTGTACACCTATCGGTCGCAGCAGGCGAGATTGGCCCGTGCAGGTTGCTGAGCCGCTTCAGCCAGGACCGGCCTGCGCCCGGCCGGATACGACCCACCGCCGGGCCTGGCCGCGCTGGCCGCTGCGCTTGCGCCTGGTTTATCGCGCACGCATCCGTCTGGGATGGCAACAAGCGCACCGCTGCGGTCGCCGGCGAAAACCGTCATCGTGCTCAATGGCGCTGCGCTGTTAGCCGGCGATCCGGAACTCTACGGCAGCTACATCGGGCTGGCCGACGTCACGATTGAAGCACCCGCCTTTGCCGATTGCTTGCGGCCGCCCGTGCAACCCCGGCAGCAGGAGCGGGTCCACCCATCTGCGGCGTACTACCGCCGAGGTCACGGCGCAGGCTCACTCTCAAGAACCTTGCTCTGAAGAACCTCGGGGCGCTGGGACATCGCGCGTGGCCAGGCGCCCGCCCTCTCGTCGGGCGCCCAAGACGGCAGCAGCATCGATCAGCTCTCGCGCGTGCTCGCCGGCCGCTTCCGCGTCGCCGCCGCTTTCCTGGCGGCAGCCTTGCGCACGCCAGGCCCCTTGGTCTTGGCAGCTTTCTTGGCCGCTGCCGAGCGGCTGCTGGAACTGCGTTTGGCCGCTGCACTCCTGGCCTGGCGCGACAGCGCCTGGGTGCCGGCAACCTGCTTGGCGGTGGTCTTCTTGCTGGCCGTCTTCAAGGCCTTCTTGGCGCCTGCCGACCGCGTGGGCGAGGTCTTCTTGGTGGCGTTCTTGGCGGCCTGTTTCGTGGTCTTCTTGGTGGCCTTCTTGGTGGCCTTCTTGGCCGGCTGTTTCGTCGTCTTCCTGGTGGTCTTCTTGGTGGCCTTTTTCGCCGTCTGCTTGGTCGCTTTGCGGGTGGTCTTGCTTGCGGTCTTGGCGGTGGTCTTCTTGGCCGCCTCGCTGTCCTGCGCCGCCTTTTTCCTGGTGCTCCTGGAGGCGCTCTTGGACGGCTTGGCATCCACGCCATCGCGGCGCGCCTTGGACAGGCCAATCGCAATTGCCTGCCTGGTGCTCTTGGCACCATGCTTGCCTTCGCGCACGTGGTCGATTTCTTCTTTGACGTATTCACCGGCCTGGGTACTGGCCGACTTGCCCTCGCGCTTGTCCTGGGCGGCCGCGCGCCGCGTCTTGGCTTCTGGCATGGGGATGCTCCCGGTGCGTTGTGACGTGCCGATGTAAGCAACCGCCACGTCAACGCATGGTCGACAACGCGCTTGCGGTTGAACAGCACGCCGTTGAACAGCATGCCGTTAAACAGCACGCTGCCAGCCTGCATCCATCGCGTTGCTTGTCAGCCTTCGCCTGCCGGCAATGGTTCGCCCTGCGAATCGTAGGCTGGCGGGTGATAGAAGTTGACCGTCTTCAGCGGCGTGTCACCGGTATTGCGAATCTCGTGCGCCTGGCCACGCTCGATCGCGATCAGGCTGCCGGCCTGCAATGCCTGCGTGTGGCCATCCACGATGGCCTCGCCCGTGCCGTCCACCACGAACAGCCATTGGTCGGCGCCGCGATGGCGATTGTCCGGGCCACCCTCGCGATCGCCCGGTGCCATCACCATTTCTGCCGCCTGCACCTGGCGCAGCGAAAACAGCACCTTGAAGGCGTTGCTCAATTCCAGCGTTGCGTACTGCATGCGCGCGTCTCCTCATCGGTTGCGCCGATGCTGTCGCCGCACACGTCAAGGCGGCGGCAATGCACTTGGCTATTGGCTGCGGCAGTACCAGTCCCAGATCACATCGGGCAGATGCGCCTGCAGTGGCAGCTCCAGTGCGCGGTAGCCATCCAGCACATCGCGCAGCATCTGTTGCGCTGCGGTGGGCCCGGTGACGCCGTCGAGTTCATCCTGGCTCAACTGCAGCAGCGACCAGTCGTACAGGCGATCGATCCGCTGGGCCATTGCCGCCTGCAGCCAAGCCTGGAGTGCGAACACGCGATACCCCTGCTGCTCCAGCTGCGCCACTGCCACCTCGAGCGCCTGCCCCACACCACGAAACCATTCGGTGTGCCCGCCCGCCGCACTGCGAATCGCCAATGGGGCCGGTGCGTTGTGCTCACCCAGAGGCCGGCGCAGTTGCAGTTCCAGATCCCGCGCATCGCGTTCGCGCTCGGCTTCCACCAGCACGCCGCGCTCCAGGTCGAAGAACGCAAACCAGCGCGGATGCAGGCTGCCGATGCGGCCTAGCGGGTCGCGCGAAAAGCCGATCTTGCAATGGTCTTCCCACTGGCACGGGAACACATAGGTGAAGCAGCGGCCGTCGATGGCCACCTTGTCACGGCGCAATTGGATACTCACTGGCCTGCCTTGCGCTGCGCCTGCGACTCACGCGGTTGATGATCCTCGACCGGCGGCTCCCAACCGAACACGCTGCGCCCGCCATAGCGATGCGCATCCACACGCTCCTGCGCGATATACGCCTCCACCGACGGACCGCGTGCGCCGGCCTCCAGCCGACGTGCCTGCGCATCCAGCCGCGCGATGGCCTGCAGCCGCTCCTCGTTGCCGAGCCGGGCCTGCTGCATCGCCTGCTTGAGCACGCCGATGGTGTGATCCAACACGCGCGTTGGCACCGGGAACGGATGCCGGTCCTTGCCGCCGTGGGCAAGCGAAAAGCGCGCCGGGTCGCTGAAACGACACGGGGTGCCATGCAACACCTCGGCCACCATCGCCAGCGAACGCACGGTGCGCGCGCCCACGCCCGGCACCTGCAACAGCGCGGTGAAATCGGCGGGGCCGCACTCGGCCGCAGCCGCCAGGCTGGCGTGCAGCCGGCGGGTGATCACGTTTTCGCTGCGCACGTCGTGATGGCCGGGCATGCTCAGATGCGGTTGCTGCGCGGGGTCCCAGCCCTGGCCTGCAAACAGGTCACCGGTGACCGGCGCCTGCGCCACAGCAGGCGCAACCGGTGCCTGCGCGGCGTCGATGCGTTGCCACTCACGGGCAAGGCGATCCGGCGGCAGCGTCTGCAACAACGCCACCTGCGCCGCACGCGCGGCAGCGGCGCGATGGTCGGCCAGGTTGACGATATTGCCCTGCTGCGGCCCGTCGATGGCCGCATGCGGCGCATCCACAAAACTGCCCAGCCCTTCCGACAACCAGTGATAGCGGCGCGCCTGCTTGCGTTGCCCGTTCATGCCCTGCTGCACCACCATCCAGCGCCCGTCGTCGCTGACGATGAAACTGTGCAGATACAGGTCGAAGCCATCCTGCACCGCGGCGCTGTCCACCTTGGCCACCAGGCGACTGGCCTGCGCCAGCGCAGCGCCATCCAGCCCGACCCCATCACCTACCGCAAGCAATTCGGCCGGCGTTGCGCGCGAGTGCCGCCCGCGCCCACCGCAGACATGGATGCCGAGTTCGCCGGACAACGGCGTGAGCCCGCGCTTGAGTGCGCCCATCACGCTGGTGGTGATGCCGGAGGAATGCCAGTCCATCCCCATCACCGCGCCAAAGGACTGGAACCAGAACGGATGCGCAAGCCGCCGCAACAATTCATCGCGCCCATAGGTGTGCACGATCGCCTCGCACATCACCGTGCCCAGGCGCGTCATCCGCTCACCCAACCAGCGCGGCACGCGCCCGCCATGCAGCGGAAGATCGGCACTGCCGCCGCGCCGGCTCATTGCAACCTCGTCGTCATCTGCACAGGATACCGAGACCGCCGTCGCACGCCGTGCGATTGGCGTGGACCGCAATAACGCGCAACTGACGAGTTCAGTTCCAGCGGGCCTCTGAAACCGGCGCGGCGAGCTCGGCCCATTGCCATCGCGCAGTGCCGCGCATGCCCGGGCATCACCCACGTACCGATGTGAACACCATCACCGCATTGCCTACACCCTGCGTTGACCGTCGCGTGGTCAAGGTGAAGGCCCTCTCAGCCATCGCCACGGGGCTCGCATGAATGCCACTCCCGCCGCAGCCCGTGACACGGCGCCGGCCACCGCCACCACTACCGCGCCAACCTACCCGGTCAACCTGCGCATCAATGGCCAGCCTTACCAATTGCAGCTCGAAGCCTGGGTCAGCCTGCTCGACCTGCTGCGCGACCGGCTCGACCTCACCGGCACCAAGAAAGGCTGCGACCACGGCCAGTGCGGTGCCTGCACGGTGCTGGTCGATGGGCGCCGCATCAACAGCTGCCTGACGCTTGCCGTCATGCAGGACGGCGCCGAGATCACCACCGTCGAAGGCCTGGCCGAGGGTGACCAGCTGCATCCGCTGCAGCGCGCCTTCATCGACAACGACGCCTTCCAGTGCGGCTATTGCACGCCCGGGCAGTTGTGTTCGGCGGTGGGCCTGATCAAGGAAGGCAAGGCACACGACCGCGACCAGGTCCGCGAACTGATGAGCGGCAACCTGTGCCGCTGCGGCGCCTATCCGCAGATCACCGATGCGGTGATGCAGGTCATGGGCAAGCCCAGCGACAGCAGCGACAGCGCCGCCACGCCATGGACCCCAGGGACGGTGCCGGCATGATTCCGCTCACCTACACGCGCGCGGACTCCGTCGATGCGGCCCTCACTGCGTTGTCGGTGCGTGGCAGCGACCCGCACCCGGTGCCCGCCGAAGCCCCGGTGCGCCTGATCGCCGGCGGCACCAATCTCACCGACCTGATGAAGCTGCAGCTGATGCGGCCGGGTAGCCTGGTCGATATCAATCGCCTGCCGCTGGACAGCATCAGTGCGCTCCCCGATGGCGGCCTGCGCCTGGGCGCGCTCGCGCGCAACGCCGACACCGCTTACCACCCGGACGTGGAAACGCGTTACCCCTTGCTGAGCGCGGCGATCCTGGCCGGCGCCTCGCCGCAGATCCGCAACATGGCCAGCAATGGTGGCAACCTGCTGCAGCGCACGCGCTGCCTGTATTTCTACGACCACGCCACTCCGTGCAACAAGCGCGAGCCTGGTACCGGCTGCTCGGCCATCGGCGGGCTCACCACCTACAACGCCATCCTCGGCGCCAGCGCGCAGTGCATTGCCACGCACCCGTCGGACATGTGCGTGGCCCTGGCTGCGCTGGACGCGGTGGTGCACGTGCAAGGCCCCAATGGCGAGCGCGACATCCCGTTCGCGCAGTTCCACCGCCTGCCCGGCGAGCACCCGGAGCTGGACAGCACGCTGGCCCCGGACGAGCTGATCGTGCATATCGACCTGCCCGATGCGCAGCGCTTCGTCGCGCATAGCGCCTACCTGAAAATCCGCGAGCGGCTGTCGTATGCATTCGCGCTGGTGTCGGTGGCCGCCGCGCTGGACCTGGCCGAGGACGGCAGCATCCGCGAGGTGCGCGTTGCCCTGGGCGGCGTGGCGCACAAGCCCTGGCGCAATCCCGACGCCGAGGCGCAGCTGGTGGGCAAGCCGGCCACGGCCGAGAGCTTCGGCATCCTGGCCGATGCCCTGCTGCAGGGTGCGCAACCGCAAGGCAAGAACGCCTTCAAGCTGCCGCTGGCACGCCGCGCGATCGTGCGTGCGCTGGACGTCGCCCGCGAGGGCACCATCGACAACCGCGGGCGAACCAGCGCGCTGGAGGAAGCGCCATGAACGCACGCAGCACCGATGCACCCGACAACGACCTGAGCCCGCCGGTTGCCGACAGCGGCACCGGCTATCGCCCCACCGGCACCGGCGTCACCCGCATCGACGGGCGCGCCAAGGTCACCGGCCAGGCACGTTATGCCGCCGAATGGCCGGTGCCCGACCTGGCCTACGGCGTGGTGGTCAACAGCAGCATCGCCAAGGGCGAGATCGTCGCCTTCCATCTCGACGCCGCGCGTGCGGTACCCGGCGTGCTGGAGATCGTCACCCATGAAAACCGCCCGCATATGCGCGGCATGGACGTGTTCTACAAGGACATGACCGCACCGGCCGGTTCGCCGTTCCGTCCCTTGTACGACAACAAGATCCTGTACAGCGGCCAGCCGATCGCGCTGGTGGTGGCCGACACCTTCGAAGCGGCGCGCCATGCAGCGCATCTGGTGGAAGTGGAACTGCTGCAGGACCCGCACGACACCAACCTGATGACCAACCTGGACCGTGCGCACAAGCCCAAGGCCATGAAGGCCGGTTTCTCGCCGCCCCCCAAGGACAAGGGCGAGCCGGACAGCGCCTTCGCCAATGCCGCCGTCCAGGTGCAGGCCGACTATTACAGTGGCGTGGAGCACCACAATCCGATGGAGCTGTTCGCCTCCACGGTGATCCGCGACGCCGACGGCCACTTCACCATCTACGACAAGACCCAGGGCTCGCAGAACAGCCGCTGGTACGTCTCGCATGTGTTCGGCCTGAGCAAGCGCAAGGTCACCGTGCGCAACCCCTACGTGGGCGGCGCCTTCGGCTCCGGGTTGCGCCCGCAGTACCAGTTGCCGCTGGCGGTGATGGCCTCGATCCTGCTGGACCGCTCGGTACGCGTGGTGCTGACGCGGCAACAGATGTTCACCTTCGGCCATCGCCCGGAGACGCTGCAGCGGCTCAAGCTTGGTGCCGACCGCGATGGCCGCCTGCAGGCGATCTGGCACGAGGCCATCGCCGAGACCTCGCGGATCGAGGACTACGTCGAGGTGGTGGTCAACTGGAGCGGGCAGCTGTATGCCTGCGACAACGTGCATCTGGGCTACAACCTGGTGAGCCTGGACCAGTTCAGCCCGATGGACATGCGCGCCCCCGGCGCCGCACACGGCGTGCATGCGCTGGAAGTGGCAATGGACGAGCTGTCCTATGAATTGGGCATGGATCCGCTGGCGCTGCGCCTGAAGAACTACGCCGAGGTCAACCCGGCTGACGACAAGCCCTACTCCACCAAGGCACTGCGCGCGTGCTACCAGCAAGGCGCCGAGCGCTTCGGCTGGGCGCAGCGCCCGTTGCAGCCGCGCGCACGCAAGGAAGGCAACGAATGGGTGGGCTGGGGCATGGCCACCGGGCAATGGGATGCGATGCAGATGTTTGCGCGCGCACACGCGGTGCTGCACGCCGATGGCCGGCTGGTGGTGAGCAGCGCAGCCAGCGATATCGGCACCGGCACCTATACGGTGATGGCGATGATCGCGGCCGAAGCACTGGGCCTGCCGCTGGAACAGGTTACCTTCCAGCTGGGCGATTCGACGCTGCCGGTGGCACCGATCGAAGGCGGCTCCTCGCACGTGACCACGGTGGGCTCGGCGGTGGATGGCGTGTGCGGCAAATTGCGCGCGCGGCTGCTGCGGCTGGCGCAGGCGTTACCGAATTCGCGCTTCACCAAGGCCAAGCTGGACGAGGTGGTCTTTGCCGATGGCACGCTGGCGTTGCGCGCCGACGCCGGCACCACCATGGCCCTGACCGAGCTGTTGCGTGCTTCCCAGCTGGAACAGATCGAAGACAAGTTCCTGCTGCTGCCCAATGTGCTCAAGCAACGCAACTACACCCGTGCCACCCATGGCGCGGTGTTCGTGGAAGTGCGGGTGGACGAGGAGCTCGGCACGGTGCGGGTCACCCGCGTGGTCAGCGCCGTTGCCGCCGGGCGCATCCTCAACCCGATCACCGCGCGCAGCCAGATCGTCGGCGGCGTGGTCTGGGGCATCGGCCAGGCGCTGCACGAACACACCCAGTCCGATCACCGCTTCGGCCGTTTCATGAATCACGATTTTGCGATGTATCACGTCTCGGCCAATGCCGACATCCACGACATCGATGTGATCTTCGCCGACGAGGACGACCGCATCGTCAGCAGCCTCGGTGCCAAGGGCGTGGGCGAGATCGGCCTGGTCGGCGTCTCGGCGGCGATCTGCAATGCAATCTTCCATGCCACCGGCAAGCGCATCCGCAGTACCCCGATGACGCCGGACAAGGTGATGGCGGACTGAGGCCTGCACTGCAGGTGCCCGCGCGCGCCCCTCAGGTAGAGCCATCTGCCTGAGGGCGGACGCGCCAGCAGTGTGCTGGCGCTGCAGCGTCTGCGGCAACCGCAGGCGCAACAATCCGGTCAGCCGCGCGTCGGTGGTGCCGAACAGGACAGACGGCGCGTCCAGCTGATTGGAGGATGGGTCTTTCGGAGGATCCAGCGTCAGCGGCACAAAAGTGCCGCTGGCGGTCGACGCATTGCGCCCAACCGACCATGCCATGCACTCAGGTGCGCGTGGCCGCCAGAAAATGCGCGCGGTCCTGCTGGGTGCGGCGGCGGATCTCCGCCAGTGCATCGCTTTCGGTTGCTTCCAGCATGGATTCGAACAGGCGCTGGAAATGGTTGCGCATGGCCGTGCGTGCCGCCATCGGGTCGCGTTGCTGCAGGGCCTGCAGGATGGCGGTGTGTTCGTCCACACGGGTGGCGCCGTCGTCGTGGCAGACCCGCGCGTACACCTCGCGCACGCGCGGCAACTCGTTGCGCATGCGCCAGATCAGCTGCACGCAGTGCGCCACCACCGGGTTGCCGCTGATCCGCGCGATCGCCAGATGGAAGGCGCGGTCGTAGTCGGCGGCGGCCGCATCGCTGAGCCCTGGTGCGGACAGCGCCTGGATCATGCCATTCAATTCATCCAGCTCCGCATCGGTGATGTGGCTGGCCGCCAACGCGGCCGCTTCCGCCTCGATCACCGCGCGCGCGGCGGTCAGCTCGAACGCGCTGACATCCGGCAAGGCGCCCTCGTCCGAGGCCAGGCGTGGCTTGACGTACACGCCCGAGCCGATCTTGATCACGATGCGGCCCTGCGCCTCCAGGGCGATCTCGGCCTCGCGCACGGTCACGCGGCTGACGCCGAAGCGCTCGGCCAACTCGCGTTCGCCAGGCAGGCGCGAGCCGACCGGGAATTCGCCCGTGTCGATCAGCGCGCGGATCTTGGCGGCAACGGAGTGGTACAGGCGGTTTTCGGACATCGGCGACTCAAACCCTCAAGGTGATCGGCCCGGCACGCGGGTGCCGGACAGGTGGCGCGGCGGAAACCGCGCCGGTGGCGACGCTAGAACCGGTAGCGCACCCCCAAATAATAGCGTCGCCCGTAGGTGTTGTACTCACGGAAGCTGCCGGGCACCGGCATGTCGGAGATCCGTGGCTCGTTGGTCAGGTTGGACGCCTCCAGCGACACCGACAGCTGCGCATTGAAACGGTAGCTGGCACGCAGGTCCAGGGTGCCGCTGTCGCGCACGTAGCGGTTCTGCGCCGGGGCACCGACGAACTTCTGGAAATACTCCGAGCGGTACTTGTAGATGGCCTGCAGGTCGACCGCGCCGATGGCGTAATACAGCTGGCCGGAGAACACGTGCCGCGACAGGCCGAAGATGTTGGCCGGCGCGACGATGCCGCCGCTCACCAGCCCGGTCGCCGGATCGATCTGGTCGCCCAGGCGCAGATCCTGGGTCTTGTAGTTGGAATCGGCGTAGTTGTAGCTGAGCTTGACGCCCAGGCCGTCGAATGGTGCCGGCAGGTAGGAGAAGCGGTGGGTGCCGGTCAGCTCCAGCCCGGTGAGATCGCTCTTCTGCCCGGTGGTGACGTCCTGCACCACCGGCACCACCACCGACGTGCCGTCGATGACGAAGCGTTCGTCCACCACCGTGGGCACCGCGCCCCCGGTGAACTGCTTGTAGTAGACCGCGGCGCTGAGCAGGGAGTCGGCATTGGGGTACCACTCCAGCGACACGTCCGCATTGGACGACAGCAGCGGCCGCGTGCGCGGATTGCCGGTGGCGGTGATGCTGCCGATCGCCTCGCCGACGGTCGTGAACTCGGTCCCCGGTTCCAGGATGAAGGTGCGCCCGGCAGACAGCGCCACCAGATCCGGGCGGGCCATGGCCCGGTACAGCCCGAAGCGCAGCTGGGTCTGGTCGGTCAGGCCGATGTTGGCGTTGAAGCTGGGCAGGAACACGCGGTTGGACGCGCGCACCGTCTGCGCGGCGAAGCGTCCGGTTTCCACCAGCTGGATGGTGCCGTCGGGGTTGTCGATGACGTCCAGCTCGCCGCGCAATCCCACCGAGCTCACATCGGTGCGCACCCAGCGCACGCCCAGGTTGCCATCCAGCGGCAACCCGAACAGCGTGCTGGCAAATTCGCCCATCACGTACAGCGCGCGGGTCTTTTCTTCCACGTCGGCGTCGGCGGTGCCGCGCGGGTCGGCATTGCGGCCGGTGTCGTCCACGCCGGTAATGGCGCCGAACAGACAGCGGCTGTCGAAGGTGGCCCATTGCTGGATGGTGTTGCCGCTGGCGCCGGAGAGGAAATCCTCCTGCGGGAACGGTTGCCGGCAGGCCAGGTTGGCGGCGCGGATCGTGGCCGCATCGGTGACGTTGCGCTCGACGCGGTCGTCCAGGTCGCGGTAGGTCGCCTCGGACAGGCGCACGCCACCCTTGATGGAGGTGAGCAGCCCGCTTTCCGGGGTGAAGGCGCCATCGAAGCGCCAGGCCCGGATGGTGTGCTCGCGGCGCAACTCGTCGCGGCGCGCACGCGCGGCCGCGCTGAAATTGTCCGGGTTGTTCAGGTCGAACGCAGGATCGACCACGATCCCCGGCACATCGCCGGCATAGGTATAGGTGTAGTCCACGCGCTGCCCGTTGATCCCGGGCACGCGGTTGCCGTTGATGTCGGTGGCATTGGAGCGCAGCCGCATCATGCGGTCGATCTCGCTGCGCTCGGTGCGCGAATACGACAGGTCGGTGGACAGCATCCAGGCCGCGTTCGGGCGCCATTCCACGCGCAGCCCGCCACCGCGGTACTGCTCGTCGCGCACCTTGTAGTCGGTGGACGATTCCACCGTACTGCTGCCGGTATGGCCGAGCAAGGCGCCGTTGTCGCCCACCTGGCGGTTGTTGAGGTTGCGCAAGGTCTCGGAGAAATTGAGCTCGGCGCGGTCTTCGGTGACGGTGCGCTGCGAGTCCTGGTAATCCAAAGCCACGTCCAGGCCGTCGAACGGCCGCCATTGCAGCGCCGCGAAGGCGGCATCGCGTTGATCGTGTTCGCTGATCTGGCGGTACACGCGACTGCCGGGCGCCAGGTAGTACGGCGTGCCCGCCTGCACCTGCGCCGGGGTCACGGCGGTGCAGTTGCGGCTGGCGCCCACCACCTCGTTGGCGTTGCAGGCCGTCCAGGTGGAGCTGCTGCTCATCACCTCTTCCGGGTTGGTGCCTTCCAGCCGCTGCAGGCCGAGCGAGACCCCCAGCTTGCCGGCCCCGCGCAGGTCGAACTGGTCCAGGTAGCTGACGGTGCCGCGCCAGCCCACGCCATCGGCGTCGCGCAGCTTGCTGTCGCCGTCGGCATAGGTCGCCCGCCCGTCCAGCTGCACGCGGCGCTTGCCGAATTCCAGCGGCCGCACGGTCTGCATGTTGACCGTGCCGGCGATGCCGCCTTCGACGAAATCGGCGCGCTGGGTCTTGTAGATCGCCACGGTGTTGATGAGTTCGGAGGGGAACTGGTTGAAGTTCACCGAGCGGTCGCCGCTGCCGTTGCTGGCCTCGCGTCCGTTGAAGGTGGCCGAGCCCAGGAACGGCCCCAGGCCACGGATGGAAATCTCCGACGCGCCGCCCTTTTCGCGGTGCGTGGCCGCTCCGGTGATGGTCTCGATCGCCTCGCCGATCGACAGCGCCGGCAGATCGCCGATGTCCTCGGCCGACAGCACGTCGGCCACCACCGTCTGCTCGCGCTTGCTGTCGATGGATGACTGGATCGAGCTGCGGATGCCGGTGACCTTGACCTGGTCCAGCGTGGTGGGCGCCTGCTGCGGCGGCGACTGGGCAGCATTGGTCTGCCGGGCCATGGCCACGTGTGTGCCGGCCAGCGCAACAGCGCCCAGCAGTGCCTGCGCCAAGACGGTCCGACTAACTGGTATACGCAATTGGATTATTTCTGTGTATCGCACAATTCCTCCTCCCAAAGGATGCTCGAAAGCGAGCGCGATGGAGATTCCACGGGGATACACGGCAAGTCAATCATTTCTTTGATTTACCGAGCGAGCCACCTATCTAGGCCAATTTTGGGACAATTTTTGTGCGTACGCAGCATGACATTCAGTGTTTCCCGAGCTTCAATAGCGACCAACTGGACTACTCTTTTGGTTGACGATCCAGCCTGCACTGTTACCCTCGGCCATCACCGACGCGCCAGCGTCCAGGAGCATCCCGATGCGATCCCCCGTTTCCCTTGCCTGCCTGTTGCTGCTGTGCGCGCCCGCCTGGATCGGCTCGGCCCAGGCCACCTCGTACCTGGTGCACGACCAGAGCGAATACACCGTGGCAGCGGCCGCGCTGCGTGCCGGCGATCGCATCGTGCTGGCCGATGGACAGTGGCGGGATTTCGCCATCGTGCTGCGCGGGCAAGGCACCGCCGAGCAGCCGATCACCCTCACCGCGCAGACGCCCGGCAAGGTGATCATCAGCGGCACCTCCGACCTGCGCATGGCCGGCACCTACCTGGTGGTGTCGGACCTGGTGTTCCGCGACGGCCACGGCCCGGGCGACGCGGTGCTCTCGTACCGCATCTCCAGCAAGGAACGCGCGCGCCACAGCCGCATCACCCGGGTGGTGGTGGACGGCTTCAGCAAGCCCACCCGCAACGATTCGGACAACTGGGTGGCGCTGTACGACAGCGACAACCGCTTCGACCACAACCAACTGGTCGGAAAGACCAATGCCGGCCCCACCCTGGTGGTGGTGCGCGACGCCACCCAGGGCCTGGACAATCGCCATCGCATCGACCACAACTGGTTCGGGCCACGCCCCAACCTGGGCGCCAATGGCGGCGAGACGCTGCGCATCGGCACCAGCAGCGACGCCGACAGCGCCTCCAACTCGGTGGTGGACAACAACTGGTTCGAAGGCTGCGACGGCGAGGTGGAGGTGGTCTCCAACAAGTCCGGCGGCAACACCTACCGCGGCAATGTGTTCAAGCAATCGCGCGGCGCGCTGGTGCTGCGGCATGGCGATGGCAACCTGGTCGAGCGCAACGTGTTCTTCGGCGACGGCAAGGCCAACACCGGCGGCATCCGCGTGATCAACCGCAAGCAGACCGTGCGCCACAACTACCTGGAAAACCTGGCCGGGGATGGCTATTCGTCGGCGCTGAGCATCATGTACGGGGTGCCCAATTCGCCCGCCAACCGCTACGTGCAGGTGGACCAGGCGCGCATCGAGCGCAATACCTTCGTCAGCGTCAACCAGCTGTTCTTCGGTGCCGGCATGGATGCCGAGCGCACCGCCGCGCCGATCAACAGCCACTTTGTCGGCAACCTGATCGTGGCCGCCAGCGACCCGGTGCGCGTGCTGGGCGATCTGTCCGGCATTGCGTTTGCCGGCAACCTGCAAAGCCCGCTGGCATCCACCCGCCTGCCCGGCGGCGTCGACAGCCGCCAGGTAACGATGACCCGCGCCAGCACCGGCTTGCTGGTCGCCGACAATGCCACCGGCGTCGGCGCCGACCCGGCGCTGAGCTACATCGCACGCGACCAGGTAGGCGTGAGCTGGTATCCCAAGCAGGCGCCGCAGGCGGTGGCCGACAGCGGCCGCCGTACGCGCGTGCGGCCGGGCCCAACCAGCCTGACCGACGCCGTGGCGCACGCCGCCCCCGGCGATCGCCTGCAGCTGGATGCAGGGCGCTACCAGGTCGATGACATCCTCGACGTGGACCGGCCACTGACGCTGGAAGGCCCGCAACACGGGCGCGCGCGGATCCGCTTTTCGCAGCCGGCGCTGTTCCAGATCGCGCCCGGCGGCACACTCAGCCTGGCCCGGCTCGAGATCGACGGCCGCGCCGCGCCCGCACAGCCGGGTAACGCAGTGATCCGCACCAGCCCCGGCACCGCCGTGGCGCAGTACCAGCTCACGCTGCGCGACACCCACCTGCATCATCTGGACGCCCAGCCCGGCTTCGATGTGATCGCGCTCGGCAAGGGCAGCCTGGCCGACCACATCCTGCTGGACCGGCTGCTGGTCGAAGACGTCTCCGGCCGGGTGCTGTCCGCACGCGCCGAGACCGACGACCGTGGCACCTACAACGTCGAACAGGTGACGGTGCGGCAGTCGCAGTTTCACCGCGTCGCCGGGCCGGTGCTGGACCTGTATCGCGGCGGCCGCGATGAAAGCACCTTCGGCCCGGTGCTGCAGCTGAGCGATTCGCACTTCACGCAGGTCGGCCGCGCTGCGGATGCGTCGCTGCGCCTGCACGGCGTGCAGCGTGTCGCGCTGCGCAACAACCGCTTCGTCGACAGCGCCGCGATCCTGGCGCAACACACCACCGGCACGCCCCACCTGATCGCCAGCGACAACCGGTTCGTCCGCACCCCGGCGTTGCATGCCGACGCAGCGGAGCCCCTGCTATGACCCGTTCCACCCGCCTGTTGCTGCTGGTCCTGGTCGGCACCGGCAGCGCCCTGCCCTGCAGCGCCGCCCCGTCACCAGCGGCCGAGCAAGCGGCGCAGCCGCAACCGCGCGCCACCGATGCCGCCCCGGTGCTGGTCACCGCCCAGCAATGGCGCGCCATGGCCAGCGATGGCGCCAGGCTGCCGGTATTCGCCCGCGAACAGGCACGCGCACAAGCCAGCGTGCGCGCGGCGATGCGGGCCGGTGTGGACGTGCCGGTGCCCAGGGACCCCGGCGGCGGCGCCAGCCACGAACAGCACAAACGCAACTACCAGGCCATCCAGGCAGCCGGCGCGCTGTACCGGCTCACCGGCGACCGCGCCTATGCCGACTATGCGCGCGACGTGTTGCTGGCCTACGCGCGCCTGTATCCCACGCTGGGCGCACACCCCGCCGGGCGCGGCCAGGTGCCGGGGCGGCTGTTCTGGCAGTCCTTGAACGACTCGGTGTGGCTGGTCTACGCAAGCCAGGGCTACGACGCCATCCGCGACACGCTCAGCGCGCAGGACCGCGCCACTATCGACCGCGACGTGTTCGCGCGCATGGCGCACTTTTTGTGCGACGAAAGCGCCGACAACTTCGACAAGATCCACAACCACGCCACCTGGGCGGTGGCCGCCGTCGGCATGACCGGCTATGTGCTGCGCGACCAGGCGCTGGTGGACAAGGCGCTGCGTGGCAGCAAGCGCGATGGCAAGGCCGGCTTCCTGGCCCAGGTGGACCAGCTGTTCTCGCCGGACGGCTACTACGCCGAAGGCCCGTATTACCAACGCTATGCCCTGGCGCCGTTCGTGCTGTTCGCCAATGCGATCGCGCGCAACCAGCCGCAGCAGCGCATCTTCCAGCGCCGCGACGGCGTGCTGCTGAAGGCCGTAAACAGCCTGGTGCAGAGCAGCTACGGCGGCTATTTCTTCCCGATCAACGACGCCATCCTCGACAAGGGCCTGGACACCGAGGAACTGGTGGCCGGCATCGGCATCGCCTACGCGCAGACCCACGATGCGCAACTGCTGTCCATCGCACAACGCCAGCGCCGCGTGCTGCTCACGCCCGAAGGCCTGGCCGTGGCCAGCGCGCTCGCGCAGGACCGCGCCCAACCGTTCGCCTTCGGCAGCGTGTTGCTGCGCGATGGCGCACAGGGCGACCAGGGCGCGCTGGCGATCCTGCGCAGCGGCGGCGGCGACGGCCAGACGCTGGTGATGAAGAACACCTCGCAAGGCATGGGCCACGGCCATTTCGACAAGTTGAACTGGCTGTTCTACGACAACGGCCAGCGCGTGGTCACCGACTACGGCGCGGCGCGTTTCCTGAACGTGGAAGCCAAGGCCGGCGGCATCTATCTGCCGGAAAACAGCAGCTGGGCCAAGCAGACCATTGCGCACAACACGCTGGTGGTGAACGAGACCAGCCACTTCAACGGCGACTGGAAGGTGGGCGAGCAACACGCACCGACGCAGCTGCTGTTCGCCAGCAGTGCCGACACCCAGATCGCCTCGGCGCGCATGCCGCAGGCCTACGACGGGGTCAGCTTCACCCGCACCCAGGCGCTGCTGTCGCACCCGCAGCTGCGCCTGCCGGTGGTGGTCGACCTGCTGCGCGTCAGCAGCAGCGCGCCGGCACGCTACGACCTGCCGCTGCACTTCAACGGGCAGATCATGCAGGTCGGCTTCACCGCAGAGCGCGCACTGACGCAACGCCCGGTGCTGGGCAAGGCCAACGGCTATCAGCATCTGTGGGTGGATGCCTCCAGCGATGCGAGCGCCGACACGCGCAGCCTGAGCTGGCTGCTCGCCGGCCGTTTCTACAGCTACCGCTTCGGCAGCAGCGCACCTGCGCGTGCGTTGCTGGTGGAAAGCGGCGCCAACGATCCGGACTTCAACCTGCGCCGCGAACCGGCGCTGATCCAGCGTGTCGATGGGCAGGCGAACGTCAGCTTCTTCGGCGTGCTGGAACCGCATGGCGAATACAACGGCACCGCCGAATACGTGCATGGCGCCGACAGCCGCATCCGCGCCATCGAGCACGTGCGCGGCGACGATGCCGAGGTGATCGTGCTCACCCTGGTCGGCGGCCAGCGCATCGCGCTGGCAGTGGCCGACGACGCCGATGCACAACGCGCCCACCAGGTGCAGGCCGCCGGCCAGCACTACCGCTGGCGCGGCGGTTACGCGCGCTTCGATCGCGCTGCAGGTGAAAAATGAGCACCCACTCCACCTCCACCACACCCACGCGCCCGGCGGGCAAACGCTCTGCGGTGCGCTGGCTGATCGTGGCGCTGATCGCGGTGGCCACGGTGATCAACTACATCGACCGCAACGCGCTGGCGGTGATGTGGCCGGCGATCTCGCGCGACATCGGCGCCACCAAGGAAGACTACGCGCTGTTGGTCACCATCTTCATGCTGTTCTATGCCGCCGGGCAGTTCGTGTTCGGGCGGCTGTTCGACATCATCGGCACCCGGCTCGGCTTTGCCTTGTCCATCGCGGTGTGGTCGCTCTCCATTGCGCTGCATGCCATCACCCACTCCATCATGGCGTTCTCGGTGGTGCGCGCGCTGCTGGGCATCAGCGAAGCCGGCGCCTGGCCGGGCGCGGTCAAGGCCAATGCGGAATGGTTTCCCGCCCGCGAGCGTGCGCTGGCGCAGGGCATCTTCAATGCCGGCGCCTCCATCGGCGCGATCGTCTCGGCGCCGCTGATCGCGCTGCTGTTCCTGTCGTTCGGCTGGAAGGGCACCTTCGTGCTGGTCGGCGTGCTGGGCATGCTCTGGTTGCTGCCGTGGCTGGTGATCTACCGTGCCGGGCCGGACCGGCATCCCTGGGTCGACGCGGCCGAGCGGGCGTTGATCCTGGATGCGCCCGAGGCCGGCAGCGCGCCGCCGCCGGCCTACCTGCCCACGCTGCGCCAGCTGATGTCGCACCGGCAAAGCTGGGGCATCGTGCTGGCGCGGTTTTTCCTGGATCCAATCTGGTGGCTGTTCGTGTCGTGGCTGCCGATCTACCTGGCCGAGACCTTCCACTTCGACATCAAGCAGATCGGTGCGTTCGCCTGGGTGCCGTTCGTCGGCGCGATGCTGGGCAGCCTGTGCGGCGGCTGGTTGTCCGGGCGCCTGATCGCGGCCGGCTGGAGCGTGGACCGCGCGCGCAAATGGACCATCACCCTGGGCGGGGCCATCATGGCGCCGGCGCTGCTGGGCGCCGTGCAGGCGGCCGACCCGCGCATGGCGGTGCTGACGATTGCCGCCGTGCTGTTCGGCTTCCAGATCGCCATCGGCAATATCCAGACCCTGCCCGGCGACCTGTTCGCCGGTAAATCGGTCGGCTCGCTGGCCGGCATCGGCGGCATGGCCGCGGTGGCCGGCACCCTGATCACCACCTGGCTGGTCCCGGTGATGACCGCAACCTCGTACGCACCGATGTTCATCCTGGTCGCCGCGCTGGTGCCGGCCTCGCTGGCCGCGCTGTGGCTGGTCACCGGCCGCATCCACCGACTCGACGCACCGGGCACCTGACCGTGCCCGCTGCCTACTCCGCTTTCCCAACACCAACAGGACATACCCGCATGCATTTCCACAACAAGGTCGCCATCGTCACCGGCGGCGGCCGCGATATCGGCCGCGCCATCTCGCTCAAGCTGGCCGCTGCCGGCGCCAAGGTCTGCATCAACTACGCCAACGACGACGCCAGCGCGCGCGACACGCTGGCACAGCTGCAGGCCGCCGGCGGCCAGGGCATCCTGCACCGCGCCGACGTCACCGATGCCACCGCCGTGGCCGGCCTGCTGACCGCCACGCGCACCGCCTTCGGCCAGCACATCGATGTGCTGATCAACGTGGCCGGCGGCATGCTGGCGCGCAAGCCGCTGGCCGATATCGACGAGGCCTTCTTCCATCAGGTGATGGACCTCAACCTCAAATCGGTCTACCTGACCACCCAGGCGGTGGCGCCGCATATGCGCGAAGGCGGCGCGATCGTCAATTTCGCCTCGCTTGCCGGGCGCGATGGCGGCGGGCCGGGCGCGGCCATCTATGCCACCGCCAAGGCGGCGGTGATGACGTTCTCGCGCGCAATGGCCAAGGAACTGGGCCCGCGCGGCATCCGCGTCAACGCACTGTGCTGCGGCATGATCGCCACCCGCTTCCATGACGATTTCACCAAGCCGGAAGTACGCGCCTTCGTCGCCAATGCCACCCCGCTGCGGCGCGAAGGCCGCCCGGAGGAAGCCGCCGATGCGGCGTTGTACCTGGCCTCGGATGCGGCCAGCTTCATCAACGGCGCCAACCTGGACGTCAACGGCGGCGTGTTCTTTTCCTGATCGACAAAGGAGGCTTGCGCATGGTCTGGCGATGGATGATGACTGCGACACTGAGTGTGGTGCTGGCAGGCCCGGCCACTGCGCACCCGGCACCCCGCTGGGTGCCGGCCTGGATCGCCTCGGCGACGCCGGACCGGCTCGACGGCGGCGCCGACACGCCGCTGCAATTTGCCGATGAAACGGTGCGCCAGGACATGCGCCTGGGCAGTGCGGCGGTGGCCCTGCGCGTGCGCATCAGCAACGAGCTGGGCACCACCCCGCTGACGATCGGTGCGGGCACGGCGCGCCTGCTCGGCGGCGCCGGGGACACGCACCCGCTGCGCTTCGACGGACGCGCCAGCATCACCGTGCCGCCCGGCGGCGTGCTGCTCAGCGACCCGGTGCCGCTGCGCGCACCGGCATTGGCCGAGGTGGCGGTGAGCCTGTATTTCCCCACGCCGGCGCGCCCGGCGGTACGCCGCACCGCGCTGCGGGTGGCCAAGGGCCAGGCCGAGGTACCAGACAGCAAGGCGCTGGCGTATCGCCAGAACGTCATCTCCGCCCTCTACGTGCAACCGCCGCATCCCCGCCAGACCGTGGTGGTGGCGCTGGGCGATTCGATCACCGAAGGCGCCACCGCCACGCGCGGCGCCAATGGCGACTGGCCGGCCCTGCTGGCCAGGCGGCTGGAGCAGCGTTGCCCCGGCAGCGTGGTGGTGCTCAACGCCGGCATCAGCGGCAACAAGCTGCTCGACGATGGCCGCAGCCCCAGCGCGCTGGCGCGTCTGGATCGCGACGTGCTGGCACTGCCCGGCGTGGACCAGGTGATCCTGTTCGAAGGCATCAACGACATTCGCCACAGCGGTCCGCCGGATGCGATTGCCGGCCGCACTGCTGCCGACATGGTGCTGGGCTATCGCCAGATCGTGACCCGGCTGCAGCAACACGGCATCGCCGTGATCGGTGCCACGCTGACCCCGTTCGGCAACTCGGACCGCTACGAGCCGGTGGCGGCGGCCACGCGCCAGACGCTCAACGGCTTCATCCGCGACGGGCAGGCATTCGATGCGGTGATCGACTTCGACGCCGCGCTGCGCGACCCGGCCAGGCCGGAGTGGCTGCCTGCCGCGCTGACCCGCGACTTCCTGCATCCCAACGATGCCGGTTACCAGCGCATGGCCGAATCAGTGGACCTGTCGTTGTTCTGCAAGGCCCGCTGAGGCGGCTTGCCACACGGTGACGCGCCTGCGCCAGGCGCGCTGCCACGGTGGCGGCACGGCCGCATGCACGCTTGCCTGCCTTCAGCCCCGGCGCTTTTTCAGGATGCTGATCTCCCCGGAGGTCTCCAGGATCGCCATGTCGATATCGGCATCGTCGCGGCAATCGGCCTTGCGTTTTGCCACCTCGAAATCGGCGTAGCTGACGTTGTGGCGGACCAGTTCCTTCCAGTAGATCTGCCCGCCACGCGCCAGCAGCGCCGGGGTGCCCTGCACCCAGGTATCGATCCGCCGGCTGCGCGCGGTCGCCATGCCCACCAGCCAGTTCAAGGTGGCCGCCAGGATCATGCCGCCCAGCAACGAGACGTCTTCGCCGATCAGCGAGTTCTGCACCGCGGTTCCCAGCAGCACGATCAGCAGCACGTCGAATGGGGTGGATTGGCCCAGCGCGCGTTTGCCGGTCAGGCGCGTCAACAGCAGGACCACGCTATAGACCGCAACCGCGCGCAGCACGAACTCCCACCACGGCATGCCCAGGTGCATCATTTCGTAGAAGCGCACGCGTGTTTCCACGTCCAGCATCGTGTGTCCTGACCGGTTTGATCGATGGCGCACGCTAGTGCGCAAACGGTGAAGGGGCCGTGCTGTCGCAGCGTTACCGCGGCCGACAATTCGACAACCCTCGTGCACCGCAGCACGGCTTTTCGCTGGCGATCCGTTAGCGTCTGGCCTGGACACACGGGGATGGCGGGCATGGGGACTGGAATCACACGTCGCGGGTTGCTGCTGGGTGCCGCGTCGGCAGCGTTGTCGGCACAGGTGCCGCTGGGGGTTGCGCTACCGCGGCGTGCGGCCGCGGCGCCGGCCTTTATCGATGCGCTGATCGCGCGCATGAGCGTGGAGGAAAAGGCCGGCCAGCTGACGCTGTCCGGTTCGGCGCAGCAGACCGATGCGGCGGCGGCGGCCAATCCGGTCAACACCGTGCCCACCGCCGAGGGCCAGCTTGCCGCCGCGCGTGCCGGGCGGGTGGGCGGCATCTTCAATGGCTCCAATGTGCTGTGGCACCGGCAACTGCAG
This sequence comes from Xanthomonas sp. BRIP62418, assembly GCF_003993495.1. Taxonomy (NCBI): domain Bacteria; kingdom Pseudomonadati; phylum Pseudomonadota; class Gammaproteobacteria; order Lysobacterales; family Lysobacteraceae; genus Xanthomonas; species Xanthomonas sp. BRIP62418. Next base: position 65,351 of record NZ_QEZG01000049.1, read on the forward strand.
CAGGCCGCGCTGCAGAGCCGGCTGAAGATTCCGCTGCTGTTCGCCGCCGATGTGATCCACGGGTTCACCACGGTGTTTCCGGTGCCGCTGGCCGAGGCCGCCAGTTTCGAGCCGGCGCTGGCGCAACGCACCGCGCGCGCCGCCGCACTGGAAGCCAGCGCAGTCGGCATCGACTGGACGTTCGCACCGATGGTGGATATCGCACGCGATGCGCGCTGGGGGCGCGGCGTGGAAGGCAGTGGCGAAGACGTGCTGCTTGGCCGGCGGTTTGCGCAGGCGCGCGTGCGCGGCTTCCAGGGCGAAGGACTGGATCATGCCGATGCACTGGCGGCCTGCCCCAAGCATTTTGCCGCCTACGGCGCCGCCGAAGCGGGACTGGACTACAACACCGTTGACATCTCCGAGCGCAGCCTGCGCGAGGTCTACTTCCCGCCGTTCCAGGCCGCGTTCGATGCCGGCGCAGTGACCACGATGGCAGCGTTCAACGAGATCGCCGGCATCCCTGCCACGGCCAATCGCTGGTTGCTGAGCGAGGTGCTGCGCGGCGAGTGGGACTACCGCGGCCTGGTGGTGTCCGACTACACCGGCGATCTGGAGCTGATCGGGCACGGGATCGCCAGCGATGCGCGCGAGGCAGCCAAGCTGGCGTTCCTGGCCGGTGTGGACATCAGCATGCAGAGCGGGCTGTATCTGCAGCATCTGCCGGCGCTGGTGGCCGCCGGCGAGGTGACCATGGTGCAACTGGATGCATCGGTACGCCGCGTGCTGCAGTTCAAGGCCGCGCTTGGATTGTTCGACGATCCGTTCCTGCGCATCGTGCCGGCACGCGCACAGGCGCGGCAGCGGCGCCCCGAAACACTGGCGCTGGCACGCGAGGCGGCACGCAAATCCATCGTGCTGCTCAAGAACGATGGCGAGCTGCTGCCGCTCAAGACACACGGGCAACGCATCGCGCTGATCGGGCCGATGGCGCGCAACTGGATCGACAGCGCAGGCCCATGGAGCCTGTTCGGCGGCGACGACAGCGGCAACGACCTGGCCACCGCACTGCGCGCGCGGCTGCGCGACCCGGGCAGCCTGCAGGTGGTGCAAGGCTGCGACTTCGAACATGGCCTGCCCGGCGGCGTGCAGGCGGCCGTCACCGCAGCGGCGTCCGCGGATATGGCAGTGCTGGCGATCGGCGAGCCGATGCGCTACTCCGGCGAAGCGCAGTCGCGCAGCGAGATCGTCATTCCCTCCGGGCAGCAAGCGCTGCTGGCGGCGGTGGCGGCCACCGGCACGCCGGTGGTGGTGGTGCTCAGCAACGGCCGTGCGCTGGTGATCGATGGCCCGGTACTCAAGGCACCGGCGATCCTGGTCAGCTGGTTCCTGGGCTCGGCATCGGGCACCGCGCTGGCGGATATTTTGTTCGGCGAGCACGGTCCGTCCGGGCGCTTGCCGGTGAGTTTTCCGCATGCATCCGGGCAGCTGCCCTACAGCTATGCGCACAAGCCCAGCGGCCGTGCCGACCCGCGCCCGGATGCCTTGCAGCCGTTCAAGACCCGCTACCGCACCGCGCCCAATGCCGCGTTGTTTCCGTTCGGGCATGGCCTGACCTATGGCCGCATCGAATACGGCGAGCTGCGCCTGAGCGATGCACGGCTGGCGGCGACCGGCAACCTGCGCATCAGCGCGCGCATCCACAACCGCGGCAACCGCGATGCCGAGGAAGTGGTGCAGCTCTACATCCGCGACCGCAGCGCCAGCGTCACCCGCCCGGTGCGCGAGCTGAAGGACTTTCGCAAGCTGGCGGTGCCGGCAGGCGGCAGCGTCGCGGTGGAGTTCGTGCTGCGCCGTGAGGACCTGCTGTTTATCGGCCAGGCATTGAAGCCGACGGTAGAGCCTGGCGTATTCGATCTCTGGGTGGCGCCCTCGTCGGAGGCTGAGGGCTTGTCTGCGAGTTTTGAATTGATGGGCTGAGTAGGAATCGCGCTCGGAATGGCCCGACCAAGGAGATGGATTTACCGCATGTCCTGCTAGTGGTGAGAGTCCAGCGACTTGGGCTGACCCAGCTTTTGACTGAATTCAAATGCGGCCACGACGTGGCATCCCGGATGTCTTGCCCAGGCGTGGTTGAACAGGTGGGGGGTAGATCAGCCGCAGAGCGGCTGATCTGTGACGTTGCTGCAGGGCCCTTGCCCGCCCACCCTCGCAGGACACGCCGTGAATCCATCCATGGAGGCGCTTACGCGGCCTCCATGCCGCGTAAGGTCCCGCGACGGCGGGCGGGCAAGGACCAGGCGAGGTGGTCGGTGCGCATGGACGCGCCGTGCCTGCCGTACGGCCCTGCGATGCGATGCGATCAGAGGCAGTACGGTCTGATCGGTTCTCTGCGATGCGAGCAATCTCGCTGCCGTGCCGAGATCACTTCACTCGTCAACGAAGGCGCGTCTGGCCAACACGTTCCCGCCATCGCCACGACGCTCGAAAAGGGTTATTCGCCACGCTTATTCCCCGCGCAACACCTCTGCCAGGAACGGCGCGGTGCGGCTGTCACGCTGCCGCGCGACCGCCTCCGGCGCACCGGCCACCACGACAGCGCCACCCGCCCCGCCCGCGCCCGGCCCCATGTCCAGCACCCAATCGCTGCTGGCGGCCACGCGCATGTCGTGTTCGACCACGATGACCGTATTGCCGGCTTCCACCAGGCCTTGCAGCTGCCGCATCAGGGTATCCACGTCGGCCGGATGCAGGCCGGTGGTCGGCTCGTCCAGCACGTACACGGTGTCGCGTCGCTGCGCGCGTTGCAGTTCGGTCGCCAGCTTGATGCGCTGCGCCTCGCCACCGGACAGTTCGGTGGCCGGCTGGCCAAGCCGCAGATAGCCCAGCCCCACTTCGCGCAACACCTGCAGCGGGCGCAACACGCTGGCATCGTCGGCAAAGAACGTGGCGGCCTGGTCCACCGTCATCTCCAGCACCTGCGCAATGGTTTGGCCACGCAGCGCGATCTCCAGGGTCTTGGCGTTGTAGCGCGCGCCGTGGCAGGTGGGGCATGGCGCATAGACGCTGGGCATGAACAGCAATTCCACGTGCACCGAGCCCTCGCCCTCGCAGGTGGCGCAGCGGCCCTTGGCGACATTGAACGAAAACTGCCCCGGGTCGTAACGGCGGCGGCGCGCGGCCGGTGTGGCCGCAAACAACTTGCGCACCGGGTCGAACAAGCCCGTGTAGGTGGCCAGATTGGAGCGTGGCGTGCGGCCGATCGGCTTTTGATCCACACGCACCAGACGCCGCACCTGGTCGAGCCCGCCAACGATCGCGCCACCCAGCGGCACCTGCGTGCCGCGCTCCAGCGGATCCAGCGCTTCGTCGTCCTCTGCCTGCGCCTGTCCAAGATGGGCGCCGAGCAATTCCACCAACGCCTGGCTCACCAGCGACGACTTGCCCGAGCCGGACACACCGGTCACGGTGGTGAACACACCCAGCGGCAGGTCCACATCCAGGTCGCGCACATTGTTGCGGGTGATGCCGCGCAGCTGCAGCCAGCCGGTGGCCGCACGCGCGTGGCTGTGCACCTGCGGCGGGGTGCCGAACAGGTAGCGGCGCGTGGACGAGGCTTCCACCTGCTCCAGTCCCGCCGGCGGGCCGCTGTACAGCACCTGCCCGCCGTGCACGCCGGCCGCCGGACCGACATCGACGATCCAGTCGGCGTGGCGGATCACATCCACCTCGTGTTCGACCACGAACACCGAATTGCCGGCGGCTTTGAGCTGATCCAGCGCGCCCAGCAAGGCCTGCGCATCGGCCGGATGCAGGCCCGCCGATGGCTCGTCCATCACATACACCACGCCGAACAGCTGCGAGCGGATCTGCGTGGCCAGCCGCAGCCGTTGCAGCTCGCCCGGCGACAGCGTCGGCGTGCTGCGCTCCAGGCTGAGATAGCCCAGGCCCAGCGCCTGCACCACGGCGATCCGCGCGCGCAGGTCGGCGGCGATGCGTTGCGCGGCGATCGCCTGTTCCGGGTGCGTGTCGGTCTGCCTGCGCTTGTCGTTGCGCTTGCGCTGGCCATCGGCAGCGTCGGCAGCCGGGCGCAGCAAGTCGGCCACCTCGTCCAGCGGCCGCCGCGACAGCTCGCCGATGTCCAGGCCCGCAAACGTCACCGACAGCGCTTCTCGCCGCAGCCGCTTGCCGTCGCACTGCGGGCACTGCGTGCTGATCAGGTACTGCGCCGCGCGCTTTTTCATCTGCGCGCTCTGCGTGGTGGCAAAGGTATGCAGCACATAGCGCCGCGCACTGGTGAAGGTGCCCATGTAGCTGGGCTCCTCCTTGCGGCGCAGCGCGCGCTTGACCTCGTCCAGGCTGTAGCCGGCATACACAGGCACCACCGGTTGCTCGTCGGTGTAGAGGATCCAGTCGCGGGTCTTCTTCGGCAGCTTGTGCCACGGCTGGTCCACGTCGTGGCCGAGCGTGGTGAGGATGTCGCGCAGGTTCTGGCCATGCCAGGCACCTGGCCAGGCGGCGACCGCGCGATCGCGAATGCTCAGCGTGGGATCCAGCACCATGGTCGCTTCGGTCGCTTCGTAGATGCGCCCCAGGCCGTGGCAGGTCGGGCAGGCACCGGCGGGGGTATTGGGCGAAAAGCCGTCGGCATAGATGATGTCCTGCCCCGGCGGATAGCTGCCCGCACGCGAATACAGCATGCGCAGGGAATTGGAGATGGTGGTGACGCTGCCCACCGACGAGCGCGCACTCGGCGCGCCGCGCGCCTGCTGCAAGGCCACCGCCGGCGGCAATCCTTCGATGGAATCCACCTCCGGCACGCCAACCTGGTCGATCAGGCGGCGCGCATATGGCGAGATCGAATCCAGGTAGCGCCGCTGCGCTTCGGCGAACACGGTACCGAACGCCAGCGACGACTTGCCCGAGCCGGACACACCGGTGAACACCACCAGCGCATCGCGCGGGATGTCCACGTCCACGTTCTTGAGGTTGTGCTCGCGCGCACCGCGCACGCGCACCAGGCCGGAGGATGACGAGATTGGATTGGACATGACCACCAGACCGACATTCGACAACGCACTAGCCTAGCGCGGGACGCATGCAGCCGATGTCAGGGGCAACGGCCAATGCTGCGGCGCCTGGCGCTGATCGCCTTGACATCCGCCGGTCGAAGGCCCTGCAGCCAACGCGCAGCGTCGAGAGCGCGGTGCCCTCACCGCTTGCGGGACACGCCGTGAACCCGTCCTTGGGGGCTCGGTGGCAGCATCCACGCCGCCACACGGTCCCGCAACCGGCAAGGACACCGCACCAGGAAGGACACTGCACCAGGAAGTTAGTCGGCTATTTTATTGAAAGCGTTTCGCTCGGCTTGCGCAGGGAACTGGTCGGACGCACCTGATTCGAACAACGCACGCCATGCCCTGCTTGTAACTGCGCATACCGACCATCTCGACTGGCCCTTGCCCGCTCACCGTCGCGGGACCTTACGCGGCATGGATGCCGCGTAAGAGCTTACATGGACGTACTTGCAGCGTGTCTCGCGATGGTGGGCGGGCAAGGGCCCTGCTGCCAGGCCGCAGCCCTATCACCCAACAACCACGCATTCATTCAAGCTACCTACGCGGCATGGATCCCGCATAAGCGCCTACAGAGACGTGTTCCGCGATAGCTGGCGGGCAAGGGCCCTGCTGCCAGGTCGCAGATCAGCTGCGTAAAACGCGATCAGCCCAGCGCGTGCGCCGGCACCGGCACCGGCTGCTCGCCGGTCTCGGCCAAGGCCTGCATGCGTGTCACCACGCCAGTGAACAACCGCGCGGTGGCGGCATCGCGCGTGCGGAAGATCGCTTCCAGCTCGCCGTAATACCACAGCGTGCCGGCGCGCCCGGCGGTGAACACGTTGAAGATGTCCTGGCCCACATCCGGGTTTTCCAGGTCCTGCACGATGGTGCGCGCGTTATAGAGCTTGTCGCAGCCGGACACCAGCAAGGCGCGCTCGGGCGTGTTGCGCAGGTGGTCCAGATAGGCCAGCTTGCGTTCGCGCCAGTCGCGTTTGCGTGCGCTGTCGGTGTTGTCCACCTCGGCCTTGTCTTCGGCGGTGGCATCGGTGCATGCCATCACGATGTCGGCCACCGCATCGCCGAACTGCGCGCGGATCGAAGCTTCATGGCCGCCGCCGCAATCTTCCACCACATCGTGCAGCAGCCCGGCAATGGCCTGTTCTTCGTCGCCGCCGCATTCCAGCACCAGCGTGGACACGCCCAGCAAGTGGCTCAGATACGGAATCTGCGTGCCCTTGCGGACCTGCCCGGCATGGGCGATGCGCGCGTAATCCACGGCCAGGGCGTAACGTTCGGTGAGAGCGGTCATGGGGCGTCCGATGCGAGCGAGGACGCATTATCGCCGAGCGCGGTGACGCGCCGGGTGAGGATGGCGCGAGGGTGCATGTGCAGACTCAATGACGCGGCGTTGCGGCCGATACCGCTAGGCTCACCCCACGCCGCACGATTGCCCAGCCATGCCCACGCTTCCCGTTTGCAACGCCTGCCGCGACGGCCAGGACTTTCCCACCGCCATCACCATGGCGTTTCAGCCGATCGTGGACGTGTCCACCCGCAGCATCTACGCCGGCGAAGCGCTGGTGCGCGGGGTCAATGGCGAATCGGCCGGCAGCATCCTGGCCGCCGTGGATGAGCGCAACCGCTACGCCTTCGACCAAGCCTGCCGCATCAAGGCGATCGAATGCGCCGCGCAGATCCCGCTGCCGGCCTTGCTGTCGATCAACTTCATGCCCAATGCGGTCTACAACCCCGAACACTGCCTGCGCGCCACGCTTTCGGCCACCGCGCAGTACGGCTGGCCGCTGGACGCCATCATCTTCGAGGTCAGCGAACAGGAACACCTGGCCGAGCCGGCGCATCTGCTCGACATCATGCGCACCTACCAGGCACGCGGCCTGAAGACTGCCATCGACGACTTCGGCGCCGGCTATTCCGGCCTCGGCCTGCTGGCCGACTTCCAGCCGGACCTGCTCAAGCTGGACATCGCCCTGGTGCGCGGCATCGACGCCGACCGCAGCCGCCAGGCCATCGTCCGCCACACCACCCGCATGTGCGAAGAACTCGGGATCGCCGTCATCGCCGAAGGCATCGAACACCCGGACGAATGCCGCGCCCTGCGCGACATGGGCATCCACCTGCAGCAAGGCTACCTGTTCGCCCGCCCGCAGATCGGCGAACTGCCGCAGGTACATTGGCCAGACTAGGGATCAGGCGCGCCACCACGCCAGCGTGTAGCTCCGCTGCGCGCCGGCAGCTGCCGGCGCACGCAGTGTGACGAGGCGTGGAGCCAACGACCTCAGATCGCGCGTACCGAGTGGTAACAGCCGGATGGCCAAGGAATGGAGGAATCGAGCCGCCAAAAGCACTCGCTCTTCCAATTCCCGATTCCCGATTCCCGATTCCCCAATCCCGATTCCCGATTCCCGATTCCCCAATCCCGACTCCCGCTCCCCTATTCCCCGGCACTGGCCAGCTCGGAAGCCGGCACCGGGTTGGCCTGATGTGCCAGGTACTGATGGATCTGCGCAACCACCGCCGCGCCCTCGCCCACCGCCGCGGCCACCCGCTTGACCGAGCCGGCCCGCACATCGCCGATGGCGAACACGCCGGGGCGGTTGGTTTCCAGCGGCAGGCAGGCCGGCACGCCATCCCCACGCGCGTTGCCGGTGACGACGAAACCGCGCTTGTCCATCTCGACGCATTGCTGCAGCCAACCGGTGTTGGGGTCGGCGCCGACGAACAGGAATAGATGCCGCAACTCCACCCGCGTGGTCTGCCCGTCGGCGCGCGTGCGCAACACCGCCGCCTGCAGGCCGCGCTCCGGATCGCCCTCCAGCGCGGACACCTCGGTGCCGGCATGCAGCTGCACGTTCGGCAGCACGGCGATGCGGTCGATCAGATATTGCGACATCGACGATTCCAGCCCTTCGCCGCGAATGATCAGGTGCAGCTCCTTCACCCGCGGTGCCAGGAACGCCACCGCCTGGCCGGCGGAATTGCCACCGCCCACCAGCGCCACCACGCCGCCCTCGCACAGCCGTGCTTCCACCGGCGAGGCCCAGTACGACACGCCATGGCCTTCGAAACGCTCCAGCCCGTCGATCTCCGGACGCCGGTAACGCGCCCCCGAGGCGATCACCACGGTGCTGGCCAGCAGCTGCTTGCCGTCGGCCAGATCCAGCTTCAGCGCGCCGTCGTCGCGCCCGCATTCCAGCGTGCCGGCCTCGATCGGAATCGCCAGCTCGGCGCCGAATTTCAACGCCTGGTTGTAGGCGCGCCCGGCCAGCGCCTGGCCGGAAATGCCGGTCGGAAAGCCCAGGTAGTTCTCGATCCGTGCCGAGGCGCCGGCCTGCCCGCCGATGGCGCGCTGGTCCAGCACCAGCACCGACAGGCCCTCGGACGCCGCGTACACCGCCGTCGCCAGGCCGGCCGGGCCGGCACCGACAATCGCCACGTCGTAGCGCTTGTCCGGGTCGATATCCGGGGTCATGCCCAGGCAATGCGCCGCTTCGGCATCGCTGGGCTGGCGCAGCACCCGCCCGCTGGGGCACACCATCACCGGCAATTCCTGCTCCTGGATGCCGAAGCGCTGCACCAGCGCGCGGCCTTCCTCGTCGGAGGCATCGATCACCGTGTTCGGGTAACCGTTGCGGGTCAGAAAGCCCTGCAACCGGGTCAGGTGCGGATCGTCCGGCTCGCCGATCAGCACCGAGCCCGAGGCATCGCCTTCGATCAGGCCGACCCGGCGCAGGATCAACGCACGCATCACCACCTCGCCCACTTCGGCCGAGCTGATCATCAGCGCGCGCAGATGCGCAGTATCGAACGGCAGCGCCAGGCAGCCCTGCGGCCCGGCACGTCCGCCGGCCAGCGACGCGCGCCCGGCGAGTTGACTCACCTCACCGGTGAACTGCCCGGGCGTGTGCGAGGTGACCGGCTTTTCGTTGCCCAGCCCGTCGCGCCGGACCACTTCGATGGCGCCTTCCAGCACCACCCACACCGGCGCGTGCGCATCGCCCACGTCGAAGACGATCTCGCCGGCAGCGAAACGCTGCGCCGGCCCGCTGGCAAAACGCCGCGTGATCGCCAATTGGCCCGAGTCCAGCTCGGGAAACATCTGATGGTGGCGGGTATCGGCCAGGGACATGGAGGGGCGACGCTGAGGGGGGGAGTGCATGCAAGCATGGCCAGCCGTGAGGGCGATGGCAATCACCCGAATGGGCCATGCCGGGCGCGACAGAGCGCGCATGCACGACCAGCACGGGTGGGTACGTCAGTGCGGTGTTCGCGCAGGCACAACGCATCACGCAGGTGTCAGCGCATCTCACGCTCACCAGCGGCGATCGGCACGACCAGCCGCAACCGTGCGCGCAGAACGTAACTGACGCAGCCGCTGCGCTGGCCGCCGAGCGAACACGGCCCTGGAGCCGCTGCCCGTACGCAGCGCTCGAACGCTCCGATTGCTCCGGTTGCTCCGGTTGCTCCGGTTACTCCTGTTGCTGCTGTTGCTCGGGTTGCTCTGGTTACTCCGGTTGCTCCGCAGCATGCCGACAAACGTGCACCACGCCTTCTCAGCCCCGCTCCGGTTGCACCTGCTCCCAGTGCGGCCCGTGCTGGCCGGCGGCCATGCGCTCGGCCGGGCGCACGCGAAACACCACGCTGATGCGCTCACCCACCGCACGTGCGGTCTTGGCAATGCCGTGCTCGTGGCTCAGTTGCGAGGCATGACTCATCGCCAGCAGGCTTCCGGGCGCCAGCTCCACAGCGATCGCACGCGTGTTGCCGTCCTTTGCGCGCAGCTGCATCCGCCGCGTGGCGCCCAGCGACACCAATGCAATCGGATACGGCGCCAGCAACGTCTGCAGCTTGTCGTGATGCATCGCCACGCTGTCGCGGCCGTCGCGATACAGATTCAGGCCCGCCGCGTTGTACGGCGCAGGCAACACGGCCTGCACCGCAGCGAGCAGCGCCTGCAGCGGCAGCCCGGGCGGCAGCGGTGCATCCAGCCGATACGAGGCCAGCAGGCGCGGCACCTCCACCACACGGTCATACATCTCGCGGCGCTGGCTGCGCCAGTCGGTCGCCTGGCGCAGCGCGGCAAAGTACTGCTGCGCCATGGCAGGTGCCAGCAGCTGCGGCCAATAGCGCACGCCGCCTTGCGCATCGTGCAGCAGCTGCACCGGCGCGGTGGGAGCATCGAACAGATCCATCGCAGTGATATGCGGGCGGTTTGCGCGATTTCAGCGGCCGGGCGTTGCGCTTGCCTGCGACCGGAGCAGTGCAGGTGCACGCTGTCTCGCATCTGCTGCGAGGCCTTGCTGCGTGTATCGGGGCAACCGACCTGCGCACCCGCAGCCTCCGGCGCGCAAGGCTGGCAGCCCGTGGCGGCCCGCGCGTCCAGCGCCCACCGCGGCCCGCGCACGGGTTAGCGAGCTCAACGATGCAGCCATGGATGCCATGCGATCAGGCCCGACAGCTGTGCTACGGTCCGGCGCTGCATCCGCCTGGAACCGTTCGCATGCAGCATCGCTCAATCGCCTTCTCTCCCCTGCGTTGGCTGGCGTTGCTTGCCGCCTGCGTCAGCTTCGCCGGCAACGCGGCGCCACGCGCGGACGACGCGGGTTTCAGCGCGGTGGATCCGTTCATCGGCACCGGTGGCGAAGGCCACACCTATCCCGGCGCCACGCTGCCGTTCGGCATGGTGCAGCTGAGCCCGGACACGCAGATCAAGCCGCGCAAGGAGGCCTATGGCTGGGCCGCCGGTTACCGGCATGGCGACAGCACGATTGTCGGCTTCTCGCACACGCACTTTTCCGGCTCCGGGCATTCGGACCTGGGCGATATCCTGCTGATGCCGCAAACCGGCCAGGTCAAGCTCGAACGCGGCGATGCCGCCACACCGGGCAGCGGCTATACCGCGCAGTTCGACCACGCCAGCGAGCAGGCGCAGCCCGGCTACTACGCGGTGACCTTGAAAGACCGCAACATCCGCGCCGAACTCACCGCCAGTGCGCGCGTGGGTGTGCATCGCTATCAGTTCCCCAAGGGCGTACCGGCGCATGTGCTGGTGGACCTGCGCACCAGCCTGTACGACTACCCCGGCAAGGTGCAGTGGTCGCGGCTGCGCGTGCGCAGCGACGGCACCGTCACCGGCTTTCGTGAAACCCGCGGCTGGGCACCCGGCCGCCAGCTGTACTTCGCCATGCGCTTTTCGCGCCCGCTCACCGCCACGCAGTTGCACGACACCGAGCAGGACATCCCGTACAAGGGCTTTCCGCCGCCAGGCGAGAAGAACCCCGCGCAGCGCGCACAGATCGAAGGCCGGCAACTGGTCGGCGTGTTCGATGTCGCCAACGATGGCACGCCGCTGGTGGTCAAGGTTGCGCTGTCGCCGGTCAGCGAAGCCGGTGCCATTGCCAATCTCGATGCGGAGGTGCCCGGCTTCGATTTCGACCGCGTGCGCGCCGAGGCACGCGCGCAATGGACGCAGGCACTGTCGGCGATCGACGCGCAAGGCACGCCGCAACAACGCACCCAGCTCTACACCGCGCTGTATCACACCCTGCTCGGCCCCACGCTGTTCATGGACAGCGACGGCCAGTACCGCGGGCCGGACAATGCCGTGCATCAGGCGCGTGGCTGGACCAACTACTCCACCTTCTCGCTGTGGGACACCTACCGCGCGCTGCATCCGCTGCTCACCCTGGTGCAGCCGCCGCAACGCAGCAGCGACATGGTCAATTCCCTGCTCGCCTCGCGCCGTGAGAGCGCCTACGGCATCCTGCCGGTCTGGGCGTTCCACGGCCTGGAAACCTGGTGCATGATCGGCTACCACGCCGTGCCGGTGATCGCCGACGCCTACATGAAGGGCATCGGCGGCTTCGATGCCAACGAAGCATTGGACGCCATGGTCGCCAGCGCCAACTACGGCCCTTACGACGGCATCGCGCAGTACCGCGAACTGGGCTACGTGCCCATCGACGAAGAAGGCGAAGCCGCCTCCAAGACACTGGAATACGCCTTCGACGACTGGACCATCGCGCGCATGGCCGACAAGCTCGGCAAGCCCGCCATCGCTGCGGAATTCAGCAAGCGCGCCGGCAACTGGAAGCACGCCTTCGACCCGGCCACCGGCTACATGCGCGCGCGCACCCGTGCCGGCGACTTCCGCGCGCCGTTCGACCCCTCGGCCAGCGGCTACGGCAGCGACTACACCGAAGGCAATGCCTGGCAGTACTCCTGGTATGTGCCGCAGGACGTCGCGGGGCTTGCAGCCGCGCATGGCGGCGACGACCAACTGCTCGCGCGCCTGGATGCGGTGTTCGATGCCAAGGTCGACCCCAAGGTGTTCGCACACATGGAAGACATCACCGGCCTGATCGGCTGGTACGCGCACGGCAACGAACCCAGCCACCATGTCGCCTACCTGTACGCCTACGCCGGCCAGCCCTGGCGCAGCCAGGCGCGGCTGAGCCAGATCATGGACACCCAGTACCACGCCGGCCCCGAAGGCCTGGCCGGCAACGACGACCTCGGCCAGATGTCGGCCTGGTACGTGTTCACCACGCTGGGCTTCTACCCGGTGGCGCCGGGCAGCAACCAGTACATCATCGGCCGACCGTTCCTGCCGCGCGCCACGCTCCACCTGCCCAACGGCAAGCGCTTCAGCGTGATCGCCGATGGCCTGAGCAAGGCGCGCAGCTACATCGGCAGCGCCACCCTCAACGGCCAGGCATTGAATCGCGCCTACCTCACCCACGAGGAAATCCAGGCCGGTGGCGAGTTGCGCTTCCGCATGCAGGCCACGCCGAATACGCAATGGGCCACCGATCCGGCGCAGCGGCCGTATTCGATGTCGACGCAGACGCGCTGAGTCAGTAGTGGATGCCCATGCGCAGCCCGCAGGCATCGCGCTCCACCACCGCCGGCAGGCTGCCGGCGGTGCCCGCGGCAATGCGCTGCGCACTCCAGCAGGCCACCAAGGCATCCAGCACATCGTCCGGCTTGGCCAGCGCACGCGGCACACACTCCAGTAACGCAGCCACCTGCCGGGCGCCGTAGCACTGGCCCAGCAGGGCGGCGCGCTGCTGATGGCCCGCACGGCTCTTCTTGCCCGCCGCCAGGCCCTGCCCGCCAGCGAGCACGGCGAAGGAAACTTCCGGGTGCACCTCGAACACGCGCTGCGCCCAAGCCGGATCGGCGCGCAAGGCATCGTCCCAGTCGCGAATCTTCGACAGCGCAAACGACTGCACGCCAAAGCCACGCTGGCCGTCGTGGTCCAGTACCCGATGCAGCGCAGAGGCTTCCGCCTGCGTACGCGCATGCAACATGCCCCGCAGCGGCGCGGAAAAGATGCTGCATGCGCGGCGCCCACCGACAAAGCGCCGCGCCTGCGCATCCGCAACGCGGGGCGCGTGCTCGCTCAAGCCGATCGGAATGTCCACGCCCAGCACAGCGACGCCGCCCAATGCGCTCGCCAGCGCGGCAACACTGGGGTAGCCGGCGAACTGCAAGCCATCGCCGGCCTCCCACACCGCCAGCCAGCCGCTGCCGGCGCCATCGATCCCTACACACTGCATTGCTGTCCTCCCGGTCTGCCGTGCGTGCACGGCGCTACGGCATCGCCCGCACGCTAGCTGCGTGACGCGTTCACATCATGCACAACATTCGTTCACCCGCACGCATCGCGGTGGTTTCCAGACTGCTCCGCATCGGCCGCAGCACGCTGCGGCCTTGTCGTCCCCCAATGCAGGAGCCAGTGCATGTCCAGCACCAAGAACCAGTACGAAATGCAGAACCCGCTTACCCAGTTTCCGCAGCCCAAGTTCCCCGAGCAGACCCAGGAAGCGCCAGGCACCATCCACGCATTGCAGCCCAAGGCCGACCACGGCGAGCAGAGCTACCAGGGCTTCGGCCGCCTGAAGGGCCGCAAGGCGCTGATCACCGGCGCCGACTCCGGCATCGGCCGCGCCACCGCGATTGCCTACGCACGCGAAGGCGCCGACATCGTGCTGAACTACCTGCCGGAAGAAGAGCAGGACGCCGCGGAAGTGGTGAAGTTGATCCAGGCCGAAGGCCGCAAAGCCATCAGCATCCCGGGCGACCTGAAGGACGAAGCGTTCTGCAACGAACTGGTGGCACGCGCGGTCAAGGAGCTTGGCGGGCTGGACCTGCTGGTCAATATCGCCGGCAAGCAGACTGCGATGAAAGACATCGCCGACATCACCACCGAGCAGTTCGACGCCACCTACAAGACCAACGTGTACGCGATGTTCTGGCTGTGCAAGGCGGCCATCCCGCACCTGCCGCCGGGCGCATCCATCATCAACACCGGCTCGATCCAGTCCTACCAGCCCTCACCGACGCTGCTGGACTATGCCTCCACCAAGGCCGCCATCGTCAACTTCACCAAGGGCCTGGCCCAGCAGGTCGCCGACAAGGGCATCCGCGTCAACGCGGTCGCACCCGGCCCGGTGTGGACCCCGCTGCAGCCCAGCGGCGGCCAGCCGCCGGAAAAGATTCCCGAGTTCGGCTCGGAAACCCCGCTCAAGCGTGCCGGCCAGCCGGTGGAAATGGCGCCGCTGTACGTGATCCTGGCCTCGCAGGAATCCAGCTACGTCACCGGCGAAGTGTTCGGCGCCACCGGCGGCTTGTTGCTGTCCTGAGCAGCCTAGCGAACGCGTTTCCAGCCTAGCGCCACCAGGGCCCCGCCGATTGCTGCGTGCGCAGCGATCGGCATTTCCTCGGTGGCATTTCCTTGGTGGCGTTTCTTCGGAGGGCATTTCTTTGGCGGGTTTCTTTGACGGCGTTTCTTCGGTGGCGTTCTTGGTACCGGCGACGGTATCGACGGGTGACGCATCGGCGGGACGTACACGCACGATGGTTAAACCGGCGACGCAACGCTGGCTACGAGCACCCCGTAAGCTCCCCCTTCTCCCCCGGGAGAAGGTGTCCGAAGGGCGGATGAGGGTACGCAATTTCTACTAAAACTCCGCCCACAGTCCGCGCTTACCGCATCACCACCGTCTGGATCGCATGCGCCGGGATCTCCAACTCACTGGACGCGGCGCCCACATACAGGTTGTAGCGGATCGCCACGTCGCTGGCATTCATCACCACCGTCGCCAGGCTGCCATCGGTATTGAGAAAGGACGTCGTTGCGAGATTGCTGCGGCTGCTGGCCGCACTCACCCGCCGCGCACCGGGGCGGATGAACTTGGAAAAGTGGCCGATATACCAATAGCTCGGCGTGTAGATCACCTCGCCGGTGCGTGTATCGGCATGCACCGGCGCAAAGCAGTAGTTGCCCACATGGTTCGGCCCGCCATGTTCGTCGAGCAGGATGTTCCAGTCCGTCCAGCCCACCGCCCCATGATTGAGATCATTGATGATGGCAGTGCCATAGCGCTCGCCGTTGGGCCAGTGCTGCAGCTTTGCCGGGTCGAACTTCTCCACCGCCGCTTCGGTCAGCAACAGCGGCTTGTCCGGGTACGCCTGCGCCACCGCCGCCACGTTCTCCACCATCGGCGCGAACCCGGCCCAGGTCTCGTACCAGTGGAAGCCCATGCCCCACGCGTATTTCGCCGCGTCCGGATCGTCGAAGATCACGTGCGCGCGGTGCAGCATCATGTCGCGGTTGTGGTCCCACACGATGATCTTGCGGTCGCCATAGCCCGCCTGCTCCATCGTCGGACCAAGATGATTTTTCAGAAAGTCGCGCTCTTCCTCGGCGGAAAACACCATCGACTCCCAGGTCTGTACCGCCATCGGCTCGTTCTGCAGGCTGATGCCCCAGATCGGGATGCCGGCCTTTTCGTAGGCCGCAATGAAGCGCGTGTAATAGGTTGCCCAGGCCTGCGCATACGCGGGCAGCAACTTGCCGCCCTTGAGCATGTTGTTGCTGTCTTTCATGAAGGCCGGCGCGCTCCACGGGCTGGCAAATGTCGTCAATGTGCCGCCGGCCGCCGCGATGGCCTGGCGCAGCATCGGAATGCGATAACGCTCATCGTGCCTGACCGAAAAGCTGTTCAGCGCCGCATCGCCGTCCTTGATGTAGGTGTAGCTACCGCTGCTGAAGTCCGAGCTGTGGATGGTGGTGCGCGCCAGCGTATAGCCGATGCCCTCTTGCGGGTCGTAGTAGGCAGTGAGCAAGGCGCGCTGCGCAGGCTTGGGCAGCCTGGCAAAGGTCTCGGCACTGGCATCGGTGATCGCCCCGCCAATGCCCAGCACTTCCTGGAAGCGCCGCTGCGGATTGACGAAGATGGAGTTCTCCTTCTCGGTCAGCGCATGCCCTGCCCTGGGCGTATCGACAGTGCTGACACGCATCTGCTGCGTTGCGCCTTGGGCGGTGGTGTAGACGCGTAGTGCGCCGCCGGCGGCGGCTGGCGGAGTAGCAGCATCCGCAACCGCAGCCTCTACCGCCGTCGATGCGGGCGTGGACGCAGACGGTGCCGTCGATGCCGGCATCGGAATCGGCGTTGCTGCTGTTGCAGATGCTGCTGTTGCTGCTGTTGCAGATGCAGATGCCAACACCGTTTCAGTCGCAGCACCCCAAACTCCCAGAACCCCCACCATCGACCACGCAATCGCTCGCTTCACCGTGCACCCTCCCAGGTTGGTGACCAAGCCTAACCGACCAACGCGGCGCAACATCGCGCAACAAACGAGCGCAACCATGCATCCTTCCATCGCCGGACTTTCCCTTCTCCCCTCGGGAGAAGGTGGCCCGAAGTGCCGGATGAGGGTACGTCTGCCAAGAGTGCAACCCGCCCCCTGCAATCAAGGCAACAACCTAAACCCCAACTGGAAAGACAGCCCCACGCTTTCAGCAAACGTACCCTCACTCCAACCCCTCTCCCGCTGGAGAGGGACTTTGGTCAGCGTGCGGCATCACCGCGACGCGCGGCGATCAGCGGCGCGCCAACCGATCCAGAATCCCAGGCACTTCCAACCCCAGCTCGCGCGCCAGAAACCCCACCGGCCCGATCCGCCTGGCCAACTGCCTGCCCGCCGCCGCATGCACAAACACGCCCCATAACGCAGCGCCCAACGCATCGCAGCCGCGCGCGGCAAAACCCGCAATCAATCCCGCCAGGACATCGCCAGACCCGGAGGTGCCCAACCCGGATGCGCCCCCACGATGCATCCACAGCGCACCATCCGGCCCGGCAATAAAACTATCCGCACCCTTGACGATCACCACGCTACGCAGCTTCTGCGCAAACTTCAGCGCGTACTCCCCCGGCGCCGCTTCCACCGCTGCCTTGTCGTCGCCGGCCAGGGTCGCCATCTCGCCCGCGTGCGGCGTCAGCACGAACGGCCGCCCGATCGGCGCCCGCAGGCCACGCGACAACGCGCCGGCATCCAGCACCAAGGTGCAAACCGCCTGTTCGGCAGCGCGCCTGACCATCGCCGTGGTGGTGGCCGACGACGCCATGCCCGGCCCGATCACTGCCGCATCGCAGGCCGCCATCGCCCCGTCCAGTGCGCGGTGCCCGCGCACGATCTCGCCCTGCCCGTTCTGCGCCAGCCCCAGTACCAGCGCCTCCGGCACCGCCAAGGCCATGCCCGGCGCCACACTGGCGGCGGTGGCAATCTGCAGCTTGCCGGCACCGGTGCGCAGCGCCGCCTCGCCGGCCAGCAGCACTGCGCCCGGCACGCGCATCGAGCCACCCACGATCAACACGCGCCCGCGCTGCTCCTTGTCGCCCCCCGGGGCCGGCAACGGCATCGACCGCAAGGCCGCAGCGGTGAGCATGCGCATGCGCGGGGCGGCCATCAGCGTGCCCCGGCCGGGCGGTCGGACTCGGTGGTCACCGGCTCGTCGGCCAGCTCCGGCGGCACGAACTTGGTACGCAGCAACTCCAGCGATTGCCCATCGGCCGCAGCCGCATATTCGGTGACGCCGCAATTGGGCACATCGCCCTCGCGGTCGATTCCCAGGATGGTGGCCTCGTCCATCCGCTCGATCAGATAGCGGAAGCAATTGACGATCACCTGGTGCCCCACGATCAGCACCCGCGCGCCCACATGGTTGCGCTGCAGATCGCCCACCACCCCACGCAGGCGGAAGATCACATCGCACCAGCTCTCGCCACCGGGCGGGCGGAAGTAGAACTTGCCCACCAGCTTGCGCTGCTCGGCCAGCTCCGGAAAGGTCGCAAGAATGCCGGCCGTGGTATAGCGGTCGAGCACGCCAAATTCCTTCTCGCGCAAACGCTCGTCCACGCTGACCGAATCGGCCGGCTGCCCCAGCGCACGCGCCACCGCGGCGGCAGTCTGGCGCGCACGTATGTAGGTGGAACTCAGGATCAGCGTCGGGCGCTCCTGCTCGGGCAAGCCGGCCATCCACGCCCCCAGCGCCTCGGCCTGGCGCTCGCCAAGGTCCGACAACGGCACATCCGCATCGCGGTGCTCCAGGTCGATCAAGGCCGCCCCGTTGGACTCGGCCAGATCACGCGCCACATTGCCCGCGCTCTGCCCATGCCGCACCACCCACAACCGCGCCGGCCACTGCGCCGAGACACCGGCTACCGCACTGTTCTCACTCACATGCTTCTCCTGCACAACGTCGGCCTCAGGTGTCGCACAGCCGCCGTGAAAACATGGTCGACCAGCGCATCCGTGACCGGCGTTTCAATACGCACGCGCATCCATGACTGATGGCACAGCAACAAGCGAACGCAACGGACGACGAACGCCGCGCCGCTATACTGCAGCCCCCCACAAGCCCGCCGCCCATGTCCAACGTCCTGTTGCTGCGCACGGCAAAAGAGCGCGAAGAACTGCTGCTGGAAGAGGTGCTGGACGCCACCGAGCAATGCATCGACGCCATCGGCCTGGGCGCCACCAGTTTCGAATTGATCGCCGAGCGCGCCAGGGTCAGCTGCGGCAGCCTGCTGCAACGCTTCGAAGACAAGGACGCGCTGGTGCGCGCACTGCTGGAGCGCAACTACATGCGCGCCATCCGCCAGATGTGGTTGGTGGAACGCCCGGCCAACGTGCACGTGGTGGATTTCATCGCCGGCCTGCTCGAAGAATGGCTGCTGCAGGAAATCAACATCAAGCGCACCCGCATCGACCTGGAACTGCACCTGGCCACCCTGCGCGACCCGGTGCTGGCCGCCTTCATGCGCCGGCAGAGCGCATCGCTGATCGAACACCTCAGCGCACTGCTCAAACGCCTGCTCCGCGGCCACGCCGACCCGGCCAGCAGCGAGCAGGAATTCCAGGCCCGCGTCTTCGCCGTTGCCGCCATGTGCGGCGGCCTGCACAGCGTGATGACCAGCGGCATGGAACTCAACCGCATGCACCTGCAGCTGATTCTGCGCGAGAGTCTGTCGGGGATTTTGAAGTCTGCGCCGGTGTAGGAGCGCTACTTCTTTCCGCCTGATTCTTCCAGGCTCGCCGGCCACTGCATCTGCTTCAGCGCATGGGTCATCTGATCGGCAAGCAGCTCCAGACAAAATGCCAGCTCGTCCATGCAAATGGCCGGCTGCCGCGCCTGCTCTTCGGCCTGCGTGCGTGGCTGCGCCAAACGCGCCAGAAAGCGCATATGGTCGCGCAGCTGCTGCAAGCGGTACTGCGCGCCTTCTGGCAGGTAGTAGCCCGGGTGTGACTGCGCATCACGTACAACGTCCGACATGGCCTGCTCCTCATTCCATGGAATCAGCCCGCCCGCCGCTAGGCGACGGACGGGAAGTCGGGAGGCTCGAAACCGCTAACAGCCGGCGGGCGTATTCCCCTTGCGGGTGTTGTATTAGCCGCCCTCCCGACGCAGGCATCACGTCGGTTGCACCTACAAAGTTGCAGGCACAAAAAACCCACCGGTTTGTCGGAGGTGGGTACCGCTGTTAGCGGAGTTTCGAGGCTCCGTACCGTAAGCGTGCTACCGCAGACGCGGCCCGTCAAGAGGGCGTCCCACGTGCGTCTGCGCACTTGCTCTCCTGATTACAACCATGGCGAACATCAGCATCAAGGCAACGGCGGAAGCCCCAGCTCCAACAGGAACGCGTTGTGTCGCGCCTTGCTCTCGCCAATCTCCTCTTCGATCTGCTTGAGCTGCGCATGCACGGCATGCAGATCGACCTCCTCTGCGGCTTGTGCGGTGCTGACATAGCGCGAGATATTGAGGTTGAAGTCATTCTTCTCGATCTCCGCCATCTCCACGCGACGTGCGTAGCGTAGTGCCTCCTTGCGGTCGCGGTAGGTCTCGACAATGTTGTCGATATGCTCAGGCAACAGTCGGTTCTGGCGCTTGCCCTTCTCGAAATGCTCTGCCGCATTGATGAAGAGCACGTCGTCGGGCTGTTTGCACTTCTTCAGCACCAAGATGCACACGGGGATGCCGGTGGAATAGAACAGGTTCGGCGGCAGCCCGATCACCGTATCGATATGCCCGTCCTTGAGCAGTTTGGTGCGGATGCGCGCTTCTGCGCCGCCTCGAAACAACACACCGTGCGGCAAGATGATGGCCATCACGCCATCGTCCTTGAGGTAATGAAACCCGTGCAGCAAAAAAGCGAAATCCGCCGCCGATTTGGGCGCCAGACCATGGCTGCGGAAGCGCATGTCTTCGCTCAGCGCCTCGTTCGGCTCCCAGCGGTAGCTGAAGGGCGGGTTGGCCACCACCGCATCGAAGCGCGGCATGCGTGCGGGGTTGGATTCGCGCAGCCAGTCCCACTCGTTCTTCAGCGTGTCGCCATGGTGGATGTCGAATTCCGTGTCCTTCATCCCGTGCAGCAGCATATTCATGCGCGCCAGGTTGAAGGTGGTGACGTTCTTCTCTTGCCCTACGAGCTTGCCGATGGCGTGCGGACCGAGGCGCCTGCGCACATTGAGCAACAGCGACCCTGACCCGCAGGCGAAATCCAGCACCTGGTCCAGATGCGTGCGAGGACCGGCAGCCGGGTTCTGGCTGTCCAGCGTGACGATGGCCGACAGAATGTCCGAGATGAATTGTGGAGTGTAGAACTCGCCTGCTTTCTTGCCGGACCCGGCCGCGAACTTGCCGATCAGATACTCGTAGGCATCGCCCAAGGTGTCGCTGTCGGTGGAGAACTGGGCCAGGCCCTTGGCGATCTTGCCGAGGATTTTGACCAACTGGTCGTTGCGCGCCTTGCGCGTTTTGCCCAGTTTGTCCGAATTGAGATTGATCTCGGAGAACAGGCCAACGAACGTGCTCTCGAACGAGTCTTCTTCAATATGCTTGAACGCCTCCTCCACCGTGGTCAACAGGTCCTCGCTCTGCTCGCGCGCCATATTGACGATGTTGGTCCATAGGTACTCCGGCAGGATCACGTAATGCACCTTGCGCCGCATCTGCGTCTCGAAGGCCGGTACGTCGCCAGCGTTGTCGGCGTACCAGAACGACAGCGGCGCAAAACGGTCGTCAGGCTCCAGTTCGGGGTATTCGTCGCCCAGCTCGCGCTGTGCAGCGGCCTCATAGTTATCTGACAGATACTTCAGAAACAAAAACGCGAGCATGTAGTCACGAAAGTCGTCCGCGTCCATGCTGCCGCGCAGGTCGTCGGCGATGGACCATAGCAAATCACCGAGCTTGTTTTTTTCGTCGTGCGTCATTGGGTTTTTAGGATTTCTCGCGGTGATTGAGTTGTTGCCGTGTGGCTTCTAGCGAGTGGAGCGTGATCGGACGTCGGCGTCGGCCTCGTTCCCGCCCTCTGTTTCAACTGTCAAGAATTTCTTGACAGTTGCCAGCGCCTCTAACTCGTTGTCTTCAAAATCGTCTCAGGTACAGGAAAATGTCCCGCTAGCTGGTGTCGAATAGCTCGGCAATCCCGGCAGGGCTGAGCCAGACGGTCTACCGGCGGGCCTGCAGGTGCATCTGACTGCGGCCGTCTTTCGGTGGTGTCGAGAATCGGCATGTCAGGCATCCGTACCGGGCAGCGGCGCCCTATTGAACGGATAGAAAGCCAGGAAATCATTGAGCACTTTTTCGAAATGCTCCTTGTTTTCCTGCAACATTTCCACCGGGTCGTAGAACGAGTAATTTCCGTGGCTCATGATGTTCACCACGCGCCCGTACAAGGTAGCGTCGGGGTCGCCATCGGCATCCTGCTGGATGCAGACCGAGAACTTGTCATGGCCGTGGAAGATCTGCGCCTTCTCCAACAGACCGCGCAGCGCATTGAAGTGGTGTGTATAGATCTGGCCCGAGTCACGGGCACGACAGAGGTCCTCCAGCAGTGCCAGATGATGGAAGAACGGCGTGTCGCCGCTGTAGGTCAGCGTGAATTCGCCCGTAGCGCGCGATCGCGACAGCAACCATGGCTGGAACTTACTGCGGTCGATCAGCTTGATCTCGTTCCAAAGCACGTTAAAGAACAAGGCGTGATGCGTCGAGATCACAGTCTTGATGGCGTGATCCTTCCGCGCCAGAAATTGCCCTAGATGATTAGCAACCACGATGGCATTATGTTCGTCCAACGAGGAAATGGGGTCGTCGATGACGATGTACTTAACCCACTGGTATGCCTCCGCCCCGTCCATCGCCAATTGCACTATGGCCAGAAAGAAGCACCAGATGAACATGGTTTCCTCGCCCCGGGAGATCTTGATCGGCTGCTCCGCATCGCCTTTCGGGTAGAAGCGCACCAGTCCGGCCTCGGCATCGATCTGGAAATCGAAATCGGCGTAGCGCTGCAGCAGCGGGCGGATACGGGTATCCATCTCCAGCTCTGAGAGGCCCGCAAAGAGGCGGGAAGCGGTATTGAGCACCAGCTTGCGGTCGCTGTCTCCGGCCAGATCGTTGTCCCAGCCAAACAGATCTTCGGTATAGGCATTGAAGTACAGCGTGTCGCGGGCATCTCCTTGCCGGCCGATATTCTTGAACGCCATTGACAACTGTGTCTTGCCAACGCCGTTATGGCCGTAGAGCAGTACGAAGCGTTTAGCATTCTCTGGCGCGCCCGCCTGACCGACCAGCGCTGTGCGGACGTGGGCCGCGAGCGCGGGCATATCGGGAAATTTTGGCGGTGGGCTCATGAAACAGTTGTCTCTAGAGCTGGGAACAGGCCCTGCATCAGCCCTCTTTTGTGCTGTTGGAGTAGTGTGATCTTGCAAACCTGCGCGGCGATCAGGCTTTCTAAAGAAGAAAGACAATCAGAGATTTTCTGCTGTTCCTCTCGTTCTTTGGGATAGGTGAAATTGATATTTTTAATCAACTCTCCGCTTAGGTTTTCCTGCCCACCAGGATTGCTGATACTTCGTATTTCTGCATAGCGATAATCGAGATTATGAAATAGAAAATTGGCATTCACTCGGTCACCCACCGAAATGGCAGCGCACGCCTGATTCGTTGCAGCGTCAATTCCCAGTATAGCAACCTTTCCTCTAGTCTTTCCTTGACCGTACATAGCCATCAACACGGTCCCCTTGGGAAAAACCTTTGCAGCAGAATCCTTTAGTCCCATCTGGGTGATGCATTCGTTTGCATCTCTAATAATATTAGAATCAATCAAAGATGTGGTGACCCACGGTATATCCCCGCCCCAATTATCCAAATTTGTACGGCGCGGAGTTCCACCGGAACGAATTTCCGCAATATCGCCGACTTTGCTTGAAACCCAAATTACATCGCTTCGAAAGGCCGGAAACCGCAGGCGCGGCAAGCGCTGGCCTTCGGCGGGAAACAGCTGCTGCATCAGGCTCTGCTTGTGGGCCTTGAGGACGTCAAGTTTACGGGTTTCTGCACCAATACGGTCATCAACGGATGACAGGCAGTCCGCAACTTTTTTTTGTTCGCCAGCACCGGGGACTGGCACTTTCATATTTGCAAAAAATGAAATCCAGTGCCGTCCGTGTCCAGCCACTTCGTAGTCAATAACTTGCAACAGCTCGTAGAAGAATCTGATGTTGGAATTATTCTTTGGCAGCAAAATCTTCATCGCTGATGACTTTACCTTGAATGGAAAATTTACAAATTTTGATGAAGTTGTAAAATCATCAAAAATAATAACGGGCAAATCTTGATCGAAAATTCCATCAACCTCATCTGTATAACCAAGCAAAAATGTCTTTCCAGCCGTCAACACTGGCACAGGATAATTATTATCGTATTTTGTGGAACGCACCAAGTACGGTGTCGGCTGGAGATATTCCAAATGATCTCCTAATTTATCGAATTCCCAGCCACCAGCATCAAAATAATCTGGAAAGCGCCACCTTGGGACTATTTCCAGGGTCCTAATCACTTTTGACACATTGCCTTTGCCCCTACTGCGCATACGCACTCAACCCCGCAATCTCTCGCCCCTGCGCCAACCGTTCCAGCACTGGCGTCAGCTGCTCCATCAATTCCAACTCGCGGCGCGTGCGGTCTTTCCAGCCCAACCCCAGCGGCGCCATCAATGCACTCAGTGCCTCACCGTCGAACACGCGGCGGCGCAGGATATCGTCTACGAAGGCCTTGAACGCATCAAGCTCCAGTCCGTGCGCCTGCGCGATGGCGTTAAGCACGTCGGTTCGGCGGTGCGCCTTGAAGGTCTCGTATCCTTTGCGGATAGCGGCTTCCTCCAGCGGCTGATCCATGGGCAGGCTACGCAGGTAGTCGGCAATCAGGTCGCGCTCATCCAGGAACTTGGCATCGGCCTGGATCAGGCCAATCAGCTGCTCGCGGGTCATGCTGCGCTCGGCCGGTGGCTTGGCGCTGTCGCGTGCCACCAGCGCCATGATGTAGTCGTAGTCGATCAGGTTGGAGGCAAACAGCACGAACTCGAACTCCAGGTTCTGCACCTCCTGCGACGCGGCGCTGCCTTGGGCCTGCTGCTGAGCCTTGAGCCGCTGCGCGGTGTCCAAGTAGGTGCCGCGCCAGGCGCGCAGGTCGTCCGGGCTGATCACCTTGTCTACCTGCACCCGTTGCTCAGGCGTGATGTCGGTGTACTGGTCCACCTGGGTCTTGAGCCGCTGTACATCTTTGAAAAGCTCCACGAAGCGGCTGCGCGCGGTGTCGCCGCGCAGGTTAGCCACTTCATCGGGCGCGTTATGCAAGCCCTGCGACTGCATGAACTCCTCCAGCCGCTGCATGGCGCCCGTAAGCTGATCGATGACCTCAGGCGCAGGATCCACCAGCCAGATGCGCGCGGGCGCTTCGTTGCCTTCGCCGGAGAACAGCTTGATAGCCTCGTTCACCGGGTCTTGCTGTTGACGGAAATCAAGAATGCTGCCGTAAGGCTTGGCATCGTTGAGGACGCGATTGGTGCGCGAAAACGCCTGGATCAGGCCGTGATATTTCAGATTCTTATCCACATACAAGGTATTGAGATATTTGGAGTCGAAGCCGGTCAGCAGCATATCCACCACGATGGTGATATCGATTTTCTCAGCACCCTTGCCAGGCAGATCGGTGTCGGGGATCTGCTGCAGCTTGATACGCTGTTGCACGTCCTTGTAATACCCGTCGAATTCGCCGATACGGAAGTTGCCACCGTACTGGGCGTTGTAATCGGCAATGATCTGTTTGAGCGCGGCATATTTGCCTTCCGGGTCTTCGCGGTTGTCGGCTTGCTCTTGCGGCAGGTCTTCTTGCAACTGGCGCACATCGGCGGCGTTCTTGCCGGCGTCTTCACCGCCCTCGGCAGCCACCGCTTGCGCCGGCGGGGAAAACACACACGCGATTTTCAGCGGACGATAGTCGGCTGCTTTTGCCTGGCGTTCGGCTTGCATCTTGCCGAACTGGTCGTAGTACTCGATCGCGTCGTTGATCGATGCGGTGGCAAACACGGCATTGAACCGGCGCTGGGACGTCGCCGCGTCATGTTTACTCAGGATCGTTTCGATTACTTTTTGCTTGATGATGGCCTCGCCCGGCTTGGGCGGGTGTTTGCCCTCGGGCTTGAAGTGGTCCACATGGAACTTCAGCACATTCCGGTCATCAATGGCGTGGGTGATGGTGTACGCATGCAACTCGCGCTGAAACAGATCTTGAGTAGTGCGGTAGCGGCCGCTCTGGCCGTCGCGCTGAACGCTGGCGGCGTTCTTGTCGAAGATCGGCGTGCCGGTGAAACCAAACAACTGCGCACGCGGGAAAAACTCCTTGATGGCCTGGTGGTTGTCACCGAACTGAGAGCGATGGCACTCATCGAAGATGAAGACCAAGCGCTTGTCACGCAGTGGTTCCAACCGTTGCGCATAGTTGCGGCGGTTGCTGCCATCCAGCGCCAAGCCCAGCTTCTGGATAGTGGTAACGATGACCTTATCGGCCTTGTCGTCAGACACCAGCCTGCGCACCAGAGCCTCGGTATTGGTGTTCTCTTCGACACACCCTTCCTGGAAGCGGTTGAATTCCTCCCGGGTCTGGCGGTCGAGATCCTTGCGGTCCACCACGAACAGACACTTCTCGATGTCCGGGTTGTCCTTGAGCAGGGTGGATGCTTTGAATGAGGTGAGCGTCTTGCCGCTGCCTGTGGTGTGCCAGACATAGCCGTTGCCGCCGTTCTTCTCGATGCAGTCGACAATCGCCTTGACCGCATAGATCTGATAGGGGCGCATCATCATCAGCTTCTGTTCGCTCGCCACCAATACCATGTAGCGGCTGAGCATCTGCCCTAGCGTGCATTTGGGCAGGAAGGCATCGGCGAACGCGTCAAGGCGGCCAATCTTGCGGTTGGCCTCGTTGGCAAACTGGTAGATGGGCAGAAACTGTTCCTGCGCACTGAAATTGAAGTGGCGCGGGTTGTTGTTGGCAAAGTAATACGTTTCCGTCCGATTACTGACAATGAACACCTGCATGAAGCAAAGCAGCGTGCGGGTATAGCCATTGCCCGAGTCGGCTTTGTAGTCAACGATCTGCTGCATGGCACGACGTGGATTGATGCCCAACGTCTTCAACTCGATCTGCACGACCGGCACGCCGTTGATCAACAGGATTACGTCGTAGCGATGATGGCTGTTGTCGTTGTTGATACGCAGCTGATTGACTACCTCGAAGGTGTTCTTGCACCAATCGCGAGTGTTGACCAACGTGTAATGCAGCGGCGTGCCGTCGTCGCGGATGAATGTTGAGGTCTCGCGCAAACGTTGCGACGCGCTGTAGACGTCGCTGGTCACGATGTCTTCAAGAAGCCGCTGGGATTCGGTCTGCGTCAGGTAGACGCGGTTAAGCGTCTCGAACTTCCTTAGGAAGTTGCGCTCAAGTGCCGCGCGATCCCGCAAATCCGGGCGCAGCGTGTACTTCAGCTCGTCGAGCTTGGCGATGAGATCCCGCTCGATATCGCTTTCTTTGACGTACATGAGACCCTCGTGGCAGGTGGCCAGACTCCCTGGTGACGGAGAGTGTGGCGACAGTCATTTTAGCGTCTAAGGCGCACATATTTCGCCGCTTAGAGTGCTCCAGAAGGGCTTATTGAACCGCCCCTGATTTTAGGAGACAGCTTGTCCCCGCTCCTGCCTGCTCTGCCGCCACCTCTTGACGGAATATAGAAGTGCATTCTTCACCCCCGGCGCGACATCTGCTCATAGTTGGCGTCTGCTTCACTAATTCCCGATTTCTGCGCTAACGCCGTGCTCAATGATAGTCGTCTTCACGCTGATGCCTGACCACCAAAACGGTGACGACCTGGTCGCTTTCCACCTCAAACAGCAGCACGTAGCCGCTGGCGCCGAAGCCGATCACCAGCTCCCGCAAGAACGGGTCTGCCACCCCCGCCTTGCGGCAGCTCAACGAGGCCAGTTCAAGCACGGTGACGCCATCGCGGATGGCCTGCAGCGCACGCTCGGCCACGGTGAAGTCGCCTTCGGCACGCTGTAGCAGCCAGTCGTAAAGACGCGCGAGATCCTCGCGCGCTTGCTGAGTGAAGCGGACGGAAAATCCCACGTTGGCTTAGCCCTTGCGCGCCTTGTCCAGTTGGGACTGCAGCCCGGCCACCACATCCTTCGCGTCGATGTAGCGGTTGGATGCCTTGGCGCTGTCACGCGAGGCCAGCCCGCGTGCGATGAAGGCTTCCTGCTGCTGCCGCTGCTGCACCTGGGCGCGCACGGAGTACTCGACGAAGCTGGACAGCGTCTCACCCTCCTGCAACACGGCTTCAGCCGCTTCGCGCAGCGCCGGGTCTACCCGAAGCGATGGAAGAGATGCGGATTTCATGGCAGGCCCAGTGCGTTGCAATTGCGATGCATCATCGCAAGCGGGCGGCGGTGCTTCAAGGTTTTGTTTGCAGACCTAAGCCGACGATGTCGCAGCTACGCTGATGCAATGGTACCTAGACGCTGAAGCACGACGCTTGCGCGCTCCGGTTCGGCGACCAATCCCGGCAACGCGTTCACAAACGCCGGGGTAGCCACTAGCCCCACAAACACGTCGGCAACCCACTGCCGAAGGTCTGCATGCTCCACGGCAAGCTCTTCCACCAGCTCGGCCCGGCCATCGACGACATTGAGCACGTCCTCCAGGTCGTGACTGGAAAGGAAGTCGCTGTTGCCTCGGGTAACGAAGGCTTCGAGCTTGGTCGCCACGAATGCTGTCGCTGTCACCAAACGGATGGACAGGCGATCGCTCAAGGCCACCACTTGGGCCGTCTCTACAGCATGGGCGTACCAGCGGTTGGAGAAGCCAAGCACGCCGGCATCCACCGGCATCAGGTCGAAGAGGACGCCCGACGCTTGGTGTAGCCAGCGGCAGACGACACCGCTCTGCATCTCGCGCGCGAAGCCCTACGATTCCACACGCGCCTCGATACCGCGGAACCGGGACCAATCAAGATTGACCACCGCATTGACGTCATAGGTGGCGCGGACGTTTTCAGCCAATGGATCGGATACCAGCAGGCCAACGACTGCGCCGCCAAGGAAGACTACGTGGTCGCAAAGCTCGCCCAATGCATTCGCAATCACAAGCAGATGCGGTAGTTAGGATCGTCAGAGCGCATCGCCAAGCCTCAGCAATTGTTTGAGATAGCTTGCTGCCAGCGTGCGCTCGCGGGCACGCCCGCTGCGTAGGGCGTCCTGCAGCGCCAGAAGTTGGTGCAAGGCAGGGTCGGCCAGCGCAGCGTTGGGCACACCGGTCGACAACGGCGACAAGCTGGGGCCTTTGGCCGTGCCCTGCGCGCTTGGCCACACTGGTGCATCCCCGGGGGAGCTGGCAATCGCAATGGACAGTGGGGGCACGCCAAAGGCGGTAGGAATGCCACGCCTTAGCGGCCCGATGACGGCAGGAAAGGCGTAACGCACGCCGTGGACCGCAAACTCGTGCAGCGCCGTGCGCACCGTCTCCCACTCGCCGCGGCTTTTTTCCAGCGCCAAGCCGGAGGCCACCGCGCGCTTGACGCTGCGATGCACCTGAGAAGGGCTCATGCCCAGCGCTTCTCCAAGGGATGCATACGTCCAGACCTGGCCCGCCTGGGCGACCTGCTTGTACAGCACCACCAGATCCTGGGGCTTCAGTTCCACAGCCGAGCCCGCCTTATTCCATATTCCGGAATATGGAATATCCAGCGAGCGAGCTGTTTTTGCAAGCGGTCTCCGCTATCTGCGACAACGATCTCTCCCGCGCTCATTGGCTTTGCGTCTGTGCCAGTGTGTGCGTCGAGCTCTTGCAACCTGAAGCAACCGCTCCACCGGCGCGCTGACTAATCCGCCGATGGACCTGCTGGCACGCAGGTAGGTCCACCTGATAACGCCCCTGCGCCTGCGACCTCGCGCGACCTGCCTAGCCTGGCAGCGCCGCCCTAATCGCCTCCCCCGCCAACCGCGCGCTCGCCAGCAGACGCTCCAGGCTCTGCCCATGCCGGGCGCTGGCGGACAGCCCGGCCATGGTGGTGCTGACGAAATCCGCCAGCCGGTCTGCGTCGTGCGGGCAGTGTTTGGCGATGTGGGAGCGGATCAGCTCCTGGGCGGCGACATGAAACCCGCAGGCGGCCTCGCGCGCCTGCGCGTCGTTGCTGCGCGTGCCTTCCAGCACCAGGCAGCCGGTGGCGGCGGGGTCTGCGGCGTAGCAGCGGGCGGCCTGCTCCAGTACGTCGGCCAGCGCGTCGGCCAGCGGGCGGCTGGCGTCCAGAATCTGCGGCAGCGGGATGGCACCGGTTTGCGCGTAGCGGTCGAGGATGCGCGCATACAGGCCGGCCTTGCTGCCGAAGGCGGCGTAGAAACTGGGCGGGTTGATGCCCAGGGCCTGGGTGAGGTCGGCCACGCTTAGTGCGTCGTAGCCGCGCGCATGGAACAGCTGCTGTGCAGTTGCGACCGCTTGGTCCGGGTCGAACGCCCGCGGCCGGCCGCGGGCCCGGGATGTTTCTGTAGTCATAGTTACAAAATCCTTGACGGCAGGCGAAATCTATTATGTATTACTCGCTACATTAATAGCGAGGTGAGTGCATGTCAGCGTTCAAAAACAAGTCGGTGTTGGTGCTCGGTGGCAGCCGGGGGATTGGGGCCGCCATCGTGCGGCGCTTCGTGGCCGAGGGCGCGCGGGTGACGTTTACCTATGCCGGCTCCGCCGAGGCGGCGCAGCGCCTGGCCAGCGACACCGGCAGCACCGCGGTGCTGGCCGACAGCGCTGACCGCGATGCGGTGATCGCCACGGTGCGCCGCAGCGGGCCGCTAGATGTGCTGGTGGTCAACTCCGGCATCGCCTTGTTCGGCGACGCGCTGGACCAGGATCCGGACGCGGTGGACCGGCTGTTCCGCATCAACGTGCACGCGCCCTACCACGCCGCCGTGGAGGCCGCGCGGCAGATGCCGCCCGGCGGGCGGATCATCGTGATCGGCTCGGTCAACGGCGACCGCATGCCGCTGCCCGGCATGGCGTCCTACGCGCTGAGCAAATCCGCCCTGCAAGGGCTGGCGCGCGGGCTGGCCCGTGACTTCGGGCCGCGCGGCATCACCATCAACGTGGTGCAACCAGGCCCGATCGATACCGACGCCAACCCGGAAAACGGGCCGATGAAAGACCTGATGCACAGCTTCATGGCGATCAAGCGCCACGGCCGCGCCGAGGAAGTGGCCGGCATGGTGGCCTGGCTGGCCGGCCCGGAAGCAGGCTTTGTCACCGGGGCGATGCACACGATCGATGGTGCGTTTGGGGCGTGACGTGGCGACGTCTGCGTTGATGGCACTGCAGCTAGACACGTGCGACCGATGGCGGCAAACGCCCTTCGTCAACACACATGGCGAGCTGCCGTTGCACGGCCAGCCTCCTGGTCCGCCTGTATCTCCTGCCGGCAGCGCGTGATCGCATTCCCATGTCATGCGGCGCATGGCACGGGTGATCGCAGGCCTGGTCCTTGCTGTCGCGCTGATCCCAGGTTGCCTATAGTTGCGGCGAACCCTGCAATGGATTGACCAATGCACATGATGTCATCCGGCCGGTGCCTGGCCCTTGCACTCGCCGTTGCTGTGACCGGCAGTGCCTGTGCACGGACGCCATCACCCGAACAGAAAAGGACTTCCCCCATGCCAGACAACGTCACCACAGGCCGCACCATCAACGGGCACACCTATTCGGACGCTCCGGTTGACGTAAAGCTGGGGCCGAACACCTTCCGCATCCCCGCCAACTACCTGGACAGCCAGATCGCGCCATGGCCGGGTGAAGGCGTCACGCTTGTCATCGAGTGGCCAGGCATGACCCCCACCCCGCCCGGGGCACGGGCCAACCCGCGTACGAATGATTTCCGCAAGGAAATCCATGCCTCGGTTGACTATGTCGACCGCGTCCCCATCGAGGCATTGCTGGCACGCTACTCATCTAACGAAGCAATTACCGAGCCTGATTCGGTCGAACGGGGTGATCCCGTCGACAGACTCGATCTGCGTATCGCACAGCCTGAAACACTCGGATTGACGCCCTATGCCATCGATGAAGAAAAGATGGCGGTGTACGTTAAAGCGTACGAAGCCCGCTACAGCAAACCTCCGACACGCAACCCTGCGTTTGAGGACGATTGGTATGTCGCGCGCGATTCCGGCGGCAATCTCACCACTTTCATCAAGTGCGATAGCGCCAAGTTTCGTAAGGACGGCATCCGGCTTGAGGGCGACCAAGTCATTGACGAAGAAGAACCAGTTATCGCCGGATGTACGCACTACCTTGTGGATGTCGAGAACAAACTATCCATCACGCTCAACTACCATCGCGCGTTTCTAAGGGACTGGAAACGTATGGAAAAAGCGATTCGGGACGTTTTGGCACGCACCAAAGTTGGGTGATCCACACTTTTTTGCAAGGAGTACATCATGGGTGGATTAACTCAGCAGGACTTGACGATCCTGCGCAGCTACGCAAAAGCAGGCAATCGTGAGCTGTACTGGAACTACCTCTCGCAACTGCCCGGTGCAGACGGCTACGGGACGCTCGCGCTTGGTGTCGTGCGTAATGACAGTTTGCCGGGGCGCGTTGCGAATAGTTACGCGCAGGATTACGCGAACACGCAGCACGACAGCGGCTCGCGCTTTGCTAATGCTCAACTGAGCGAACGTCAGTGGGAGAGCTTCGGACAGACGTTGCTGGAGAGGGATTTGGAACTTCGGCAAGCATGGCTCCGTCGAGACCGTCCGGATCTGGCACTTAACCTACCAGGCGCCTCCGTCATGCTCGCGCACGACCGCGCGTTTGAGCAGCATCGTCTCGACCCCAACTGCTGGACCCCACGCGTGCTCCTGCAAGCCGCCCTGGAAAAAAGCGGCCCCCAGAAGCTGGAACAGATCTGGACCAACATGCTCGACAACGAAGCCGCCGGCGCCACTCGTATCGGGAACACGGGCTACGAGACCTTTGCCCAGATGGGACTGGCGGCCGGCAGCCAGTACCTGGCCAAGCTGGGCACCACCGAGGCGATCCAGATGCTGGAGGGCCGCTCCGCCGTCGACCCTAACGTCATCGGCAGCAACAGCTTCTACGCGATGTACTTCGAGAAAGAACAGAAGTGGGTGAACGTCAGCGCAGGCGGCGGGCATCTGTCCATGCGCGAAGAAACCAATGCCGGCCGTATCGCCGAACTCGACGATGCCCGCGCCGTGCGCCTGGAGCGGCAGCAGAAAGCCACGCAGTTCCACGAAGACGACCCGTACCGCTCCATCACCCGCAGCCCGTTCACGGCGTCGGCCGACGGCCTGCCGGATCCGACGCAGGCGCCCACCAAACTGACCGATATCGGCCCTGACCACCGGGACTACGCACTGCTGCAGCAGGTACGTGCGGGCGTAAGCGCGATCGATGCGCAAGCCGGGCGCACGCCGGACGAGAACAGCGAGCGTCTCATCGCCAGCGTGATGACCCTCGCCCGCCAGAACAACCTGGACCGGGCCGACCATGTGGTGCTGAGCCAACAGACCGCCGACAGCCCGGCCGGCCGCCACGTGTTTGTGGTGCAGGGCGAGTTGAACAACCCGGCGCACCTGCGCGCCCATATGCCGACCGATGTGGCCGTGCAGACGCCGGTGGAGCAGTCGCTGCAGCAGCTGGAGGTGGCCAGTACCGACCGCCAGCAGGCGTTGGCACAGAGCCAGCAGCAGGAAATGGACAACCGGCAGCGTGAGAGCGCGTCGATGCGCATGGGATAAGGCAGCGCTGCTCAGAGTACCTCCCCTGTCTACTTCCGGCCGATCTCGATGCATGACGCGCGGCATTGGCCCTACCGGAGCCAGCCAGTGTAGGTCTGCGCACATCCGCGACAACGCAGCGTGCCCCACGATGACAATGCACCGGCGTAACCGCGCCAGCTGCACCCCGGCGCCGCTGGAACTCATGGCAAACCAGCAATCCTCAAACGCCAACGGCCCGGACAAGCCGGGCCGTTGGACGATGCCGCGATAGGCGTCAGCCGATCAGGCGAACGGGTCCTGCAGCACCATCGTGTGGTCGCGATCCGGGCCGGTGGAGACGATGCTGATCGGGCAGCCGGCCAGTTCTTCCAGCGCGCGCAGGTAGGCACGTGCGGCCACCGGCAGCTTGTCCCACTCGGTGATGCCGTGGGTGTTCTCGGTCCAGCCCGGGAACTCCAGGTACACCGGGGTGCACTCTTCCCAGCCCTGCGCGTCCAGCGGGGCGTATTCGGTGCGCTTGCCGCGGTATTCGTAGGCGATGCAGACCTTGAGCTTTTCCATGCCGTCGAGCACGTCGAGCTTGGTGATGCACAGGCCGGAGATGCCGTTGATGGCCACCGCACGCTTGAGCGCGACGATGTCCATCCAGCCGCAGCGACGCGGGCGGCCGGTGGAGGCGCCGTACTCGGCACCGCGGTCGCGGATGCCCTGGCCCACTGCGTCGTCCAGCTCGGTCGGGAACGGGCCGCCGCCCACGCGCGTGGCATAGGCCTTGGCGATGCCCAGCACGTAGTCGATGGCGTCAGCGCCCACGCCGGTACCGGCCAGTGCGCCGCCGACGGTGGTGTTGGAGCTGGTGACATACGGATAGGTGCCGTGGTCGATGTCCAGCAGCGCGCCCTGCGCGCCTTCGAACAGCACGCGTTTGCCCTGCTTGCGCAGGTCGTGCAGGATGCCGGCCACGTCCGACTTCATCGGCTGCACGTAGTCGCCAAAGGCCAGTGCCTCGTCGAAGGTCTTCTGGAAGTCCACCGCTTCCACGCCCAGGTACTTGGTCAGCACGAAGTTGTGGTAGTCCAGCGCGGTGCGCAGCAGCTCTTCCAGCTGCGGCGGGTAGTGCAGGTCGGCGATGCGGATACCGCGGCGGGCGACCTTGTCTTCGTACGCCGGGCCGATACCGCGGCCGGTGGTGCCGATGGCCTTGCCGCCGGCGGCCTTCTCGCGCGCCTGGTCCAGGGCGATGTGGTACGGCATGATCAGCGGCGCAGCCGGAGAGATCTTCAGGCGCGAGCGCACTTCCACGCCGGCGCCTTCAAGCTCGCTGATCTCCTTGATCAGCGCGGCCGGGGAGATCACCACGCCATTGCCGATCAGGCACAGCGCGTCGTCGCGCAGGATGCCGGACGGAATCAGGTGCAAGACGGTCTTCTTGCCATTGATGACGAGCGTGTGGCCGGCGTTGTGGCCACCCTGGAAGCGGACCACCGCACCGATCTCTTCGGTGAGCAGATCGACGATCTTGCCTTTGCCTTCATCGCCCCACTGGGCACCGAGCACGACAACTGACTGACCCATGACGGGTGAACTCCTGAGTTTTGCTGCGGCCATCGGGGCCGCGGGATGGGACCGGTTCACGGCTGGCGGCGTCGCCTGGCGCGCGGCTCCATCGGGGAGCCTTGCAGCGGCGCGTAAAGCCCTGACACGGAAAAAGCCGAACGAGGTGCCCTGTGTGAGCGTGCCCGGCCGGCTTTTGTGCATTATCCGGGTTTCCGGTGACGTGCACTACCCCCGGCGAACGGCGGATCGGGGGGCTCGTCGGATTGCCGCTGGCCATCGGTTGCGCGGTGCTCCGGGCGCTGCCGGTCCCTGGCAATCCCAAGCCCCCATCGCGGGTCGTAGGAGCGCACCCGGGCGCGACTGCTTCACCGCTAACGCCTGTCGCGCCCGGGTGCGCTCCTACGCTGCCCGTTGCGGTCGGAATGGACCACCCACTCAGTGACGCACGATCCACAGCGCGATCGCGCCCAGCGCCAGGGTCACACCGCCGATGGCACGCAGTTGGGCCGTTGGCAGGCTGAACAGCTGCTCGACCATCCGCTTCCAGGCGGCGGGCGCGGCGAACAGCAGCAGGCCTTCGATGACGGCGATCAGGCATAACGCGGACAGGAACTCGTGCATCAGCAACACCAGGACAACGTGGGAGCTGCAGTGTGCCCGGTTCGGCAGCCTGCCACGCCACACCGTAGGAGCGCACCTGGGCGCGACGGGCATTGCCGGTAAAACGGTCGCGCCCGGGTGCGCTCCTACGCGGCGAGGTGGCGTGCCTCGCGAGATCTTCAGACCGCCTGACGCACGATCATTCGATCCACGAAAGGCACCGGATCAACATCCCGACACGCCGCACCTCGTAGGAGCGCACCTGGGCGCGACAGGCATTGCCGGTAAAGCAGTCGCGCCCGGGTGCGCTCCTACGCGGCGAGGTGGCGTGCCTCGCGAGATCTGCAGACCGCCTGACGCACGACCATTCGATCCACGAAAGGCACCGGATCAACATCCCGACACGCCGCACCTCGTAGGAGCGCACCTGGGCGCGACAGGCATTGCCGGTAAAGCAGTCGCGCCCGGGTGCGCTCCTACGAGGATGCCGGGGTTTGGATGCGCATTAATCACCTCTCAAAGCCAGATTGCGTCCCAGAACGGGTAATCGCCCACGCGGCTGACCAGCCCGGCACGGAGGGGATTGGCGATGAGGTAGCGCGCGGCTGCGTGCAGGTCCTCGTCCTTGCGCAACGCGTGGTCGTGGTAGCTGCGGCTCCAGACCGGTGCGTGATGCTGGCGCTGATCGTTCACCGCGCGCGCTGCACACGCTTTCATGCGTGAGACGGCGTTGGTCAACCCGGTGGTGCTTCCGAGCTGCAACAACCAATGCACATGATCCGGCATCAATACCCAGGCCAACAGCCTGGCGTCGGAGGGCGTTGCCGCGGTGAACGCGCGGCAGGCCGCTGCGGCCAGCAGCACATCTGCGAACACAGGGCGACGCTGCCATGTCGTGGTGGTCAGCAGGTAAGCGCTGTTGGGCGAAGACTGCCTGCCACGGCGCAGCGCGCGATGCCCGGGAGTGTCGATGTTGGCCATGGCGCGATGCTGACGGCCTTGGACCACGCGAGATATCGGCGGTTGCCGCGTTCTGCGCTAGGGATCCATGTGGCGGCTGACTGTCAAAGGCAACCAGCGGGGTCGGCCGGCAAGGCCCGTCGCGCCCGGGTGCGCTCCTACCGGGTCGAGTCTGGCCAACCCGACGGGAGAGGCGCTCCAGGCAGCTGCGGACTCCGGGCATACCCACCACCATCGCAGTCCACGAAACGCCATCGGCCCGATCCATCGGCCCACACGCGCCACGCGTAGGAGCGCGCCTGGGCGCGACGGGCATTCCCGGTAAAGCAGTCGCGCCCGGCTGCGCTCCTACGGTTGGGCGCGCGTCTGTCTGCCCGGCAGTGAGAGGCACATACGACAACGCCCGCGTTAGGCGGGCGTTGGCGTTTCAAGGCATGGCGATCAGCCAGCGATCAACGATCGCTCTTGAGGTACTGCAGGAACGGGTCGTTCTTGTCCAGCACCACCACGCCGTTGCCGTCGGTCATGGAGCCGCGGTACGCCTCCAGGCTGCGATAGAACGCGTAGAACGACGGATCCTTGGCACCGGCCTGGCCGTAGATGCGGGCGGCGTCGGCATCGCCTTCGCCGCGCAGCTTCTGCGCATCGCGCTCGGCGTCGGCCACGATCACGGTGGATTCGCGGTCGGCCTGGGCGCGGATGGTCAGGGCCTGCTCTTCGCCTTCGGCACGCAGCTTGCTGGCTTCCTGCTTGCGCTGGGCGCGCATGCGCTCGTAGACGTCGGTGATCACCTGGCTGTCGGTCGGCAGGTCGATCTGCTTGATGCGCAGGTCGGTGATCTGCATCCCTAAGCCCTTGATGGCGCCGTTGATGCCCTTGAGCTGGTTGGCGATCAATTCGCTGCGGTCGCCGGAGACCAGCTGCTGCAGGGTGCGCGAGTTGATCTGGTTGCGCAGCGAGTCGGTGATGATCGGGGCCAGGCGCGAATTGGCGACCGACTCCTCACCACCGGTGGCGCGATAGAACGCCCGCACGTCGGAGATGTAGCCGATGGCGAAGAAGTCCACGCTGACGTCTTTCTGCTCGGCGGTGAAGTAGCGCGCCGGGGCGGTGTCCAGCACCTGGAAGCGGCGATCGAACACGCGCACCGATTCCACCACCGGGATCTTGAAGTGCAGGCCGGGCTTGAGGTCGGCACGCACCACACGGCCCAGGTTGAGCACCATGGCGGTCTGGTCCTCGCGCACCACGAACACCGAGCCCATCAGGGTCAGCAACACGGCGACGATCAGGCCGATGACTAGCGAATTCTTCATTATTCGGTTCCCTCACGGCCGGTCGGGCGCGGGCCGCGCTCCGGATTGCGGATGCCCTCGCTGCCGCCGCTGGTTTGCGGCGGATTCAACAGCACATCCTGCGGCACCATCGACGGCATGCCGCTGTTGCCCGTAGTGCCGCTGTTGCTGGCGGACTTGCCGGCGTCGGCCGGCAACGGCACGTAGATGACCTGGCGGCCATCGCTGCCGATCACCTTGCGGTTCTCCGACAGCACCTTCTGCACCGTTTCCAGCCACAGGCGCTTGCGCGTGACCTCGGGCGCGTTGGCGTACTGCTCCTGCAACAGCGTGAAGCGATCGGCGTCGCCTTCGGCCTTGGAGATCACCGCCTGCTTGTAGCCTTCGGCGCCGGTGCGGGTGCGCGCGCCCTGGCCGCGTGCCTCGGGCACCACCTTGGCGGCGTAGGCCTGGGCTTCGTTGATCAGGCGCTCGCGCACCTGCTGGGCACCGTTGACCTCGTCGAAGGCCGGCTTCACTTCTTCCGGCGGGCGGGCGTCGGGCAGGGTCACGCCGGTGACGGCCAGGCCGGTGTTGTAGGCGTCCAGTGCCGCCTGCAGGCGATCCTTGGAGGCGATGGCCAGCGGGCCACGGTTGTTGAGCACGGTATTGAGGTCGGAACGGCCCACCTGCTCACGCACGGCACTCTGCGCGGCCTGCTCCAGCACCAGATCGGCATTGCGCGAACCGAACAGGTACTTGCGCGGGTCGCTGATCTGGTACTGCACGTTGAGCGAGACGTTGACGATGTTCTCGTCGCGGGTCAGCACCGGCACCTGGTTGCTGAAGGTCTTGATCTCGGTGGCGTTGACCTTGCGCACCGACTCGACCGGCCAGGGCAGCTTGAAATTCGGGCCGGGCTGCAGGATGCGCGAGAACTGGCCGAAGCGCAGCACCACGCCGCGCTGCTGTTCGCCGATGAGCTGGAAGCTGGAGAACAGCACCATCAGCACCACCGCGACCAGGATCCAGCGCCCCACGCCACCATCGAACAGCTCTTTCAACGGGGCGGGCAGATTGCCCCAGCCACCACCGTTACCACCACCACGCGGGCCCCAGGACCTGCGACGGTTGGGGTCCGGGCCGTCTCCGCCCTTGTTGCCGGGTGTGTTCCAGGCCATGCACGCTCCATGATCGAGGGGCTGTGCGGGCCAGTCCCGCAGTGCCGCCGTGTTGTTTGATTCGCTGATTCTACTAGATGGGGCAGACCGACCGTTTTGAAAGGCCCCAATTGGTGCATCCCGGTTTAGCCGCTGGGGTGGATCGAGCCGATGGCCGGGTTCGCAGACGGGAAGGACACGGTGTCAGCGCGATCTGGGGGCAAGCACCGGGCGCGCGTTCTGGAGTTGGCCAATGGGGATCACGCCGAGACTGGACGCAGACCCGGCCTGCGATGCGCTGCACGATGAGGCCGACGACATCGTGCTGCTCGCTGACGCGTGGCCATTGTCAGTCGACCGATCCGGCGTCTGGCCTGGCTGGATAGCCCAGGGTCGCGGTCAGGCCAAGCAACCGCTGCGCTTTGCCGACCCCGGGTTGCGGCGCAGGATGCCGCCGATGGCAGGCGAGCATCGGTGTCCAAACGGCACTGGCGGCGCAGCTGACGTTGGCATCAGCGCTGAGGGGCATGCGGCTGGGGCGATGCTGCGCTGGCACGACGCAGTCCGGAACGCGTCCGCCAACCCTGCTTCCCCCTCGTCGCCGCACTCACGCCATCGGCGGTTCGTCTTTCTGGTTGAACACGCGCTCCATCACTTCCAGCAACTCGTCTTCGGAGAACGGCTTGGTGATGTAGGCGCGTGCGCCCTGGCGCATGCCCCACATGCGATCGGTGTCCTGGTCCTTGGTGGTCACCAGGATCACCGGGATGTGCTGGGTGGTCGGCTCGCGCTTGAGCGTGCGGGTGGCCTGGAAGCCGTTGAGGTTGGGCATCACCACATCCATCAGCACCAGATCCGGTAGTGACGACTTGGCCGCTTCCACGCCGGCGGCACCATCGGTTGCAGTGATGGTCTCGTGCCCCAGCTTCTCGACGATGCGCTGAATCCCCAGCAGCTGCGACGGCGAGTCGTCGACGATCAGAATGCGTGCCATGTGTTTCCCCTAATGTGCGCGGCGAGTGTAGTGCGCCGGCCGCGCTTGCGGTAGCTGGGCCAGACGGTACGCCCGGCGATGCCGTTACGAGGCGTGATCCAGTGGCGCGGCGCGATTGCCCAGCCGATGCGTACTACGTTGGACAAGACGCAGCTGGATGCAACAACGTCGCAGAAAGCCGCTCGCCCACGTATTACGTGCATGCTGCCCTGCCCTCAATCCCTCATCGATACGAGGGGGACGACGGGTCCCTTCTCCCATCGGGAGAAGGGGACGCACAGCGCCGGATGAGGGGACGGCGGCGATTCAACCGCGCAGATCGACGTTCACTGGCGCACCACCTGCCTGCCGAACCCTCATCCATTTTCCGCGTCACCCCACGCCGCCTACACCGACTCGCCGAACGCCTTGGCCAGGTTGCGGTAGGCCTTCTTCTGCGCATCGTCGGTGGGGGCCGGGGCCAGGATCTCCAGCTCCACGATCTGGTCGCCCGGGGTGGCGCCCGGCAGGCCGCGGCCGCGCAGGCGCAGCTTGCGGCCGGCGTCGGAGTCGGCCGGCACCTTCAATTCCACCGCCCCGCCCAGGGTCGGCACGCTGATCGTGGTGCCCAGTGCCGCCTGCCAGGGCATGACCTGCAAGGTGTACAGGATGTTGCGCCCGTCCACCTCGAACTGCGGGTGCGCGGCGTATTCGATCTCCAGCAGCAGGTTGCCGCCGCCATTGCCCTGCCCGCTCAGGCGGATCACCTGTCCAGGCTGCACACCCTTGGGCACGCGCACGTCCAGCTGCTTGCCGTTGATGGTGATGCGCACGCTGTCGCCCGCATACACCGCTTCCAACGGCACCGCCAGCTTGGCGCGGGTATCGCCGCGCGCCTGCGGCCCTGCGCCGGCACCAGCCCCCGGGCCGCGCGGCCGGCCGCCGCGCTGGCCGGCAAACAGGCTTTCGAAGAAATCGCTGAAGCCGCCACCGGCGCCGCCATTGCCGAACACTTCCTCGAAGTCGTAGCCCTGCCCGCCGCCGTAGCTGGGGGGGGCCTGGAACTCGTCGCCCGGGCGGAAGCCCTGTGCCTTGAGCTGGTCGTAGGCCTTGCGCTTGGCCGGGTCGCGCAGCGCCTCGTAGGCTTCGTTGATGGCCTTGAACTTGTCTTCGGCGCCGGCTTCTTTGCTGACGTCGGGGTGGTACTTGCGCGCGAGCCGGCGGTAGGCGGTCTTGATCTCCGCATCGCCTGCGCTGGGCTCCACGCCCAGCGTTGCGTAGTAATCCTTGAATTCCATCTAATCACCTCTGAAAAAAACGGCCCGCAGCCGAGGCCACGAGCCAGTCATATCGCAGCCGGGCGGGCAACCGCACCTATTCTACGGTGCGGTTGCCGCCGGGAAGCGAAGCAGGCCGCTTCGCTCCAGGTTTTGCGGCCTTACTGCACGGTGCCGCCGCTGGTGTCCTGGCCGGTGCCGACCTGGATGCGGCGCGGGGTGGCCGCCGGGCGCTTGGGGATGCGGATTTCCAGTACGCCGTTATGGCCGGCGGCGGTGATGCCGTCGGGGTCGGCACTGTCGGGCAGCGCGAAGCGGCGGTGGAAGCTGCCGTAACGGCGCTCGATGCGCGAGAAACGCTCGGTCTCGGTGCTGGACTCGCTGTTGCGCTCGCCCTTGATCGACAGGATGCCCTTGTCCATCTGCACCTCGATCTGGCTGGGGTCGATGCCCGGCAGGTCGGCATACAGCACGAAGTGGTTGGGCTCTTCCTTGATGTCCACGCGTGGCACCCACTGCGCGGTCACCACCGCCGATTCGTCGGTGTCGCCGTTGTGCTCGAAGAAACGGTCGAACACGTGCTTGATCTCGTTTTGCAGCGCGTGGGTGGGCCACTGGGGATAACGAACGATGTTCATTGCGAGCCTCCAAAAGGTTGGGTGAGGGGCCGGCTGCCGCGGCGTGCGCACGTTGCGCCGGCCATGTGCGTCAGATAGGCGTGCGGCTGCGGATTTCAAGCGCGTTGACGCGCTTTTCCCCTGCCCCTTTCTAGAATTCGTTCAGCCACAGGAGCCCGCCCCATGACCATCCACGTTGGTGACCGCATTCCCGAAGTCGTGCTCAAGCGCCTGCGTGAGGGCATCGAGGCGGTCGACACCCACAGCCTGTTCGCGGGGCGCAAGGTGCTGCTGTTCGCGGTACCGGGCGCCTTCACCCCGACCTGCTCGGCCAAGCACCTGCCCGGTTATGTGGAGCACTTCGATGAATTCCGTAAACGCGGCATCGAAGTGCTGTGCACCGCGGTCAACGACCCGTTCGTGATGCAGGCCTGGGGCCGCAGCCAGCTGATTCCCGACGGCCTGCACCTGCTGCCCGACGGCAACGCCGAACTGGCCCGCGCGCTGGGCCTGGAGATCGACGCCAGCGGCTCGGGCATGGGCCTGCGCTCGCGCCGCTACGCGCTGTATGCCGATGATGCCGTGGTCAAGGCCTTGTTTGTCGAAGAACCTGGCGAATTCAAGGTGTCTGCCGCCGATTACGTGCTGCAGCACCTGCCCGATTGATGCATTGATTCCCCCCGTCCACTCAGAAGGAAACCGGCCAGCCATGTCTACCCAGCCAGCCAAGCAACTCCCCGGCATTACCGATACCGCCACCTTGCGCAGCCGCGCACGCCAGAGCATCGAAGACGGTGCCATCACCGAGAGCTACCACGCCGACCGCGAGGCGGTGATCGACCTGCTCAACACCGCACTGGCCACCGAATACGTGTGCACCCTGCGCTACTACCGCCACTACTTCATGGCCAAGGGCATGCTTGCCGACGCGGTCAAGGGCGAGTTTCTGGAGCATGCGCAGCAGGAACAGGAACACGCGCACAAGCTTGCCGAGCGCATCGTGCAACTGGGCGGCGAACCGGACCTCAACCCGGACACGCTGACCAAGCGCTCGCATGCCGAATACAAGGAAGGCACCGACCTGCGCGACATGGTCAGGGAGAACCTGATCGCCGAACGCATCGCCATCGACAGCTACCGCGAGATGATCGACTTCATCGGCGACAAGGACACCACCACCAAGCGCATCCTGGAA
The DNA here is from genome assembly GCF_003993495.1 of Xanthomonas sp. BRIP62418. Taxonomy (NCBI): domain Bacteria; kingdom Pseudomonadati; phylum Pseudomonadota; class Gammaproteobacteria; order Lysobacterales; family Lysobacteraceae; genus Xanthomonas; species Xanthomonas sp. BRIP62418. Next base: position 108,491 of record NZ_QEZG01000049.1, read on the forward strand.
AGCATCCTGGCCCAGGAAGAAGAGCATGCCGACGAGTTTGCGGACCTGCTGGAAGGCTGGATCGGCGAGTGAGTTGAGCGAGCCCCGTGATTGCAACGTAGCGATGCGTTGCGATCGATGGTGGCGTCGCATCGACAACGACATCAGCATCGGCATCGACGTCGAATAAGTCGAAGTCGAAGTCGAAGTCGAAGTCGAAGTCGAAGTCGACTCGATGATGCAACAGACAGGGCGCCTAGAGCGCCCTGTCTGTTTTTTTTGTGCCGCCCAAGCGCCGCGTAGGAGCGCACCCGGGCGCGACGGGGCGTTACCGGGAATGCCCTGTCGCGCCCGGGTGCGCTCCTACGGGGGTGCCGGCCACCGCACATGCCCGTTACCGACCCGGTCAGCGCAATACGCGAAAGCGCAGCTGTGTCCAGGCACCGTCGCTGGCCATTGCGGTGAGCGTATGCGTGCCGACTTCCGCGAAATCGCGCTGAAATCCCTGGCGTCCGTTGGTCTGTGCGATCCAGCGGCCGTCCAGCAACCAGTCGATACGCGCATCGCTGCCCAGGGCACGCAGGTGCAGGCGCACCGGGCGCGATGCGGCGTTGGCACGCGCCAGCGTGGCGCGATCGCTCAGCCCGTCGATCCGCAGCACACCGCCACCGGTCATGCGTCCATCCGGCAGACAGTCCGCGGCCAGTGGTGGCAATTGCGCGGCCTTGCGCTCGGCCGCACTGAGCCAGGGCGACACCAACGCCGGCCAGCGTGCCACGGCCTGCGGCACGCGCTGATGCGGCTGGCTGCACTCCTGCGACAACCGCTGCCCGCTGCGCGCATCCACATCGAAATGCAGCTGCCCGCCGTGCCATAGCCGCGCATCGCGTTCGGCAAAGGTGGGCGGCACGGCGCCATCGAGCACGTAGGCGTCGGCGCGGCGTGCGCATTGCGCCGGTGGTGTCTGATCGGCCGCGCCGCCGAGCGGCCAGCAGATGGCCAGCGCCTGCACGGTGGGCGGCATCGGCACCGGCGCGCTGTCGCCGGCGCTGCGGGGCAAGGCGTCGATGACTTCGAACATCAACGGCAACGCGGTGACGGCGCCGTACTGGCCGGGCAGCGGCGTGCCGTCCGGCCGCCCCACCCACACCCCGACCGTATAGCGGCGCGTGCCGCCGATCGCCCACGCATCGCGGTAGCCGTAGCTGGTGCCGGTCTTCCAGGCCACGCCCGGGCGCGCAGTGGTGTCGAAGGTCCCGCCGCCATACCCGGGGCGCGGATTGCTCTGCAGGATCTCGCGCACGATCCAGGCCGCGCCCGGCGACATCAGCCGGCGCTCGATGCGCGGATCGTCCGGCGTATAGCGCACGCGCCCGGCGATGCCGCCGCGATTGAGCGCCGCAAAGGCACCGACCAACTCCTGCAGCTGCGCACCGGTGCCGCCCAATATCAATGCAAGCGACGGCGTGCTGCCATGTGCGAAACGCAGGCCGATACCGGCATTGGACAGCCGCGCGGCAAACCGCGCCGGGCCGATCCGGTCGAGCAGATCCACCGCCGGCACGTTCAACGACAACCGCAACGCCGTCGCCGCGCTCACCGGGCCATTGAAGGCCGCATCGAAATTGCCGGGCCGGTAGCTGCCAAAGCTCTGCGGGGCATCCACCAACAGGCTTTCGGAATGGATCACCCCATCGTCCAGGGCCATGCCATACAGGAACGGCTTGAGGGTGGACCCGGGCGAGCGCCAGGCCTGCACCATGTCCACATGCCCCAGCCGCTTGCGGTCGCCGAAGCTGGCCGAACCCACATACGCGCGCGCTTCCATGCTGGCGTTGTCCACCACCAGCAAGGCGGCCGAGGTGCGCTCGGGCAGCTGCGAGAAATAGGTGGCCACGCGCTCCTCCAGGGTGCGCTGCAGTTCGACATCCAGCGTCGTGACGATGCGCGCTGCACGCGGTTGCGCGCCGTGCAGCCGCTGCGCGAGCAAGGCCGCATGCAATGGCGGTGTGAGCGAGCGCGTCACCACCGGCTCGATCCGCGCATCGTCCACCTGCGCGCGCGACCACACCCCCAGCTCCACCATGCGATCGAGCACCTTGTCGCGCGCGCGTTGCGCGGCCTCGGGATGGCGATCCGGGCGCAGGCGGCTGGGCGATTGCGGCAATACCGCCAGCAATGCGGCTTCGGCCTGCGACAGAGCCTTGGCCGGCTTGCCCAGATACGCCCAGCTGGCCGCTTCCACGCCTTCGATGGTGCCGCCGTAGGGCGCGCGCTCCAGGTACAGCGTCAGAATCTCGCGCTTGCTCAGGTGCGCTTCCAGCTGCAGCGCGCGCAACAACTGCTTGGCCTTGCCCCACGGTGTGCGCGTGTGCGGGTCCAGGATGCGCGCCACCTGCATGGTCAGCGTCGAGCCGCCGGAGACGATGCGCCCCTGCCCGATCCACTGCCCGCCGGCACGCAGCAGGCCCCACGGATTGACCCCGGGATGGCGCCAGAACCAGCGGTCCTCGTAGTTCAGCAACGCCTGCAGGTACAGCGGCGACACACTCTGCGGGCTGGCCGGATAGCGCCACACCCCGTTGCGGTCGGCGAAGGCGCGCAACGGCGTACCATCGCGTGCCACCACCAGCGTGGAGGTGTCACGCGACTTGGGCAGTGGCAGCGGGAAGGCCAGGTCCAGCAGCAACACGGCAGACAGCAGTGCTACAGCGCCCCAGCGTAGCCCCGTCAACCAGCGGCGGCCATGCCGGGCCACACCATCGTCGCCAGCGGCGCGTTCCTGCGTCCGGTCGGTCCTTGCCTGCACGTGCTGCTGCTCATCCATCCTGCCAAGGATGCAGGGCAAAACGCATTTCGGCCACTATCGCGCGGCATGCTGTGGCAACGCGCGATCAACGTTGCTGCACGCTGCTGCCTTAGGCGAGGACACGCGCGCTAGCCCACGACCGCCGCGCGCAGCGGGTGAGGCGGCCGTGCGAACAACCGCAACAAGCCCATCGCCAGGAACACCGCAGACAGGCGCAACGCAATGCCGAGCCAGCCACTGGCCGCCGAATCGGAGACTGCAAAGACGGTCCAGGCCGCGTTGAGCGAGACATGCAACACCCAGCCGCTCCAGATCGTGTAGCCATCCTGCGCGTCCACGATGGCAAACAGCAGCGCACCGATACCGGTTATGGCGAAGATCAACAACGCCTCGCCACCTCCACCGCCGGCCCCGAGCCAATGCACACCGCCAAACACAAGCGCCTGCACCAGCGCGGCGATCGCCGGGCGCCAGGCCAGCGCACGGCAGGCAAAGACGAAGCCGAAACCGCGAAAAACGATTTCTTCGGCCAGCGGAAACAGCAGTGCCAGCCACAGCAGGCCAAGCAGATCGTCGGTACCGACCGAGCTGGACTGCGTCCACAGCCCAACCCAGCACGGCAGCGTGGCCAGCAACGTCAGCGCAGGGCCACGTATGCCGTTCCAGCGCAGCCCCAGACGCGCCGCGAGTTCGCCTGGCATCCCAGGACGCAGCAATGCCGCTGCGACCAGCACGACCACCACGCTGAGCAGATTGTCGGCAATCCCGCCGCCGTAGGGCACCGGAATTTTCGGGATTGGAAAACCAAGGGCCTTGGCCACATCACGCACCTGCAGCGCGACCAGCAGCACCACCAACCAGACCACATGCCGACCGACGCGGCGCAGGGGTGTATCGAGCGGCATGCAGACATCCTTGCGTGCAAACAGCGGGTGACTATACCGCTGGCGGCGACATCGGCGCAGCGTCCGGGGTTGATGTGGCGCGGCCAGATCCGGTTCGCATCGCGCGCCAGCTGCCTGCCGCAATGCAATGGGTGGCCTACTGCTGCTCCAGCGCGGCGCGATAACGCAGCAAGGCTTCCGGCGCGTCGGTCTGGATGATCGACACGCCATCGCGGTACAGGCGGCCCCAGACCTTGTCCGGGTCGCGCACCGCATCGGCGTCGCCACCGTAGCCGGCAATGAAGCCGTCCCACAACGAGTTGACCATCAGCCGCACCTTGTGCGCCTTGCTGACCGCCGCCAACGCCGGCAACTGCGCTGCGGTCATCCTGGGCAGCTCGAACGCAGCCGGATGTGCGTTGCGCGTCTGCGCAGTGGCAATCGCGGCCAGATCGGCAGTGCCATGTGCGTTGATCAGGATCGGGAAGAAATAGACCTTGTCGAACGGCAGCATCGCGGCCAGTGGCGGCGTGGCGATGCCGGCTTCGGCCTTGACGATCACCTGGTGCTGCATGCCGGCACGGGCAACCGCATCGACCACCTGCACGTAGATCGCATCCTTGACGTCCAGGTTGAGCAGGATGTGGCCCTTGGAGGCGGCCAGCATCTGCTCCAGCGTGACCACGCGTTGGTCGGTCAGCGGCGCCTGCGCGCCACCTTCGTCGCTGCGCAGCCGCAATTTTTGCAGGTCGGCCAGGGTCAGCTCTGACAGCTTGCCGGTGCCGTCGGTGGTGCGGTCCACGGTGGCGTCGTGCAGCATCACCAGGGTGCCATCGGCGGCGCGGCGCACGTCGGTCTCCATCACGTCGGCGCCGATGGCGATGCAGCGCTCCAGTGCGGCCAGCGAATTCTCCGGTGCGCTGCCCTTGAAACCATGCTCCGGTGCCGGTGCATGGCAACCGCGATGGGCCACCACCACGATACCGCCGCCGGGATTGCTCAGCCGGGCCTGGATCGCGGCGACGCCGCCAGGTGCTGCGCTGGCAGGGGTGACAAGCGCCGCGCCCAGCATGGCCGCGACGGCGGCGACAGAACGTAAGGTCATCGAACAACTCCGCTTGTAGGAAGTAACAGAATGACTGCGCTTTTCGTCAGGGGCGCGCGGCAGGCAGACGATGCGAGATCTGTCATGCGTAGACCTCGCTTGCTGCACCCTGCCCGCACGCTGCCGACGTCCGCTCGCCGCAGTACGGTCGCCGCTCAAAGCGTCGGCGTAAAGCGCAGGCCGAACCAGTAGGTCGTAGGCACCGAATAACTGTCCTTGAGCAGGTTCTGCCCGGGACCGGTCACGCTGGTGATGCGGCTGTGGGTCAGGTTGCTGACCTGGCCGATCAGGCTGAGCTGCTTGCTGATGGCATAGGTGGCGGTGAAATCCAGCTGCGAACGCGGCGACCAGTACAGATCCTGCCACTCGATGTTGCTGACGATGGCGCGCAAGGCCTTGCCCTGGCGATTGTAGGCCGCACGCAGCTCCAGCCCGCCGGTGTTGTAGAACAGCGTGGCATTGGCGGTGTAGTCCGGCTGGCCGACCAGGTTGTCGAGCTTGCGCTCGCGCTGGCGCACGTTGCTGCCGCTGCCGACGCTGTAGGGCACATCCAGGCTGCCATCGAGCACCGCGAAGTTCGCACTGAAACCCACACCACTCAACCACGGTGCAATCGGCGCCAGGGTGTTGACGATGCCGTTGAATTCCACACCGCGGATGCGCGCCTTGGCAGCATTGGCCGGCGTGCTGATCAGTGCGTTGGCATAGGTGGTGCCGTCGAAGCTGAAGCTGTCGGTGCGCGAGAGCGTAAAGATCTCGTCCTGGATGCGCTTGTCGAACACGGCCGCGGACGCGAACGCGTCGAAATCGCCGGGCAGGCGCCATTCCAGCGACAAATCCAGGTTATTGGACACGCGCGGCTTGATGTCCGGGTTGCCGATGGTGACGGTGACGCCTTGCGCATTCGGGTTGCCGGCATCGGCGGTGTTGACGAAGCCGATCGAAGTGCGCGCCGCATACGCATCGTATGGCGGGCGGCCGAGCGTGCGGCTTGCGCCGGCGCGCAGGTCCAATGCATCGCTCAGGTGGTAGGTCATGATGGCCGAGGGCAGCAGATAATCGTAGTCCGCGTTGGTCGGGTTATCGATATACACATAGCGGTTAGTCGCGGTATCCAGCTGGCGCTGGCGGCCGACCGTGTTGAGCCTGGTGCTGTCGAAATGCAGGCCGCCCTGCACGTTGAAACGTTCGCTGCGATAGCTGACCAGCCCATAGCTGCCGAAGGTCTTTTCGGTATGGGTGAAGTTGTCCTGATTGCTGAAGGCCTGCTGGTCGGTGCTGTTGAAGGCGCTCAGCGGCGTGGCGGCCAACGCGCGATTGGCCTTGTCGGGATCGATGGTGATCAGGTTCAGGCCGGCATAGCGCATCGGCGCCCGGCCGGTGCCTGCCACATCGGCCAGGCCCAACGCCGGCGCACTGGTATTGGGCTGGTACTCGACGCGATAGATATCGTAGGACGGTCTGTCGGTGGTGTACGACACGCCTGCCGCAAAGCCGATGCCCTGGTCGCTCTCGCCCTGGTTAAACCCATAGTCGAGCCGGCCGGTGAGAATGCGGTCGGCGGCGGTGCGTTTGTAGTCCGGGCGCCAGTACGACAGGCTGTAGTTGCCCAGATCGTTATAGGCCCGCGGCGACACGCCGAAGCGCTGGTCGACGCCGGAGGTATCGTAGTTGAACGCGTAATCGGGCGTGGCATTGACGGTCACGCCGCTGCCGGTCTGGCCCACCGGTACCGGCGCGGCGCGGGTGATGCCGGTGGCGTACTTGATCATGCGGATCGGCTCGTCGTAGGTCGCATCCGACCACGCCCCGCGCGCGGAGAACTGCTGCCGGTCGGTGGGCCGCCAGATCGTGCCCAGTTGCGCGACCTTGGTGCGCGTGGTGACGATCTGGTTCGAGTAGCCCACTTCGATATCGCCACCGGGGTAGCTGCCGGAGGTGGCGGTCTGGTTGAACACCTGGCCACGGTTGCGCGGGTCGATGATGACCTCGTTGCGCTCCATGTTGTCCTTGAAATAGTAGTAACCGGCCGTTGCATAGGCCTCGAGCGCAGCACTGGGATGCACCTCGAACTTGCCGGTGACACCGTAACGGTCGCGCTGGTTCTGCACGTACCAGTACTTGTCCTGCTGCGGCACCGCCCAGCCATTGCCGAGATTGGCGCCGGTCTGCAGCACGCCGTTGTTGTCGTAGAACCCGTAATGCACCGTGTCGGTGGTCATGTGGGTTTCGGTGTAGCTGCTCAGCGTCTGGTAGTTGGCCGACAGCGTAAAACCGTACTGCTGCTCGCTGCCGAAGGTGCGGCTGCCGGTGGCGTTCAAACGATAGCCGGGGTCGTCCTGATCACGCGGCTTGCCGACATCGTTGGCGTGGCCGAGTGCGGCTTCGGCGCTGAAGAACGGTTTGCCGCCGTTTTCGAATGCGCTGCGTGTCTTGAGGTTGATCGCACCGCCGGTCGCATTGGGATCCAGGTCGGGCGTGAAGGTCTTGACCACCTGCAACTCGCTGACCATCGATGCCGGCAGCAGATCCAGCCGCACGCCGCGCGTGATCGAGCCGAGCGTGCCGTTTGGCGTGCCGGGCGAGGCGATGGTCAGCCCGTCGATGGTGACGTTGTTGTAGGACGGGCCCAGGCCGCGCAGCACCGGTGTGGCAGCCTCGTCGCGCGGATGCTCGTTGTCGGTGGCCGGCAATACCGACAGGCCGGGCACGCGGCGCAGTGCTTCGACGATGGTGCTGTCGGGCAAGGCGCGCACATCGGTGGCGCTGATCACATCGGTGATGTTGGTCGCCGCGCGCTTGCTTTCCACCGCGGCGGCATTGGCACGGCGCACGCCAGTGACCTGCATGGCGTCGAGCGTCTGCACACCGGCTTTGCTGGTGGCCGGTGCGTCGGGGTCGGCTGCATCGCCTTGCGACGCTACTGGCGATACTGTCGATGTCGCCGATGCAGGGTCTATCGATGCAGCGTCTGAGGAATCTGCAGATGCCTCTACTGACAACGCAGAGCGTTGCTTTGCAGCCGCAACGTCGGCATCGGGCGTGGCAGCCTTGTCATTGTTAGCTGTCGCTTCGGACGTGGTTGCCTCGTCATTATTCGCTGTAGCTGCGCTCGTTAATGGGCTCGCGGTCGCGCCCCTCGCCGTAGAAGACGCTTCAGCTGAGGCGTCGGCTGGCATCGCCGCACGCTCGCTTGCGTAGGCCTGCAAAGCAGGCGAACAGGCCGCAATGGTCACGGCGAGAACGGACAGGGGCAAACGGTACGAATCGGAGCGCTGCATGGAATCCCGGGATCGCGCAGCAAGGACGCCGCGCCGATGAGAAAGCACGCCACCGTAGCCAGCAAAAATGACCCTTGCGTGTCGCTGGCATCGCATCGAAAAGACAGTGCGCAACGATGTCGCTGGATGCGAAGCAGGCAGTTGGCAGTTCGCGAAAACCTTCTGAGTGACGCGGGAAAGCCCCTCCCCCTCCGGGAGAGGGGTTGGGGTGAGGGTACGGGGCGAAGCCACCCGGCGGTGAATGACATGAGGCTTCGCACGTACCCTCCTCCGCCCCTGCGGGGCACCTTCTCCCGAGGGGAGAAGGGAGAGTCTCAGTGGCCCGCCAGGGGATGGCGCGACCCTACGGCTGCACCACCGTCATCGTCGCCGGCGTGCTGCGCCCCACGCCGCGCAGCTCGGGGCGGTACATGTCTTCCACCAACGATGGCGGCACCGTGTAGGTACCCGGCGTGACGGCGCGCACCAGGTAATACAGCTGCGCCTTGCTGCCCGAGGAGAGCGCCAGCGCGGCCACATAACGGTCGTCGCGGAACTCTTCGTGCTTGACGTCGGCGGAGCTGGAACGCTCGCTGATGCCGATGCCGTCCACCACCACGTCGGCCCACTGTTTGGCATCGCCGAGATTGAAGTTCTCGATCTCCAGCCCGGCCGGCAACAGGTCGGTCAGCAGTGCGTCGGGCATGTCGCTGTTGGCGGTGATGGCCACACGCACGATCAACGCTTCGCCTTCCTTCAATGCACGCGGCGTCCACGGTTTGCCATCGGTGGTGTACCAGCTGCGCTCCACGCTGAGGGTGCGCGCGTCCGGCTCCGGCGCGCTGCGCGGGATGCCAGCCACTTCCAGGCTGGCGTACATCGGGGCCTCGCCCTGCGGCGCGAACTGCACGCCGCGCGCCAAGGCGGCGCTGTCGAAACTGCGCCCGAACAGGCGCGCCGGCGCGATCTGCTGCGTTTCGCCGCCCACGCTCAAGGTGCCGGAGACCTGCTTGCCCTGCCCGACCATCAAGGCCTTGCCCAAGCGCGCCAGAGCCACCTGCTCCTGCGTGCTCAGCCACAGCCAGCCGGTGGCGCGACGTGCATCCAGCGCACGGCCCAGCGCGACAGCGCGGGTGTCGTACTCGGGCCTGGAAAGGCCACGCTCGTGCAGCAGCGCCATCATCAAGGCATCGTCGCGGATCGCGCTGCCGTAATCGGCGAAGTACGACGGGCGCTCGCTGCTGTCCTTGGCAAAACCGGCCTTGATCGCCGCCTGCCCACGCTTGGTGTCGCCCTGCAGCGACAATGCCGCCCCCAGATGCACCAGCGACAGACCGGTCAGCGCCTTGTCGCGCTGGTTGTCGTAGAGCGCACGCAGCGTGCCTAACGGGGCGCGGTTGACGCGTGCCAGCACGTAGCCGGACCAGGCCTGGTTGGCGAACTTCAGGCTATCGCGGCGATCCTGCCCGTAGAACTCGTTGCCGCCGGACAGCAGGTCCTCGCTGAGCCGATTGAGCGCCTTCTGCAGCACGTTGTCGGGCACCGCAAAACCGGCGTCCTTGGCATCGAGCAGGAACTCGGCGATGTACGGGGTCAGGCCCGGATTGACGTAGCCGTCGTCGCCCCACATCGAAAAATGCCCGCTGGCGATCTGCATCGAGGCCAGGCGACCGAACGCGCCTTCCATGCGCTCGCGGCGCTTGGCCGCCTCCAGCCCCTTGGTGCCCAGCGCCCGGGCGGTGGCATCGTCGAGCAGCAGCGCGGCGTAGCCCTTGCTGGTGGTCTGCTCGGCGCAGCCGTAGGGGTAGTCCAACGCACCCTGCAGGGCGCTGGCGAACGGAATCGGCGGCAGCGGGCTGACCACCATGCGCGCGGTCACCGAGCCGGCCATCAGGCCATCGGCAAAGCCGCTGTCCAGGCTGATCGGTGCCAGCGGATCGAGCACGCGCGTCTGCGCACGCAACACCTGCGGCCAGCCGGCACGCACCGGCAGGTCGTAGCTGCGGTCGGCCTTGAAGCCATTGCCGTCCACGCGCACGCGCACCTTGGCCACGCTATAGCCTTCGGTGGCGCTCAGCGGGAAGCTCAGCGTCTGCTTGGCATCCGCACCGAGCTTGACGCTGCGCGCGGCCTCGGCAATGGCCAGTGGGCCGATCCCGTCCACACGCACGTTGAACTCGCCCGGCTTGCCGGTGAAGTTCTGCACGTCCAGCGTCACCGTGCTGCGGTCACCCGGCGCCATCACGCGCGGCATGCTGGCCTCGGCCAGGATCGGCGCGCGCACCACGGTTTCCATGGACTGATTGCCGAACCGCGTCTCCGAATACACCAATGCCGAGACCCGCAAGGTGCCATTGAAATCCGGCACCGGCAGTTGCACGCGTGCATTGCCCCGGGCATCGAGTTTCACCGAGCCGGAAAACAGGTCCACGGTCTGCACGCGCGCGGTCGGGCGCTTGGCTTGCGGCAAGGCTTCCAGCGCCATGTCGCCGCCGAACTTGAGCTTGCCGCTGGCGCCTTCGAAGCTTTCGATCACCCGCCCGTAGATATCGTAGGCATCGGTACCCAGGCGTCGCTGCGCGAAGAACTGCGCATTGGCATCGGGCACCGGGAAACGGGTGATGTTGAGGATGCCCACGTCCACCGCCGAGATGGTCACGTGCGCCGCCTTGCCGGCCAGCTCTGGCACGCTCACCGTCACCGGCAAGGCCTGCTCCGGGCGCATCTGCTTGGGTGCCGCCAGGCCCACCGCCACACGCCGCGCCTTGCGGTCCATCGGCACATACGCCACGCCCACCGCGCGCGCCGGGGTGATCTTGCTCGGCGCGCTGCCGCCGCGGAACACCAACGCGGTGACGTACACATCGTGGCGTTCCCAGGCCTCGGTGACCGGAATGTCGAACGTGCTCCCCGGTTTGACGTCGATGTCCTGCACGTACAGCAGCTTGTCGCTTTCCACCAGCAACACGCCCTTGCCGGCATGCGGTGGGGTCAGCGTGACGGTGAGCGTGTCGCCGGCGCGGTAGCCGGTCTTGTCCAGCGCCAGCTTGACCTTGTCCGGGCGCGCGTCCAGGCCGCGGTTTTCGTCGTTCCAGCTCCAGCCGGCACGGAACGGGTAGCGCGTGGTCAGCCCGGTGGCCGGGTCGAACACGTCCAGGCGGTACTCGCCCCACTCCACCGGAAACTCGAGCTTGGCGTTGCCGCCGGCGATGTCGAGCGTGCGCGTGTCCTTGTTCTCGAAGCGACGGGTGAAGTCGTAATCCCAATGGTCGTCGGTGTAGTTCCAGTGGTAGTCGCGCAACTCGCGCACCAGCGTGGCCTTCAGGCCCTTGGCCGGCTGCGGCTTGCCATCGGCGTCCACGCGGGTGAGTTCGAAGCGTGCGGTGCCATTGGCATCGGTGCCGTCCTTGTCGTCGAACAAGGGGCGCACGCCGACCAGCGCCTTGGCCGGCCACAGCACGCGCTTGACGGTGCGGGTGACGGTGCGCCCGCCGGTCTCGTAGACGCTGCCCGAGACCACCGCGGCAATCGTGCTGACCGGCCTGGCTTCGGCCGGCAGCGCAATGTCTTCGCGCAACACGCCGTCGCTGCCGAACGTGGTATCGATCACGTCCTTGGCTTCGCGCGGCAGCTCCAGCGTGGGGTCGCCGAAGAACCAGCCCGGCAAGGACGCGAGCGGATGCTGCTCGACGCTGACCGCAAGCTTGGCGGTGAAGCGGTTGCCATCGGCCGGCGCGCCATACAAGTACGCGGCATTGGCGAGCAGCGTGAACGGCTGGCCGGCGCTCAGGGTCTTTTGTGTGCTGTCCAGATCCAGCTTCATGCGCTCGGGCAGGAACTCTTCCACGCGCACGCTCATGCCCTGCACGGCGTCTTTACTGGCCGGATCGGTGCGGAATTCCACCTGCCAGCGGCCGGTCGGTGCATCAGCCGGAATCTGCTGGGTGAACTCGAAATAGCCCTGCTCGCCCGGCTGCAGCCGGGTCTCGCGGAAGGTCTTGCCGTCCGGCTGCTTGAGGCGCAGGAATACCGGCTGCGGCTTGGTGGGCTTGCCGTCGTTGTCGCGCAGGATCGCCGACACGCGCATGGTCTCGCCGGGGCGATACAGGTCGCGGCCGGCCCAGGCGAACACGTCGAACCAGGCGCTTTCGCGCCCGGCCACCGCAAATTCGCTCAGGTCCAGCGCCGGCTGGTTGAACGGCAGCACCGAGATATCGGTCTTGCTGCGCGCCACCAGCACGTGGCCTGCGTCGAGCGTGTAGTTGAGCAGCGCATTGCCGTTGCCGTCGGTGGTGCCCTTGAGGAACAGCTCGCCCTTGGCATCGAGGATGCGCACTTCCACGTTCTTGATCGGCTCGCCGCTCTGCAACGAGGCGGTGTGCACGAACAGCTTGTCCTTGTAGGCGCGCGTATGCAGGCCGATGTCGCTGACGGTGAAGAACGCCGTCTCCTGTTCGTTCTCGAAGCTGCCGGCGCGCTTCATCACCGCAAAGTACAGGCCCGGCTCCTGCAGCTCCTTGATGTCCTGCGTGGGCAGGTAGGTCAGCACGCGCTCGTTCTGCTTGCCGCCCAGGATGAAACGATTGACGTACACCGGCTCGGCCAGCCTGGACAGCGGTTGTTTGTCGTTGTATTCGCTCTCCAGCTCCCAGCTGCCGCGACGGCCGCCGCGCTGGAACTGCTGGAAGAACGTCGGCAGTGACTTCTCGCGCACACGCAGGAACTCCACGTCCACTTCCGGCACGTTGACCGACACCACCGGCAGGCCGCGGCTTTCGCGCGCCGGCAGCACGCTGCCTTGCGAGGCGAACCCGGCCACCGGCTTGAGCGCGCCGGTGTAGACCTTCTGCTTGAGCGGCTTGCCCAGGGGACTGCCATCGGCCGCCAGCAGGTTGGCGTCGACCAGCACGGTGTAGTCCTTGGCCGCTTCCACGTACGGGTAGCGCAACGTCTTGCCATCGTCGGACAGCGTCCAACTGCTGTCGCCGGTGCCGACCTTTTCCTCGAAGCGCACCAGCGCATCGAAGTCCTGGGTGCCGACCAGCGGCCGCGAGAATTCCAGCGCCAGCGACAGCCCGTCGCTGGTCTGGTCGGGGTAGGCGCGCGCCAGCGCAAAACCGGTGATCGCCTGCTTGTCGGCCTTGATCGCCTCGCCGCTGGCGGCAGGCAACTGGCCGCTTTCGTTGCGCTTGCACGCCACCGCGCCGATCGCCACGCACAGCAATACCACCCACAGCAACATCCGCCGCGTGCCCGACCACCTCATCCCTGATTCCCTGCTGTCCATTCGCGCTACCCCATGACTGAGGACGTAAGTATAGCGATGCCGTTCACGTCACCGATGGCGGCATGAGGCGACGTAGAGACTTGCCGATGGGCGGCGATGATGCACCACCTGGCCAGCGCTGCGATGGCACCTGCGTGCCCGACCGACGGTAAGCGCAGTGGTTTGACGCCGGTCCATGGCAGGTCGCTGAGTTGCCGCTTGGCTGCAGGGTCCTTGCCCGCCCACCATCGCGGGACACGCCGCAAGTACGTCACTGTAGGCTCTTACGCGGCATCCATGCCGCGTAAGGTCCCGCGACGGTGGGCGGGCAAGGACCCGTCGAGATGGTCGGTGTGCAGGGGCGCAAACAGGGCGTGGCGTGCATTGTTCGGATGATGGTGCGTCCAACAAACGTTCCATCACAAGCAGAGCAGCAAGCAGGCTTTCAACAAAGCAACCGACGCATTTTCTGGTGCGGCGTCCTCGCCGATTGCGGGACCGTGTGGCGGCATGGATGCCGCCACCGAGCCTACACGGACGTACTTGCGGCGTGTCCCGCGAGCGGTGAGGGCACCGCGCGCACGACCAACCAGGCTTTTGACTGCATCCCAAAATGCGGCCAATAAAACCACTGCGCTCGCCACCAAGCGGGCGCTCCCCACATTTTGAAAGCCACTCCTAGCGCAACTGCAGCACCGTGCGCATGTACAGGTCGATCAACGCCGGCTTGTCCGCGCGCAGGCAGGCCTGCACGTTCGGCGTGCCTGTGCCTTCGCGGGTGTACCCCTGCGCATCGACGTCCAGGTGCAACGGCGTGGTCGGGCACAGTGCGGGGCGCAGCAGCCAGGCCACCGGCACCGCGTCGAACAAGGTCGGCGTGGCGCTGGCCCAGGGCTGGTCGGTGTTGCGCCACTGGTAATACAGCTGGGTGAGCGCATCGGTGAGCCCGTCGCCGTGTGCAAACAGCGCGACGCGCTCGGGCTCTTCCAGCGGAACCTGGGTGGCGTCCAGGGGCAGCAACACGATCGGCACGCCGGCCGCGAACACCCGCTGCGCCGCCGGCACATCGGCTAGGATGTTGTACTCCGGCGCCGGCGCACTGGCCGGCCGATACGCCGATTTGCCATAGCCAACGCGGACCGAGCCGCCCATCGCCACGATGCGCTTGAGCCTGGCAAAGCCGGCCGGGTCGCGCTGCTGCGCCAGTGCCGCGTCGGTCATCGGCCCCAACACCAGCAAGGTCACCTCGCCGGGATGCAGGTGCGCCTGCTGCAGGATCATCGCCGCCGCATCCGGCAGCTTGCCTGGCGCCTGTCCCCTTGCGGCCCAGCGCGCCTGGCTGAAGGGGATCGCGCTGGTGGTGCGTGCACCCACCGCCAACGGGATCTCGCTGCGCCCGGCCTGCTGCAACAGGCGCTGCAGCAACTGCGCGCGCAAGCCGGTGTCGCCCCAGGCCGATGCGATGCCCAGCACCCGCAGCTGCGGGCTGCGCAGCAACAACCCCAGCGCAAACGCATCGTCGATGTCGTCGCCGATATCGGTGGAGACCACCAGCAACTCGGTGGATGTGGGTGTTGGCGGCGCCTGCGCTGCGGTCACGGCAGGCGTCTGCCCCCATGCCACTGCCGATGCGCACCACAGCCCCAGCATCCACCACGCGTTTCGCCATCTCTGCTGCATGTATCTGCTCCTGCGACCATAAAAAAACCGCCGGCGTGTTGGCCGGCGGTTCAATCGTGCTACACCACCACGCCGATCAGAAATTGGCGCGGAACTGCGCGCCGACGATGCGCGGGTCGTTGATGAAGCCGGTGAGGTTGTTGAAGTCGATCGCACCGGTCACACGGATCTGGTTGGTGCAGTTGCGGCAGAACACCGACACCTCGTACGCGCCCGCACCCCAGTTGTAGCCGATCTTGGCGCCGCCTTCGACCAGCGGCTGGCCGGTGAACTCCTTGGAGTCGTACAGGAAGAAGTTCACTTCGCTGCGGTAGGACCAGTCGGTGTAGAAGAACAGCTCGCCGTCGTTGCCCATCGGGATGCCGTAACGCAGGGTGGCGTTGGCCATCCACTTGGCAGCCTGCGGCAGATCGTTGCCGTCGATGATGGCGTTGCCGGCCGCGTTGAGCGGGTCGGTCACGGTGCAGGTGCGGCACACGCCCACCGACAGCGCCGGGTCGTCGATGCGGGTCCAGTTGTAGGCACCGCCGGCGGTGACGCGCAGGTTCTGGGTGAGCAGCGCTTCGAAGTCGAACTCGGCACCGCGCGCCTTGGTCTTGTCGGCGTTGAGCAGGCGCACGTCGTTGGAGACGCCGCCCACCGCGGTGAGCTGCTGGTTCTTGACGCGGAAATCGTAGATGTCGAAGCTCAGGCGCGCGCGGTTGTCGAACAGATCCGACTTGATGCCGATCTCGAACGAATCCACCGTCTCCGGCTCGGCCACGGTCAGCGGCGCGGTGCCCGAGGGCACGCCGAAGCTGGCGCCGCGGAAGCCGCGTGCCGCACGGGCGTACACGTTGACGTCGTCGTTGATGGCGAAGGTGGCCGCCAGATCGCCGGTGACCTTGGAGTTGTCGGTCTCGCCGCTGGACGGCTCGACCAGCGTGACGCGGTCCAGCGCCAGCACGTCGAAGGTCTTCTTGTCGTAGGTGTAGCGGATGCCGGCGCGCAGGTTCAGGCGATCGGTGGCCGCGTAGTTCAACGAGCCGAATGCCGCCCACGAGGTATTGCGCTGGCGGGTCAGCTGGTAGCTGGCCAGATCGCCGCCGCTGAAGGTGTTGTAGGTGTAGTTTTCGCCTTCCACGTCGTCGTGGAAGTAGTACAGGCCGGCCTGCCAGTTGAGCGGGCCTTCGTATTGCGATTCGGCACGCAGTTCCTGGCTGTACTGGTCCAGGCTCTTGATGCCGCCGGCGGTTTCCACCGGGAACGGAATCACGCCCGGGCCGGACGGCGGTGCGAACACCGCGCCGAAGCCGCCGTCGATATCGCCGCGGCTGTAGTACTTGCCGATGCCTTCGTAGGCGGTGATCGAGTGCAGCGCGATGTCGCCCAGGTCCCAGGTCAGGTTGGCGCTGCCGCCATAGGTCTGCAGTTCCTGGTTGTTGGCGCCGTCGATGAAGGACTTCTCTTCGTCGAAGCCGTCCACCAGCTGGTTGGTGCCGGGCTGGATGACGTTGGCGCGGAACAGCCGCGCGGTGCCGTCCAGGTGGCGCGCATGCGCGTTGAACAAGGCACTGAAATCGTCGCTGGCCTGGTACAGCAGCTGCAGGCGCACGGCCGAATCGGTATAGCCTTCCAGGTCGCGGCCATCGCGGTTTTCCACCCAGTCGTCGCGACGCTGGCCCAGCGTGGACAGACGCGCCGCCCAATGCTCGCCCATGGCGATGCTCAGGCCGCTTTCCAGCGTCATCGTGCCGTAGGTGCCGTAGGACAGGCTGGCGTAGCCGTCATTGGCGCCAATGGTCGGCTTGACCGAGTTGAACTTGACCACGCCGGCCGGCGTGTTGCGGCCGAACAGCGTGCCCTGCGGGCCGCGCAGCACTTCCAGGCCTTCCAGATCGAAGATCGGGAAGCCCTTCAGGAACGCGTTTTCCTGCACCACGTCGTCATAGATCAGCGACACCGGCTGCGAGGCGTAGGTGTTGAAGTCGGTGTTGCCGTAGCCGCGGATGTACACGCGCGGGAACACACGGCCGTTGGACGATTCGATGTTGAGGCTGGGCGCCTTGCCCGCGAGCACGCGGATATCCGAGCCGCTGGTGGAGATGGCATCCAGAAATTCCGGACGCAGCACCGATGCCGAGACCGGGACGTCCTTGGAATCTTCCGAGCGGCGCTCGACCGTGACCTTGACCGCGTCCAGGCGCACGACACCGTCGTCGCTGGGCGCCTGCTGGGCGGCGGCATGAAGCGGAAGAAGGGAAGCGACGGCAACGGCGAGCGCGCTGATCTTGAGCGACCGGCTGGCGGACATGGGAAGACTCCGAATTCGGTTGGCGGAGCGGCCTGATCTGCATGCCGCGTTGCAACAGAATTAACACGATTTACACAAATTTGGCAGAGCGCGTGCGAAAAAGTTTTCCGAATTCGAAAAGGTGTTCGAATTAATGCAACACCCGCATGCAATTTGTGCGCCGGGGCGTGCCCGGTCTCAATAGGCGATCAGCTGCCCCCAACAGAGTCGACCGGTACCCGCACCCAGCCTTCCATCAACACCCGCGCGCTGCGGCTCATCAGCGCCTTGGTGACCCGCCATTTGCCATCGATCGATTGCGCCTCGGCGCCGACCCGCAGGGTGCCGGACGGATGCCCGAAGCGCACCGCCGTGCGCGTCACGCCGCCGGCGGCCAGATTGACCAGCGTGCCAGGCACAGCCGCGGCTGTCCCGATGGCGACGGCCGCGGTGCCCATCATGGCGTGGTGCAACTTGCCCATCGACAGCGCGCGCACCAGCAGATCGATCTCGGCCGCGCGCACCGGCTTGCCGCTGGACGCGGTGTAATCAGCCGGTGGCGCGACAAAGGCCACCTTCGGGGTGTGCTGCCGCGTGGCTGCCTCTTCCACCTTCGCAATCAAGCCCATCCGCAACGCGCCGTGCGCGCGCAAGGTCTCGAACATCGTCAGTGCACGCGGGTCGCCATTGATCGCCTCCTGCAGCTCGGTGCCGGTGTAGCCCAGGTCGCGCGCGTTAACGAAGATGGTCGGAATGCCGGCATTGATCAGCGTCGCGGCGATCGTACCCAGGCCGGGAACCTCCAGCTGATCGATCAGCCTGCCGGTGGGAAACATCGCGCCGCCCTCGCCTTCGGCAGCGTCGGCCGGGTTGAGGAATTCCAGCTGCACCTCAGCGGCCGGAAAGGTCACCCCATCCAGTTCGAAGTCGCCGGTTTCCTGCACCTGACCATCGGTCATCGGTACATGCGCCACGATGGTCTTGCCGATATTGGCCTGCCAGATCCACACCGTCGCCACACCGTCGCGCGGCACCCGCGCGGCATCGACCAGGCCATTGGCAATCGCAAACGGCCCCACCGCCGCCGACAGGTTGCCGCAGTTGCCGCTCCAGTCCACGAACGCGCTGTCGATGGACACCTGCCCAAACAGGTAGTCCACATCGTGCCCGGCGCGCGCGCTGGCCGACACGATCACGCCCTTGCTGGTGCTGGAGGTCGCCCCACCCATGCCGTCGATCTGCTTGCCGTACGGGTCGGGACTGCCGACCACCCGCAGCAACAACGCATCGCGCGCAGGCCCCGGCAATTGGGCGGCAGCGGGCAGGTCCTGCAAGCGAAAGAACACGCCCTTGCTGGTGCCGCCACGCATGTAGGTGGCCGGGATGCGGAGTTGGGGAGCCAATGCCATGAGCGTTCCTTGGAAACGACGTGCGGATGTATTGAGGAAAAGTCTACGTGACGCATCAATACGCTATCGCGATGCGTCACCGTGAAGATCTCAAGCAAACAATCCTGCGCAGATCAGAACGGCAATTGCGCCTGGTCCGTCAGGAGGCCATCGGGTCGCAATTGCCAACATGCGATGCGCGCATAGTGATACGGCCGCCCCCCGCCTTCGACCAACAACACCTCGGTGGCATGCCAGGTGATAGGCACAATGGGCTGGTTCAACTTGCTTGGCGCCGCATAGCTAATCGTGACGTGCGGCGTATGTCCGCTTGCAACACGAAAGCCTTCGGCACGCAGCGCTGCTGCAATAGCAGCCTGTAACGCAATGAACGCAGGTGGATTGCCTTCTGCCCGAAATGCCCAATGCACTGGGTCTGTTCCGCGACTGGTAATTCGATTCAAGCAAAACGTGACTGCCTGGGCATCGAGGCGATCACCCGCGCGCAGCATGGCCGCACGCGCAGCAGATCCTTCAAACCGATCCGAGACTGACTGATGCCAGTTGCCAGGATCGAAATAGGCATCGCCAAGCATCGCATCGAGGCGGTGTGCAGCCACGGCATCGACCATGGCCGCAAGCACCTGCGGTGCCGGCTTGAGCATGAAGATCAATCGCGAAGACTCGGCCATGACGCTGCCCTATGCGGCCTTGTTTGCCTCAAGAAAATCCTGCGCAAACCGTTGCAATACGCCGCCCGCCTCGTAGATCGACACTTCTTCGGCGGTATCCAGCCGGCAGGTCACCGGCACCTGCAACTGCTCGCCATTACGCCGATGGATCGACAGCGTCAGCGTGGCACCCGGCGTGCGCTCGCCGACCACATCGAAGGTTTCGCTGCCGTCGATGCCCAGCGTCTTGCGATCACTGCCCGGCTTGAACTCCAGCGGCAACACGCCCATGCCGATCAGGTTAGTGCGGTGAATCCGCTCGAAGCCTTCGGCCACGATCACCTCCACACCGGCCAGACGCACGCCCTTGGCGGCCCAGTCGCGCGAGGAGCCCTGGCCGTAATCGGCACCGGCAATGATGATCAGCGGCTGCTTGCGCGTCATGTAGGTTTCGATCGCCTCCCACATGCGCAGCACCTGCCCTTCCGGTTCCAGCCGCGCCAGCGAGCCTGCCTTGACCTGCCCATCGACCACCGCCATTTCGTTGACCAGTTTGGGGTTGGCGAAGGTGGCGCGCTGCGCGGTGAGGTGGTCGCCGCGATGGGTGGCGTAGGAATTGAAGTCTTCCTCCGGCACGCCCATCTGCGCCAGGTATTCGCCGGCCGCGCTGCCGGCCAGAATCGCGTTCGACGGCGACAGATGATCGGTGGTGATGTTGTCGCCCAGCACCGCCAGCGGGCGCAGTCCGCGCAAACTGCGTGCACCGGCGAGCGCGCCTTCCCAATACGGCGGGCGACGGATGTAGGTGCTGGTCGGCCGCCAGTCGTACAACGGGCTGACGCTGCTGCCCTGCCCCACGCTGCGCTTGAACATCGGGTCATAGACGCTGCGGAAGTGTTCCGGCTTGACGCTGCGCGCCACCACCGCGTCGATCTCCGCATCGCTTGGCCACAGATCCTTGAGCGTCACCGCAACGCCATCGGCGTCGATGCCCAGCACATCCTTTTCGATATCGAAGCGCACCGTCCCGGCGATGGCATAGGCGATCACCAACGGTGGCGATGCCAGGAACGCCTGCTTGGCGTAGGGATGGATGCGCCCGTCGAAATTGCGGTTGCCCGACAACACCGCTGTCGCGTACAGATCGCGGTCGATGATCTCCTGCTGGATCGCCGGATCCAGTGCGCCACTCATGCCGTTGCAGGTGGTGCAGGCGAACGCCACGATGCCGAAGCCCAGTTGTTCCAGCTCGCCCAACAGGTCGGCCTCTTCCAGATACAACTGCACCGCCTTGGAGCCCGGCGCCAGCGAACTCTTGACCCACGGCTTGCGGGTCAGTCCACGCGCGTTCGCGTTGCGCGCCAGCAAGCCGGCGGCAATGACATTGCGCGGGTTGGAGGTATTGGTGCACGAGGTGATCGCGGCGATGATCACCGCGCCATCGGGCATCTGCCCCGGCACATCGTCCCAGACACCGGCAATGCCGCGCTCGGCCAGCGCGCTGGTGGCCACGCGCTTGTGCGGATTGGACGGCCCGGCCATGTTGCGCACCACGCTCGACAGGTCGAACTGCAGCACGCGCTCGTAGTGCGCGGTGACCAGGTCATCCGCCCACAGGCCGGTCTGGCGGGCGTAGGTGTCCACCAACGCAATCTGCGTCTCTTCGCGCCCGGTCAGACGCAGGTAGTCCAGCGTCTGCTGGTCGATATAGAACATCGCCGCGGTGGCACCGAACTCCGGCGTCATATTGGAAATGGTCGCGCGGTCGCCGATGGTCAGCGCGCTGGCGCCGGCTCCATAAAACTCGAGATAGGCACCGACCACGCGTTGCTGGCGCAGGAATTCGGTCAAGGCCAGCACGATGTCGGTGGCGGTGATGCCGGGCGCCGGCCGGCCCAGCAATTCCACGCCGATGATGTCGGGCAGGCGCATCCACGAGGCACGGCCCAGCATCACGTTCTCCGCTTCCAGCCCACCCACACCCACGGCGATCACACCCAGCGCATCCACATGCGGGGTGTGGCTGTCGGTACCCACGCAGGTATCGGGAAACGCCACGCCGTCGAGCGTGTAGATCACTGGCGACATCTTCTCCAGATTGATCTGATGCATGATGCCGTTGCCCGGCGGAATCACCTCCATGTTCTCGAACGCGCGCTTGGTCCACTCGATGAAGTGGAAGCGGTCGGTGTTGCGGCGATCTTCCACGCTGCGGTTCTTGGCGAAGGCCTGTTTGTCGAAGCCGGCGTATTCCACTGCCAGCGAGTGATCGACGATCAATTGCACCGGCACCACCGGGTTGACCTGCGCCGGATCGCCCCCCTGCTCGGCGATTGCATCGCGCAGTCCGGCCAGGTCGACCAGCGCGGTCTGCCCCAGGATGTCATGACAGACCACACGCGCCGGAAACCAGGGAAAATCCAGGTCGCGCCTGCGCTCGATCAACTGGCGCAGGTAGGCCTCCAGCATCTGTGGCTGCGCACGCCGCACCAGGTTTTCGGCATGCACGCGCGCGGTATACGGCAACGTTGCGTAGGCGCCGGGTTGCAGCGCATCCACGGCGGCGCGTGCATCGAAATAGTCCAACGAGGTGCCCGGCAAGGGCTTGCGGTACTGGCTGTTCATGGCTGGCGATATCACAAAGCGGGCGGGGTCTGCTGGTGCTGGTGCTGGTGCTGGTGCTGTTGCTGTGGCTGTGGCTGTTGCTGTGGCTGTGGCTGTGGCTGTGGCTGTGGCTGTTGCTGTGGCTGTTGTTACAGGCGCTCGTGCTGCTAGTCACCACCTGCTGCTCGCCACTCTCCCTTCTCCCGCAACGCGGGAGAAGGTGCCCGAAGGGCGGATGAGGGCCGCTCGCAGGCAGCAGCTTTCAGGAGCGCTCATCCAGCGGCACGAACACCTGATCCTCTGGCCCCGTGTAATTCGCAGAAGGCCGAATGATCTTGCCGTCCATGCGTTGCTCGATGACGTGCGCGCTCCAGCCAGCCGTACGCGCCAGCACGAACAGCGGCGTAAACATCGCCGTCGGCACGCCCATCATGTGGTAGCTGACCGCACTGAACCAGTCCAGGTTCGGGAACATCTTCTTGATGTCCCACATCACGCTCTCCAGGCGCTCGGCGATGTCGTACATCTTGCGGCTTCCCTGTGCCTCGGAAAGCTCGCGCGCCACCTCCTTGATCACCTTGTTGCGCGGGTCGGACACGGTATAGACCGGATGCCCGAAGCCGATCACCACTTCCTTGCGCTCCACACGCGCCTTGATGTCGGCCTCGGCCTCGTCCGGCGTGTCGTAGCGCTTTTGCACCTCGAAGGCCACTTCGTTGGCGCCGCCATGCTTGGGCCCGCGCAGTGCGCCGATGCCACCGGCGATGGCGCTGTACATGTCGCTGCCGGTGCCGGCAATGACGCGGCTCGCAAACGTCGACGCGTTGAACTCGTGCTCGGCGTACAGGATCAGGCTGGTGTGCATCGCACGCACCCACGCGTCCTTCGGCGCAAACCCGTGCAACAGGTGCAGGAAGTGCCCGCCGATCGAGTCGTCGTCGGTTTCCACCTCGATGCGCTTGCCGTTGTGGCTGTAGTGATACCAGTACAGCAGCATCGACCCCAGCGAGGCCATCAGCTTGTCGGCGATATCGCGTGCGCCAGGATGATTGTGGTCGTCCTTTTCCGGCTGCAGGCAGCCCAGCACCGACACGCCGGTGCGCATCACATCCATCGGATGCGACGACGGCGGCAGCTGTTCCAGCGCCGTCTTCACTGCCGCCGGCACGCCGCGCAGCGAACGCAACTTGGCCTTGTAACCGCGCAGTTCGCCACTATTGGGCAACTTGCCATGCACCAGCAGATAGGCGATTTCCTCGAACTCGCTGGTGGTGGCCAGGTCCAGGATGTCGTAGCCGCGGTAATGCAGGTCGTTGCCGCTGCGCCCCACCGTGCACAGCGCGGTGTTGCCCGCAGCGGTGCCGGACAAGGCGACGGATTTCTTCGGCTTGAAGCCGGGATTGACGGTGTCGTTCATGCGATGCGCTCCCAAACGGTGTCGTGTTGCGGTGTCACGGATGAAATGGCCGAACCTGCACGCAGCAAGGCGCGATCATGCGCCTTTGCGTGCAAACAAGCCGTCCAGGCGCTGCTCGTAGTCGTGGTAGCCGATGCGCTCGTACAGCTCTTCGCGCGTCTGCATGGTGTCCAGCACGGCCTGCTGGTGCCCATCGCGCCGGATGGCGGTGTAGACCGCTTCGGCCGCCTTGTTGGCCGCACGGAACGCCGACAGCGGAAACAGCTGGATCGCCACGCCGGCCTGCGCGAGCTGGTCGCGTGTGAACAGCGGCGTCTTGCCGAATTCAGTGATGTTGGCCAGCACCGGCACGCGCACCGCATCGACAAACCGCGTGTACGTCTCCAGGTCGTACGCGGCCTCGGCAAAGATGCCGTCGGCACCGGCCTCCACGCAGGCGATCGCACGCTCGATCGCCGCATCCACGCCCTCCATCTGGATCGCATCGGTGCGTGCGATCAAGAAGAACGCCGCATCGGTCTTGGCATCGGCCGCCGCCTTGACCCGGTCGACCATCTCGGCCTGGCTGACGATCTCCTTGCCCGGCCGATGCCCGCAGCGCTTGGCACCGACCTGGTCTTCGATATGGCAGCCGGCCGCGCCGGCCTTGATCAGCGACTTGATGGTGCGCTCGATATTGAACGCGCTCGGCCCGAAGCCGGTATCCACGTCCACGAGCAGCGGCAGCGCGCAGACATCGGTGATGCGGCGCACGTCGATCAGCACGTCTTCCAGCGTATTGATGCCCAGGTCCGGCAACCCCAGCGAACCGGCCGCCACGCCACCGCCAGACAGGTAGATGGCCTGATAGCCGGCGCGCTGCGCCAGCAGCGCGTGGTTGGCATTGATCGCGCCGATCACTTGCAGCGGCGATTCGGCGGCCAGCGCGGCGCGGAAGCGCGAGCCGGCGGAAGCAGTGGGCGAGGACGTCATGGTGGTTCCTGGGGTGGGATGCGGGATAGAGCGCAAATGGCATGCCAACGCCAAGCCATTGATTCGACTGGACCAGTCAGCGCCGAATGTTGCAATACTGCAACGCGCCAAGCACGATGCAACATCCCTGCAACGCGACGCCACCGATGCGCAGCCCCCGATTTATCGAGCCGACGGAGACCTCTGGCCCCGTCATCTGGACCGTCAGCGTCTCTCGCCTGACCGGCCTGCTGGCCGACGTCATCCCCGAGTTCGACCAGCGCGCGCGCATCGAGCAGGTCAACCTCGGCTTTGCCGAGGCCGTGGATGTCATCGGCCAGCGCCTGCGCCGCGAGCGCTGCGACGTGCTGGTCGCCGGCGGCTCCAATGCCGCCTATCTGCGCAGCCGGCTCGCACTGCCACTGGCGCCGATCCAGGCCACCGGATTCGATCTGATGGAAGCGCTGGCGCGCGCACGCCGCATCGCACCGCGCATCGGCGTGGTCACCCATGCCACCGACGTGCCCTCGTTCCGCGCGTTTCAGGACAGCTTCGACCTGGACATCGAACACCGTCGCTTCGTCACCGCCGAGGACGCGCGCGACTGCATCGCCGACCTGCGTGCCAGCGGCATCCAGGTCATCGTCGGCACCGGCATGGCGATCGATTTCGCCGAGCAGGCCGGCTTGCCCGGGGTACTGCTGTATTCGGCAGATTCGGTCCGCCTGGCACTCGAGCACGCCATCGCGCTGGGAAGCGCACCCGGCAACGATCACTCCGCCAGCCGCACCGGCACCCGACGGGTGCAGCGCACCGACGCATTGCTGGGCGACGATGCTGCAATCACCCAGGTGCGCGAGCTGGTGCAGCTGTACGCCCCGCATCCGGGCACCGTGCTGATCAGCGGCGAGACCGGCACCGGCAAGGAACTGGTCGCACGCCAGTTGCATGCCGGCAGCCGCCGGCGTGGCCGCTTCGTCGCCATCAACTGCGGCGCCATCAGCGAGTCGTTGCTGGAGGCGGAATTGTTCGGCTACAGCGACGGCGCCTTTACCGGCGCACGCCGCGGCGGCCATGTCGGCCTGATCGAAGCCGCGCAGGACGGCACGCTGTTTCTCGACGAAATCGGCGAACTGCCGATGCCGCTGCAGACACGCCTGCTACGCGTGCTGGAAGAGCGCGAAGTGCTGCGGGTTGGCGCCACCCTGCCGGTCGCCGTGGACGTGCGCGTGGTCGCCGCCAGCCTGCAGCCGCTGCAGGCACTGGTCGAGCAAGGACGCTTCCGCCGCGACCTCTTCTATCGCCTGGCAGCGCTACGCATCGCCCTGCCGCCGCTGCGCAACCGCCCCGACGAGATCGCCTTGTTGCTGGCGCATTACTTCCAGCACCTCGGCGGCATGCCTTCCCCGCTGTCATCGACAGCACTGCAGCGGCTGCAACAGCACGTATGGCCGGGCAACGTGCGCGAATTACGCAATCTGGTCGAGCGCCTGTGCATTCATTGGAAGGCACAACCGCGCCACAGCCTTGACCTGGATCAACTGGAACGCTGGGCACCTGAGCTGTTCGAGATGCGCATTGGCGATGGCGATGGCGCAGCAGCACCCGGGCACACCGATCTTGCGAGCTCGCGCCTGCAACTCACCACAGCGGTAGTTCGCGCAGCGCTCGATCGCGCAAACGGCAATCGCGCCCTCGCCGCACAGGCACTGGGCGTCTCGCGCACGACGTTGTGGCGCTGGATGCAGGCACACGCAGCGGCATCGCGGGATTGAGATACAGGCTTCGCCTGGCCGGGCCGCATGCGCGGACCTGTTTCGCGAAATCTTCACAACGCCAGCCGCGCGCTCGCGGCAACAGGTCATGCGCCGCGTTCCACACGCCAGGGGTGCTGCCCCATTGGTGATGTGATCACACGCAGTGCCGCTACCCAGCACCCCCCATTGAACGAGTGCGCAGCGATCACTTGACCCGCATGTACTCGGTATCGCCCGTACTCAGGTGCCCGGTCGCCTGGTCGATCGCATAGTTGACGGTGCCATCGGCGCCGGACACCTGCAGCACGCCCTTGTTCAAGATCGCCGGATGATTCTTCGTCCTGACGCCGCCGCCGAGCCGCTCCGGCGTGGTATCGCGAATGATGAAGCTCTCGCCGTTGTGCTCGATGCTGAGCACGTTCTTCTCCGACGTCGTGTTGACCCACCTGCCCACGTACTGCTCGCCCACATCGCGTGCACAGCCGGCCAGCAACGCCATCGCAACCAGAGCACTTCCAAGCAGCGCCTTCATCGCCACTCCTTCTTCAACGCGGGGGACTGCAGGATGGCGATTCGTTCCTGCGCCTGCAACAAGCAGGCACAACCGGATGAACAGGCCTATCAGCGACTTGAACAAGTCGTTGGGATCAACGGGCTCTGCATCCCACTCGCGCGGATAGCGGCGACACCTGCGTTTTGACGGCATCGGCTGGTCCACATCACTTCAACCGAGCCAGACGCCCAAGGCGGTTGCAGGAGCGCCTTCAGGACAACAAAAAAGCCGGCACATGGCCGGCTCTTCTTCTCGCGTTGAAACCCTTGCTGCTGCTGGATTTCGATGGTGGGCGGTACAAGGTTCGAACTTGTGACCCTTGCCGTGTGAAGGCAATGCTCTACCGCTGAGCTAACCGCCCGGTGACGCGAGCCGCACATTATAGGGCAGCTGCGGCGATCGTCAACAGGTTCATCGGCGGCGGCGGCAATGCGCTCGAAAACGCCCCGTTCCGGTGGCTGGGCGTGGCGCCATGACTCCCTGGAGCGACGCTGTGGCAATCGATTCGGCGCCGTTCAGATGCCCGATACGCCCGTCGATGCCCCGCGCCAGACAACGGCGATCACGCGCGCGGCCGCGGCGCCCCGCATCACATCGTGTGCGTCGGCTTGTCGGAGGTCGTCAATCCCGCCAGCAGCGTCTCGATCTTGTTGCGCACGCTCTCGCCTTCCTGGCCGTCCGGGAACTGCACGCCGATGCCGGCGGCGCGGTTGCCTTGCGCACCGGCCGGGGTGGTCCAGATGACCTTGCCGGCGACCGGCAGGCGTTCGCTGGAGTCCGGCAGCGTCAGCAGCAGGAAGACCTCGTCGCCGAGCATGTAGCGCTTGGGCGTGGGCACGAAGATGCCGCCGCCCTTCACGAACGGCATGTAGGCGCTGTAGAGCGCCGGCTTGTCCTTCAACGCCAGCGACAAAATGCCCTGGCGTGCATTCATTGCACTCATCGAGTTCCCCTAGAACGTGCCGGACGCTCTCCCTCGCGCCAGGCCAGCAACAATTCCGTCACCGCCAGATCGGCGCGGACGGTGGTGCGCAGCAGGTCGCGGGTGCGATTGGCGGCGTCGAACCAGGTCGCCAGCTTGTGCAACCGCGATGGATCGGTCAAGCCGGCCGATGCCTGGGCCAGCGCAAGGTCCGCCGCGTGGCGCAGCCGTTGGTCGGCCTGGCCGTCGTTGGTCCAGCGCTGCGCAACCTCCACTGCGCCGGCGCGCCCGGCGGCGATCTGTTCCAGGTCCTGCGCCACCGCGCGCCGCACCGCCAGGCCATCCTCGCGCAGCCACTGCGCCGCAAGCCCCGGATGACCGCGCGCGGCATCCAGCGCTTCCTGCGCAGCCCGCTCGTCGACGCCCTGCGACAGCAGCCAGGCCAGCGCCTCGTGCGCGGGCGGCAGCTTGAATTCCAGGCGCTGGCAGCGGCTGCGGATGGTCGCCGGCAAGCGTGCCGGCTGCGCGCTGATCAGCCACAGGTAGCGCCCCGGCGAGGGTTCTTCCAGCGTCTTGAGCAGCGCGTTACAGGCAGCGCGATTGATCGCATCGGCCGGGTCGACGATCACGATCTGGGCGATGCCGTACTGCGGGGTCAACGAGAGCTTTTGCGAAATCTCGCGCACCTGCTCGATCACGATCTCGGTGCGCAGCTTGTCGCCGGTGCGGTTGGGAATGAACGAGATCAGCTGCAGATCCGGGTGGGTTCCGGCGGCGATCAGCTGCCGGCTGCGCTGCGCCAGCGCCGGGTCCGGCGCGCTGGCCAGCACGTGCTCGGCCAACGCCAGGGCCACCGCACGCTTGCCCAGGCCATCCGGCCCGCAGATCAGCAAGCCGTGGCCGAGCCGGCCGGCGTCCAGCGCCGCCAGCGTCTGGTCGTAGGCGCGCTGCTGCCAGGGTGAGAACGCAGTGGTCATGGCGTGGGCTCCGGTTGCGGCAGGCGGCGACGCTGCAGGTAACGCGCCACCGCCGCATTGTGTTCGGCCAGGGTGGCCGAGAACACGTGCGCGCCGGTGCCATCGCCGACCGCCACGAAGTACAAGGCATTCCCCGGTGCCGGACGCACTGCCGCCAGCAAGGCCTCGCGGCCGGGCATGGCGATCGGGGTCGGGGTCAGGCCGGCGCGGGTGTAGGTGTTGTACGGCGTATCGGTGGTCAGGTCGCGGCGGCGGATATTGCCGTCGTAGCTGCTGCCGATGCCGTAGATCACGGTGGGGTCGGTCTGCAGCTTCATGCCCAGCTGCAGGCGGCGCAGGAACACGCCGGCAATCAGCGGACGCTCCGAACCCAGCGCGGTTTCCTTTTCGATGATGGAGGCCAGGATCAACGCCTGCTCCGGCGAGCTGAGCGGCAGATCGGCAGCGCGCTGCGCCCAGGCCTGCGCCAGCGCTTTGTCCATGGCGAGGTGAGCGCGCTTGAGCACGTCCAGATCGCTGTCGCCGCGCTGGTAGAGATAGGTTTCCGGCAGAAAGCGCCCTTCCGGGTGCTGGCTGGCAAAACCCAGCCGCGCCATCACTGCCGCATCGTCCAGCGCAGCGATGGATTGCCGCAGCGGCGTGGCGGTGGCGATCGCGGCGCGCAGCTGGCGGAAGTTCCAGCCTTCCACGATCGTGAAGCGGTACTGGATCACCCGGCCCTGGCGCATGCGTTCGAGCAGCTCGCGCGGCGACAGCGCCGGGGCCAGCGCGTATTCGCCCACCTTGAGCTTGCCGGCCGCATCGACCTGGCGCGCGAGCAGCTGCCATTCCAGATCGGTGCCCTGTGCCACGCCGGCGGCGCGCAACTTGCGCAGCGTGGCCTTGAGTGAATCGCCAGGCGCGATCACCACGCTGGGCGCACTCGCGCTCACCGGCGTCTGGGCAAAGTGCAGGTAATGCCGCCACGCCACCACGGCCGCAATCGCCAGCAGCGCTGCAAGCAACAGCGCCGTGCCCAGCACGGCCAGACATCCACGTTTGCCAGTCACCGCCACACGCACCTCGTCATTGCCCCAGCGCCGCGCAGGATACCGCGCGCCGGTGATGTCCCGTTGAAGCGCTCATGCCTGGTCGAAGGCGCGCAGCACGCCGCGCGCCTTGGCGCGGGTTTCATCCAGTTCGCGCTGCGGGTCCGAATCCACCACGATCCCGGCGCCGGTGCGGAAATGCACCTGGTCCCCGGCCACCTCGGCGGTGCGGATCAGGATGTTCAGATCCATGTCGCCGTCGCGATTGAGCCAGCCGAATGCGCCGGTATAGGCGCCACGCGCGGTGCCTTCGAGCTCGGCGATGATCTGCATGCAGCGCACCTTCGGGCAACCGGTGATGGTGCCGCCCGGAAATACCGCAGCAACCACCTCGCCCGGGGTGACGTCGGGGCGCAGACGGCCACGCACGTTGCTGACGATATGGTGCACATGCGCGTAGCTTTCCACGCCCATCAGCTCGTCCACCTCCACCGTGCCCGGTGCGCAGATGCGCCCCAGGTCGTTGCGTTCCAGGTCGATCAGCATGACGTGCTCGGCGCGCTCCTTCGGATGGCCGACCAGCTCGCGGATGCGCGCGGCATCGTCGTCGCCGGCAAAGCGCGCGCGGGTACCGGCGATCGGGCGCGTCTGCACCACATCGCCCTGCACCGACACCAGCCGCTCCGGCGAGGAACTCACCACCGCGCGGCCTGCCGCGACGAACAGGCCGGCAAACGGGGCGGGATTGGCCGCGCGCAGGCGCGCATGCAACGCCGCCGGATCGACCGCAGCGGCGAACGCCGCATGCCAGGCGCGCGAGATATTGGCCTGGAACACGTCGCCGGCGCGCAGGTAATCGAGCACACGCTCCACGGCAGCGGTAAAGCGCTCCGGCGCATCTTCTTCGACAGCCGCCGGCCCGGCCCACGCTGGCAACGGCGGCAGCGCGGCGCAGGCGGCGATGTCATCGACGATGCGGGTCAGCAGATCTGCGCGGCCCGGCTCGGCCAGCGCGATGCAGTGGCCCTGCACCCGATCGCGCAGCACCGCGGCCGGTGCGCGCAGCGCCAGCGCGCTCGGCAAGCCATCGCTGCGCGTGGGTAGCTGCAGAATCGGTTCGACCTGCGCGGCCAGCTCGTAATCCAGCAATACCGCCCAGCCACCGCGAAACGGCCACGGGCCGGTCGCAGCGTGCGGCAGGCGCTCGGCCTGCCAGGCCGCATCCAGTGCCTGCAGAAAGCCGCCGTCCAGCACCCGTCCATCGCCGTCGCGCGTGCGCCCGTCGGCATCCAGCCGCAGGCTTGCGCCGTCTGCCAGCAACAACACATCCCAGCGGCCGTGGGCGGTGCCGGAAGCAGTGGATTCGAGCAGTGCCGGATAGCGCTGCGGCGCCAGCCGATGCAGCGCCAGCAGGTCGATGTCCGCGTGCAGGGGTCTGGTGAGCGTCATCGGCCTGGTGTGGCGTGGGGTGCTAAGACGCGCCACCCTGCGATGGAGGCAGGGCACGCATGATGAGAGGGATCAGGTCGCGCAGCGAGGTTCGGCAGCGCCACTGTCCGGGTGTGGTGGACGGAATCCCATGCGTCGTGTACCGCGAGACATCGCTCGCGGTACACACGCACAGTGATCTCAGATGCGCTTGAACACCAGCGTGCCGTTGGTGCCGCCGAAGCCGAAGCCGTTGGACATCACCGCGTCCACCTGCACTTCGCGCGCCACGTTCGGCACGTAATCCAGGTCGCAGCCTTCGCTGGGCTCTTCCAGGTTGATGGTCGGCGGAATGATGCCGGTGTGCAGCGCCATCACCGAGAAGATCGCTTCCACGCCGCCAGCCGCGCCGAGCAGATGGCCGGTCATCGACTTGGTCGAGCTGACCATGGTCTTGTAGGCGTGGTCGCCTAGCGCGCGCTTCATCGCCAGGGTTTCGGCCAGATCGCCCAACGGCGTGGAGGTGCCGTGCGCATTGAGGTAGCCGATCTGCTCGGGATTGAGCTTGGCATCGCGCATCGCCGCGGCCATGCTGCGCGCCGCGCCCTCGCCGTCTTCGCTGGGCGCCGTCATGTGGAAGGCATCGGAGCTGGCGCCGAAGCCGACCAGTTCTGCATAGATGCGCGCGCCACGCGCCTTGGCGTGTTCGTACTCTTCCAGCACCAGCACGCCGGCACCGTCGCCCAGCACGAAGCCGTCGCGCTGCTTGTCCCACGGACGCGAAGCGCCGGTCGGATCGTCGTTGCGGGTGGACATCGCCTTCATTGCGCAAAAGCCGCCCACCGAACTCGGCGAGGAGCCGCGCTCGGCGCCACCGGCCAGCATCACGTCGGCGTCGCCGTGCTGGATCATGCGCATCGCGGTGCCGATCGAATGGTTGGAGGTGGCACAGGCCGACACCGCCGAGAAGGTCGGGCCTTTCAGGCCCTTGATCAGGCTCACCTGGCCCGGCAGCATGTTGATGATGGTGCTGGGCACATAGAACGGCGAAATCTTGCGCGCGCCGCCCTCGTGGAATTTGATGGTCTGCTCTTCGATACCGAGCAGCCCGCCGATGCCGGAGCCGAGAATGGCGCCAACGCGTTCGGCATTGCTTTCGTCGATTTCCAGGCCGGAATCGTCCAGCGCCATGAACGAGGCGCCGACGCCGTAATGGATGAACGAATCCATCTTCTTGACGTCCTTGGCGGACACGAACAGCGTGGGATCGAAATTCTTGATCTCGCCGGCAATCTTGGTGGTGAACTGCGAGGCATCGATCTGCGTGATCGGGCCGATGCCTGAGCGCCCGTGGATGATTCCATCCCAGCTGGTGGCCAGATCATTGCCCAGCGGCGACACCATGCCCATGCCGGTAACGACAACACGACGACTCATTGCAGATCTCCTCACCACGGAACGGACGGTGCTTGCGGTTTGCGGATGACGCTTGAAAAACACAGGGCCGCATCAGCGGCCCCATGGAATGTCTGACGCAGCAACGGCTTGACGCACGCCGCCGCAGTCAGGAACAACGCATCAGCTCTTGACGTGAGCCTTGACGTAGTCGATCGCCTGCTGGACCGAGGTGATCTTCTCAGCCTCTTCGTCCGGGATCTCGCACTCGAACTCTTCTTCCAGCGCCATCACCAGCTCGACGGTGTCCAGCGAGTCGGCACCCAGGTCATCGACGAACGATGCGCTGGTGGTGACTTCCTCTTCCTTGACGCCGAGTTGTTCGACGACGATTTTCTTGACGCGTTCTTCGATGGTGCTCATTGGGGATATCGCTCCAGATGGAGTAGTGGTGGTACGAAAAAAACGCCATCGCCGCTGCGATGGCCGCGTTGGATAGTGTAGTGGAAGCGACCGAGCCTTGCATTGCATCACAAGTCCCCGCCAATCAGCCACTTAGCGCCTCCCGGCGCCGCACGCTCACGGCATGTACATGCCGCCGTTGACGTGCAGGGTCTCACCGGTGATGTAGCTGGCACTCGGGCCGGCCAGGAACGCCACCGCGTTGGCGATGTCGTCCGGCTGGCCCAGGTGGCCCAGCGCGATCTGCTGCAGCAAGGCAGCCTTGGCCTCGTCCGGCAGCGCCTTGGTCATGTCGGTATCGATGAAGCCGGGCGCCACCACATTCACGGTGACCCCGCGCGAGCCGATCTCCTTGGCCAGCGACTTGGAAAACGCAATGATGCCGGCCTTGGCCGCGGCGTAGTTGGTCTGGCCGGGATTGCCGGTCACGCCCACCACCGAGGCGATGTTGACGATACGGCCCTTGCGCGCCTTCATCATGCCGCGCATCACCGCCTTGGAGGTGCGGAACACGCTGGTCAGATTGGTGTCGATGATCGCCTGCCAGTCGTCGTCCTTCATCCGCATCAGCAGGTTGTCGCGGGTGATGCCGGCGTTGTTGACCAGGATCGAGATCGCGCCGAACTCCTTGCCGATCGCATCGATCAGGCCATCGACCGCCGCAGCGTCGGTGACATCGAGCTCACGGCCGTGGCCGCCTTCGGCAGCCAGGCGCTCGCCGATCGCCGCAGCGCCGGAGGCCGAGGTCGCGGTGCCGATCACGGTGGCGCCCTGGGCGGCCAGCGTCGCGGCGATGGCCGCGCCGATCCCGCGACTGGCACCGGTAACGAGGGCGATCTCGCCCTGCAGAGGCTTGCTCATGAATGCTGTTCCTCGAGTGGGAAGCGCGCGACCGCAGCCGCGAGCGGTGAGGGCTGCCGGCAGGACCGGCAGGTGCGTCGAATCAGTGGGTCCACGCCTCGAGCGCGCCGGCGTAATCGGCCGGCGTGGCCAGCGGACGGGCGTCCAGGCGCTTGTCGATACGCTTGATCAGCCCGCTCAGCACCTTGCCGGGGCCGCATTCGGCGATCCGGGTGATGCCCTGGGCGGCCAATGCCTGCACGCAGCCGGTCCATTGCACGGGCAGGTACAACTGCTCGGCCAGCGCCTGGCGAATCGCCTCGCTGCCGGTATGCACGCGTGCATCGACGTTCTGCACCACCGGAATCTGCGGGGCGTGCCAGCTCAGGCCGGCCATCGCTTCGGCGAGCTGGTTGGCGGCATCGCGCATCAACGGGGTGTGCGAGGGCACGCTCACCGCCAGCTTGACAGCCTTGCGCACGCCACGCTCGGCTAGCAAGGCCAGCGCGCGATCCACCGCCGCCGCATCGCCGCCGATCACGATCTGACCGGGCGAGTTGAAATTGGCCGGCACCACCACCTGGCTGCCTGCCGCCTCGGCACAGACCTCCTGCACCAGCGCATCCTCGGCGCCCAGTACCGCCGCCATTGCGCCGACACCGGCCGGCGCGGCGGCCTGCATGAACTGGCCGCGCAGCCGGACCAGGTGCGCGCCGTCGTGCAGCGACAGGGCGCCGGCAGCGACCAGCGCGGTGTATTCGCCCAGGCTGTGCCCGGCCAGGACCGCCGGGCGCTGCCCGCGCTGCGCATTCCACAGCCGCCAGACCGCCACACCCGCAGCCAGCAGGGCCGGTTGGGTGTATTCGGTGCGGTTGAGCATCTCTTCCGGGCCGCCCTGGGACAGGGCCCACAGGTCGACGCCGGCGCCATCGGAGGCTTCGGCAAATGTTTCGCGGATCTGCGGGTGCAGTTCGGACAGTTCGGCCAGCATCCCTAAGGACTGCGAGCCCTGGCCGGGAAACACGAAGGCGAGAGTGGATTCGGTCACGCGTTGCTGCCTACAAAAATCGAGCCGGGATGATACGTGCGAAATCGTCCCGGCGTCTGTACTGCCGCGTATGCAAGCCCCCGCCAGCGGGGCCGCCGACACGCCTACAGCAAGGCGTTGAGCAGATCCATGTCGCCATCGGCCAGCCAGTCCACGCACATCACCAGCACCAGCAAGACGCCGAGCGAGGTTGCCGCGTGGATGGCGAGGATGGCACGCGCCAGCGCTCCGGCAGAGCGGCCCAGGCGGCCGGTGAGCTGCGCAAACCGCTGCAATCGCCCGGTCACCACATGCGCATGCGCCGTCACCGCCGGGCCGGCCGCATCGAAGGCGCACGTCATCAACCGCTGCAGCACCGCGCGGCGGCCACGGTAGTACTTGGCCACCCCGTAGCCGAACACCAGCCAGTCGCGCGCCTGGGCCTGCGCCAGGTCCATCACTTCCAGCGGGTCTTCCTCGAAATCGATGAAGCCGACCGCCTGCCCGTCGAAGGTCATGTTGCGCGGAAGCGGTTGGCCGAAATAGGCGCCATCGCGATGGGCATCGGCAATGGCCGCCACCGCCAGCGCAATCAGCCGGTCGCGCTCGGGCGCATCGGCCTCGCGCAGGCAGCTGGCAAAGGAACGCCCGTTGTCGCTGAGCACCAGGGCCGCCTGTCCGCAACCGACCACGCGCGGCACATTGACCGCTTGCGCCTGCAGCTCGCCGAGCCGGCGTGCCTCCAGATCGCGCGCAGCAGCGCCGCCACGGTGCGGCGGTGGACGCAAGGCATCCAGGCCCCAGCGGCGGGCAACGAAGTTGAGTGCTCCAAGCGAGACCGCGCGGCTGTGGCGGCGGTACTGCTTCAGCCAGACGCGCTGTCCGGCGATGACGATGGGTTCTGCCATGACGGGCCCGTCCCTGATGCTGTCAGGCAGCGCCGGCGGACGCGGCGCTGCCTGCCGGACTCAGTAGCGCAGCAGCGCCGAGCCCCAGGTAAATCCGCCACCAAATGCTTCCAGCAGCAGCAATTGACCACGCTGCACGCGGCCGGAGCGCACCGCTTCGTCCAGCGCCAGCGGCACCGAGGCCGAGGAGGTATTGCCGTGGCGGTCCACGGTGACGACCACCTGCTCCATCGGCAGATCCAGCCGCTTGGCGGTGGCCTCGATGATGCGCAGGTTGGCCTGATGCGGGATCAGCCAGTCCAGGTCGTGCTTGTCGTAGCCATTGGCGGCCAGGGCTTCGTCGACCACCGAATCCAGGGCCTTGACTGCGTACTTGAACACGTCGTTGCCCTTCATCAGCAACGCGCCGCCGCCGTTCTTGCCCTCGCCGAAGCCCACCGATACGCCAACCGGATCCCACAGCAGTTCCTTCTTGCTGCCGTCGGCATGCAGATGGGTGCTGAGGATGCCGGTTTCTTCGTCGGCCTTGAGCACGACCGCGCCAGCGCCGTCGCCGAACAGCACGCAGGTGGTGCGATCGGTCCAGTCGACGATGCGGGTCAGGGTTTCTGCGCCCACCACCAGCACGGTCTTGGCATCGCCACTGCGCACGAACTTGTCGGCCACGCTGAGCGCATAGACAAAGCCCGAGCACGCCGCGTTGACGTCGAAGGCACCGCAGCCGACATTGCCCAGCCGCGCCTGCAGCAGGCAGGCAGTGGACGGGAAAATCAGGTCTGGGGTGGTGGTGCCGACAACGATCAAGTCGATCTCGTCGGCGGTCACGCCGGCCGCTTCCATCGCCTTCAGCGAGGCGAAATACGCCAGGTCGCTGGTGGTCTGGTCGTCGGCGACGATGTGACGCTCACGGATACCAGTGCGCGAGAAGATCCATTCATCGCTGGTGTCGACGATCTTGGACATGTCGTCGTTGGTCAACACCTTTTCGGGCAAATAGCTACCCGTGCCCGCGATTCTGGAATAGATCCGCTTGCTCATACTGTTCCCTGTTGCAAGAGCCGCGGTGGTCGGCGGCTCCGGAAGAAGCGAGGGTCACCCGGCCGCGTCGAACGCACCGGGTGCCACGAATCAATCTTCTTGGACGGCCGACGACTTGGTCGCAATCACCTTCTTGCCGCGGTAGTAACCGTCAGCGGTGATGTGGTGGCGCAGATGGATCTCGCCGCTGGTCGGATCGGTCGACAGCTGCTTGGCGGTCAGGGCATCGTGCGAACGACGCTGGCCACGACGCGACGGGGTAACTCGGGATTTCTGCACAGCCATGGGATTGCTCCAACTTAAGTTCGATAACTTGTCTGTCGAGTCGAACTGGACGCTTCACGCCCGCGCCGACCTGTCTTTCCGCCCTTCACAGCGGCGGTTACTGTTTTTTGAACGCTGCCAGCGCCGCGAACGGACTGGCCTTGTCTTGCTCTTCCTGGGTCGGAACCCACTCGGCCTCGACGGCCTCGCTGCCCGGCGCCATCGGCACCACCGGGATCGACAGGACCAGCTCGTCCTCGACCAGGTCTGCGGCCCGCAGCATGCCATCTTCCGGCACCAGCAAGGCTTCGTACTCGGCCGGCAACGCCGCTTCGTCGGCTTCGTCACGGATCAAACCAAGACGCTGCCTGATTTGCACCGGATACAGGAAACGCTGCAGGCTGCGCTGGCAGGCCAGCGGAAGCTCGACATCGACACTGAGCTCGACGTAGGCGACCTTCAACAGGCTGTCCTGATCGAACTGGAGCGAGTAGACACACTCGCCCTCGGTATCGACCAGGCTGCCTTGCAGGCGGGTCATCGCAGAGAGCGGGATGCGGCCATCGAAGCGCCTGCGCGCTGCGACCATCCGCCAAGCATCCAGCATTTCGGGTACGTTCGCGGACATAAGCCGCAGAATGTTAAAGATCCGCCGACGCCCTGTCAAATGCCCCTATTCACGCACCTGGCGCGGCGCCAAGGCTGGCAGACTCCCTTACCCGTCCGACGCAGCGCCCCATGATGCCACGCCTGATTCTTGCCTCCACCTCGGTCTATCGGCGCGAGCTGCTTGGCCGGCTGCGCCTGGACTTCACCACCGCCCGGCCGGAGGTCGACGAGCAGGCGCACCCCGGGGAGGCCCCGGACGTGCTGGCCAGCCGGCTGGCCGCGGAAAAGGCGGCGGCGGTGGCCGCGCAGGCGCCCGACGCCTGGGTGATCGGTTCGGACCAGGTCGCCGATCTGGACGGCCAGGCCCTGGGCAAACCGGGCACGCTGGAGCGGGCCCATGCGCAGCTGACGGCGATGTCCGGCCACGTGGTGCGCTTCCATACGGCAGTGAGCCTGGTCGGCCCTGGCCGCACCACGCACGCGCTGGACCTGACCGAGGTGCAGCTGCGCCCGCTGACGCGCGCCGAAATCGATCGCTACCTGGCCGCCGAGCCCGCACTGGATTGCGCCGGCAGCTTCAAGTGCGAGGGCTTCGGCATCAGCCTGTTCGACGCCATTCGCTCGCAGGACCCCACCGCCTTGGTCGGCCTGCCGCTGATCGCGCTGGCGCGGCTGCTAAGGCAGGCGGGGTTCGAGATTCCGTAGGAGTTGCATTGCGGCCGAGCGTGGAGGCCGCACACGGAAAGATCGGGCATCAGCAAAAATTCCGAGTCCCCAGTCCCGGCATCCATGCAGGCGGATTCGGCCGCACACGGCCTTAATCGGGCCGAGCCAGCGGGCAGAACTGATACGGATAGTCGGCCTGCCCCACATGCGAGGACAGCGTGCGGCAGCGCGCAGGGTCCAGCGTCAGCCCGTACGCGGCCAGGCGCTGCTGCGCGGCCTCGCGCACGGCACGGTCTGCAGCGGCGATGTCCGCCGCCCTGCCCTTGGCAATGGTGAGTACGCAGTGGCCCGGCTGAGATGCATCCAGCTCGGCGCGCAGGCCGCGCGCGATCAACCAGCGCAGGTGCGTGCATTGCGGTTGCACGCTCCACCCCAGCTGCTGCGCCCAGCGATTCATCCGGTCGACCCGCAGTTGCTGCTTGTCGCGCGCCGCGCCCAACATGGCGTATAGCTGCGGCCGCTCGGCAATCAGCGTGCGCACGCGCTGCCGGTACTGGTCGGTCTCGGCGATATTCGTCGCCACACCGATATACCGCGCCTGCCGCGGAAGCAGCGGCACCCGCCAGGATTGCGGCTCGTCGCCGACCAGCAACACCGTGGAGGCGGCAGGTTCGCCCATCGCCGGTTGCTGCACCTGGAAGCTGTCGCGGGCCCAGGCTTCATGCCCCCAATCTTTCCACCCGACCACCGCGACCAGGGCACATAGCCCGATCAACCAGGCCGCCTTGCGATCGGCGCGTATGGCGAATGCGTGCCGACACACGATCCAGAGCACCAAGGGCGCAAGCAGCTCCAGCACCACCAGATAGCGATGAATGCTGAAAATGGCCTGCCACAGCGCGTAAGCAACGCTGAAGAACATCAGCAGGACCATGGCCGAGCGATCCAGCTCAACCTGCCGTACGGGCCGGCGCAGCACCCCGCGTCCTGCAGCGACCAGCGTCACCGCATACAGCACCGCCCAACCGGCTTGCACCAGACCAAGATCGCCGATCCGTTGCGGCTTGAAGGTAAACAGCAGCGGCCAGATCAGCTGCTCGCCGAGATTGCGCGGCAACCACCGCACATCGGCGATCGACACCGGCTGCGCCAGCGGCGATTTGAAGACTCCGTTGAACTGCGGAAACAGCGGATTGCCAAGGTGTTGCCAGACCTGCCAATACCAGGGCCCGGCTATCAGCACCAACACCAGCACCGCAACGCCGGCCAGCACGCCGAGGCCCAGCACGCGCGAGCGCATCCGCCCGCCATCGCAAAGGACCGCCGGCACCAACGCCAACGCGTAGAGCGCATTGGTGAGCTTGAGCGAGACGGCCAGACCCATCAGTGCGCCAGCGATGGCCCATCGATGCACAGCGTGCGCACCGTGCCGCGCACGCGCTTGCGCTGACAACACCAGCGCCAACGCTGCCAGCACAGGGATCGCACTGGCGGTATCGCCCATGGTGCCGCCAAGTTCGGACAGAAACACCGCGCTGCACATGCCGGCCACTGCTAGCAGCGGCGCCCACTGCGCGCGCCGCGCTTGCCCGGCCAGTACGCGCCATGCCACTGCCGCCACCGGAACGAACACCAGCGCATGCAAGCCGCCCAGCAGCAGCCCGACCACCGGCCCGGGAAGCTGCAGCATCAGCCAGGCATGCAGGGCATCGAGCAATGGGCTGAAGTAACTCTGCATCTGCGCCGACGCCAGATCCACGCCCAGCCGATCATGTGCCCAGGCATCGCCAATATAGAGGTGGTAGTTGCGCAGGTCCCAGTTGGCGTCCTGGCCCAGCCCAAGCGAGAGCAGCGCACCCAGCAGCACGACCGCCGTCACCGCTGCGGCGATCTGGCGTGGCGAATGAAAGCCGAACTGGCGATCGGCCCAACCCAACAGCCGCTGTCGCCGGCCCACCGGTGTCGATGTCGCGATGGCTGCCATCAGCGGGCAGCTACAGGCGCACGCGGCGCCACGAGAGTGGCGACGCCCGGCTCGGCCAGATACGCCAGATGCTTGGCCTCGACGCGTCCGCGCGTGACCGTGTCCAGGATCAGCCCGCACGCCAGCAGCAGGAAACCCAGCAGCATCAGCGCCACGCACAGGATCGCCGTGGGGAACCGCGGCACCAGTCCGGTCTGGAAATAAGTCTCGAACAACGGAATCGCCAGCACGATCGACAACGTGGCGCTAAGCACAAAGCCGATGGAGAAGAACAACAACGGCCGCTCGGCCTTGAACAGCTTGGCGATGGTGGTGAGGATGCGCCAGCCGTCGCGCCAGGTGTTCAACTTGCTTTGCGAGCCTTCCGGGCGCACGCCGTAGGCGGTTTCGACCTCGGCCACCGGCATGCGCAGCTGCAATGCGTGCACGGCCAGTTCGGTTTCGGTTTCGAATCCGTGCGCATGCGCAGCGAAGGATTTGACGTAGCGCCGGGAGAACACGCGATAGCCGGACAGCATGTCGTCGAAGCTGCGACCGAACAGCAGCCCCGCGCAACGCGTCAGCAACACGTTGCCGGTACGATGACCGGGCCGATACGCGGCCTGCTGCTGATCGCGCCGCGCCCCGACCACCATGTCCAGGCGCTCGTCGATCAGCTTGCGCACCAGCACCGGTGCGGCAGCCGCATCGTACGTCGCATCACCATCGACCAGCACGTAGATGTCGGCCTCCACATCGGCGAAGCCACGCCGCACCACATTGCCCTTGCCCTGCAATGCCACGCGATTGACCTGCGCGCCCGCCGCCGCCGCGACCGTCGCGGTGGCATCGCTGGAATTGTTGTCCAGCACATGGATCGCCGCGCCCGGCAAGGCAGTCGCAAACGCGCCGACCACCGAGGCGACCGTGGCCGCCTCGTTATGGCAGGGCACCAGCACGGCGATTCGGATCCCGGGCACAGGCACGGGAGGGACAACAGTCATGGCATCGGTCATTGCGTGATCTAAGGTGTGGAAATGGTAATGGGCTGTTCCCACCAGTCCTCGACGCTGCCGTCGTGGCCGTGCAGGCGCAGTCCCAGCCAATGCGTGCCCGGCGGCAGCGCATGCGTGTCGAAGGTGGCGCTGAAACCGACATTGGGATGCTGCGGGTCGGTGGAGATCTTCCAGTACGGGCGCACATCCAGCAGCGTGCCGTACTCGGCCTGCGCGACCGGACGCCCGTCCAGCAGCAGCTCCACATTCGACAGGCCGACGCCATCCTTGAACGCCCAGCCACGCACCTGCACCTGCCCGGACACCTGCACGTCCGGCAGCGGCGTATCGATCCAGGCCATCGCCGGGGCGATGCACGGCCCGGGCTGGCGCTGCGCCGGCAGCGCGAACAGCAGGAAGCGCTGGTAGCCGTGATCGGTGGACACCACGGTGGGCGGCGGCAGCGGCCCGACCATCTCGCAGATGGCGTGATAGCGCTTCAGCAGGTCGCGATAACGCTGATCGCTGGGCGAGAGCACCAGCAGCCGCGGCCCGTTGCGCGTGCCGTCGCTGAGCAGCCCCCATTGCAACAACTGCGCGCTGCGCCCGTGCTTGTCGTTCAACTCTGCACGCAGCACCTCGACATTGGCATCGTGCAACTGGAAGCCCAGCTCGGCACCGACCTTGAAATTTTCCGCCAGCACGCGCGTACCCGGCGGCATCTGCGCCAGCCGGGTCTTGACCGCGCGCGCCAGGTCCTGCCACCCGGCGAAGTTGCGCGGATAGTATTTTTCGCCGGCCGCATGCGCGCGAAGCGACGGCACCGACACCGCCAGGTAGTAGCCATACGCCCCCAGGGTGCCGAGCAGCGCGATCACCCAGGCTGCGCGACGCAGCGTATGCGGCCAACGCATCAGGATCACCGGCACCGCAACCAGCAAGGCCAGGTAGCCCGGCAGCGGCCAGTGGAAACTGATCCGCTCGGCATCGCTGAAGAAACCGAGCACGAAGATCGCCACCGTCGAAATCCCGCCCAGCAGGCCGAAATAGCGCCATTGCGCCCGCGAACCGCCACCGGCGCGCGTGCCGGCCAGACCGACCTTGAGCATCGCCCAGGCCAGCGGCGGTGTCACCAGCACCGCCTGTATCAGCAAGAACCACAGCCCGGTGACCTGGAAACGCCACGGATGCCGGTCGACCAGCTGGAAGCGCAGCCCGGCCTCGTCGTGCTCGGTATTCCAGAACAGCAGCGGCAGCCAGCTCACCGCGCCCACCGTCAGCGCCATCCAGATGCGCGGGTCGCGCATGACCGCGCGCCCCTGCGGGATGCACAGCAGCGCGATGCAGCCCACACCGATCACGCCGGCAAAACGGTAGTGACTGAGCGCGCCGATCACCAGGCCGATGGCGAGCTCGAGCGCACTGGTGGCATCGACCTCGCGCAGCAGCCGCGCGCCGGCATCCATGCACAGCACCGCCGCCAGCGCCATCGGCACATCCGGCACCGCCAGGATGCCCAGCGTGGCCGACAGCGGCATCAGCAAGGTCAGGCTGCCGG
This sequence comes from Xanthomonas sp. BRIP62418, assembly GCF_003993495.1. Classification (NCBI taxonomy): domain Bacteria; kingdom Pseudomonadati; phylum Pseudomonadota; class Gammaproteobacteria; order Lysobacterales; family Lysobacteraceae; genus Xanthomonas; species Xanthomonas sp. BRIP62418. The sequence continues at coordinate 151,167 of NZ_QEZG01000049.1, forward strand.
CCTGCCAGCCCAGCGTGGAGCCGAACCAGCGCGTGGCGATATGCGCGATCAACCAGGGAATCAGCGCGGAAATGGCCAGAAACGGCAGGCGCAGGGCCAGCAGGTGATGCCCGCCCAGTTCCACGCCCAGCCGCGCCAGCCAGGCCGTCATGCCCGGCAGATCCGAATACGCGGCGGCCAGATGCTGGCCTTCCTGCCAGTAGAACGCCTCGTCGACGAACAGCGGCAGCCGCGCGGCAATCAACAGCTTGACGGCCGTCGCCAGTGTCCACAGGATCACGAAGGTGCGATGTGCGCGTTGGTCCCCCTGCATTGCCCTATGCACTCTTCTTCCACCTACGGAATTGTGATGTCGATACCGCTGCGTTCCACGGAAATGCTAACCGATGCGCTGCGCCAATCGCTGCGGCGCGCACAAGACCAGGTCAATTCGCTGCTGTTGGGCAAGGCGCAGGAAGTGCGTCTGGCGTTCGTGGCGCTGCTGTCCGGCGGCCATCTGCTGATTGAGGATCTGCCCGGCCTGGGCAAGACCACCCTCGCCCACGCGATGGCCTCCAGCCTGGGGCTGGGCTTCCAGCGCGTGCAGTTCACCTCCGACCTGCTGCCGGCAGACGTGCTGGGCGTGTCGGTCTACGACGCCGCCTCACGCCAGTTCCAGTTCCATCCGGGCCCGGTGTTCACCAACGTGCTGCTGGCCGATGAAATCAATCGCGCCCCGCCACGCACGCAAAGCTCGCTGCTGGAGGCCATGGCCGAACAGCAGGTCACGCTCGATGGCGTCACCCATGCGTTGCCGGAGCCGTTCTTCGTGATCGCCACGCAGAACCCGGTCGATCTGTCCGGCACCTTCCCGCTGCCGGATTCGCAACTGGATCGCTTCCTGCTGCGGCTCAGCCTGGGCTACCCCAGCGCCGATGCCGAGCGCGCGCTGCTGTCGGGCGTGGACCGGCGCGAATTGATCGCCCAGGCGGCGCCGCAACTCAGCGACACCGACGTGGTGGCGCTGCGCACGGTGGTGGGCCAGATCCATACCAGCGATGCGCTGATCGGCTATGTGCAGGCCTTGCTGCTGCGCAGCCGCCAGCACGCCGGGGTGCGCGTGGGGCTGTCGCCGCGTGCCGGCATCGCGCTGCTGCGTGCGGCCAAGGCCTATGCGCTGCTGCTCGGGCGTGAGCACGTGCTGCCGGAAGACGTGCAGGCGCTGTTCGTGGCCGTGGCCGGGCACCGGCTGGTGCCGGAGGCCGAATCCTCGTCCGGGCCAGCGCTGGCCAAGGCGCTGCTGCACAGCGTGCCGGTGGACTGATCCCGGTGCGTGCGCACGTGCGCGGCATCGGCCGCCGGCTCAGCCTGCTGGCGCGCCCGCGGGGCGCGGAGGCCTTGCCGATCGTGCTGGACCGGCGGCGCATCTACGTGCTGCCGACGCGCTTCGGGCTGTTCGTCACCGCCTTGCTGCTGGCGATGCTGCTGGGCGCATTGAACTACAACAACAACCCGGCCCTGCTGCTGGCGCTGTTGCTGGCCACCGCCGGGATTGCCAGCAGCATCATGGCGCACCTGCAGCTGTCGGCGCTGCGCATCGAGGCGGTCTCGGCCGAACCGGTGGTCGCCGGCGAGCCGTTGCGCATGCGGGTGTCGCTGGCACGTCGCGACACCCGCGCACGGCGTGGGCTGCGCCTGGATCATCGGGACAGCAGCGGCTTCTGTGCGTTGCTCGCGCACGACATGGCCGAGGTCGACCTGCTGGTGCCCACCGAACGACGCGGCTGGCAGGACATCGAACGCATCCGCCTGTCCAGCACCCAGCCACTGGGGCTGGTGCGCGCCTGGTCGTGGGTGTGGCCGGAAACGCCGCTGCTGGCCTATCCCAAGCCCGAAGAACAGGGGCCGGCATTGCCCGAGGGCGCCGGTTCGCCCAACCAGACCCGCCTGCACCCGCAAGGCGAGGAATTGCACCAGCTGCGCCCGTATCGCGCCGGCGATGCGCCACGCACGATTTCCTGGAAGCACTCGGCGCGCCGCGACAGCCTGCTGGTGCGCGAGTACGAGCAACCCCTGGGCATCGAAGTCACGCTGGACTGGCGCACGCTCAACGCGCTGCCGTACGAGCGCCGCATCGCGCGGCTTGCCCGCTGGGTCAACCTGGCCGAACGCGACGGGCGGCGCTACCGCCTGCTGCTGCCGGGCCAGCCGCCGCTGGGGCCCGCACAAGGCAGCTCCCACCATCACCTGTGTCTGCGCGCCCTGGCCCTGCTTCCCCATGACTGAGCCATCCGTCCCGATCACCCAGGCCAGCCGCGGCTGGGTGCTGGTCACCAGCTGGCTGGCACTGGCGCCGTTGCTGCTGCAGCTGCCTGGCCTGCTCGCCGGCACCATTGCCGTGGCCGCCGTGCTGGTCGGCGTGCTGAGCTGGCGCGCCACCCTGATGGCACCGGTGCGGGTGTTGCTGGTGGTGGCGATGCTGGGCGCGGTGTACTGGCAGATCGGCATGCGCTTCGGCCGCGACACCGGTTGCGCAGTACTGGCGTCGATGCTGGCGATCAAGGCCTCCGAGCTGCGCACCCTGCGCGATGCGCGCAGCCTGCTCGGCTTTGCGTTGTTCGCCCCGTTCGCGGCGTTTCTGCTCGACCAGGGGCCGGCGACGATGGGCTTGGCACTGCTGGCGGTGGTGAGCGCACTGCTGAGCATGCAGCGGCTGGCCGACGAGGAGCACCGCACCGGCACGCCTGCGCTTCGGATGCAATTGCGCAGCATCGGCAAGCTGGTCGCCATCGGCGTGCCGTTGGCCCTGGCCACGTTCTGGCTGCTGCCGCGCCTGAGTTCCCCGCTGTGGGGCGTGCCCGAGCGCGCGCTGTCGCGGCCTGGCCTGTCGGACGACATGTCGCCGGGCGAATGGATCGACCTGATGGCCGACGACAGCCCGGCGCTGCGCGTGCAGTTCACCGGCACGGCGCCACCGCCGCAACAACGCTACTGGCGCGGGCCGGTGATGTGGGACTTCGACGGGCGCACCTGGCAGCGCGCGCGCTGGACCGGCCGCAGCCAACCGGCATCGGTCACTGCCGGGCCGCAGACTTATCGCTATCGCCTGGACTACGAGCCCACCGATCGTCGCCAACTGGTATCGCTGGACCTGCCCACGCAGGCGGTGGCCAATGCCGATCTGTCGCCCGACTACGAACTGTTCGCACGGCGGCCCTTGAGTGCGTTGACCCGTTGGGAGCTGCAGTCGGCACCACCGGCCCGCTTCGACACCGACCTGCCCGACCCGCTGCGCAAGCGCGCCCTCGCGCTGCCGCCGGGTTTCAATCCACGCACGCTCACGCTGGCACGGCAATGGCGCAGCGAGGCCGGCGGCAACGACGATGCCGTGGTGCAGCGGGCGCTGCAGTGGATCACCCGCGAGTTTGCCTACACCCTGGACACGCCGCTGCTCGGCCGCAACAGCGTGGATGAATTCCTGTTCCAGCAGAAAGCCGGTTTCTGCGAGCACTTCAGTTCTTCGTTCGTGGTGCTGATGCGCGCGGCCGGCATTCCGGCGCGCGTGGTCACCGGCTACGCCGGCGGCACCTACAACGGCTTTGGCAATTACTGGGTGGTGCGGCGCATGGATGCGCATGCCTGGACCGAGGTCTGGCTGGCCGGGCGCGGCTGGGTGCGGGTGGACCCCACCGCAGCAGTGGCACCGGAACGCATTTACGACACGCTGGAAGACCGCGTGCAGGTCGGGGCGGGCAACAATTTCGCCCAGCTCGGCATGTGGGCCAGCCTCGGTCAGGTCAGCGACCTGCTGCGCCGGGGCTGGAACGACCTGGTGCTGTCCTTCGATGCGGACCGCCAGCAACGGCTGTTGCAGCCGTTCGGCATCGATCGCCTGGACACCTCGCAACTGGCCGCCATCTTCGGCATCTTCGCGGTCAGCGCACTTGCATGGATGGGCTGGCTGCTGGCGCGCGGCGAGCGTGAGCGCGACCCGCTACTGCGCGCCTGGCATCGCCTGGGCCGCCGCTACGGCAAGCTCGGCCTGGCCCGCGAACCGCACGAACCGGCCATCGCCTGGGCGCAGCGTGTCGCTCGTTCACACCCGAATCCGGCATTGTTGGCGCTCAGCCAACGTTTCGCTGCCGCGCGCTACGCTGGCGCTGATTCGGACAGCGCCTCACTCCTCAAAGATCTGCAGCAGCATCGCCCGCGAACCGGAGCTTCCTCATGAGTACCCGCTTTCTCCTTCCCATTGTCGCCGTGCTCGGGCTCGCCGCCTGTGCCACCGCGCCCAAGCCGCTGCAGGGGCAGTTCCCTACGGTCAGTCCGAGCGATTCCACCGCCAGCGCCCAGGTCGGCACGTCGGTGCGCTGGGGCGGCAAGATCATCCAGACCAAACCCGGCCAGGGCCAGACCTGCTTCGAGCTGATCTCGCGCCCGCTCAATGCCAGCGGCCGCCCGGACCGCAATGCGGTGGACGCCAGCGATGGTCGCTTCCTGGCGTGCCGCGCGGGCTTCTACGATCCGGCCGTGTTCGAGCCGGGCCGCGAAGTGACCTTCATCGGCAAGATCGAAGGGTATGAAACCACCAAGATCGGCGAGTACGACTACAAGCTGCCCAAGGTCAATGCCGACGTGGTCTATCTGTGGCCGGTCGTGCGCGAAGTGGACGTGGTGCCGGCCTACCCGTACGGCCCGTGGGGCGACCCGTGGGGTCCGCGCTGGGGCGGTGGCTGGGGCTGGGGCCGCGGCTGGTGGTAACCGGCTGCTGAGTCAGTGACACGCAAAAACGCCGCTCCCAGGGAGCGGCGTTTTTGCGTGTGCGTCTCGGCTGCTCGAACAGGCCCATGCGCTCGCTCGCGCAAAGAGGTCAGGGCGTGCCGAAACGTCCCAGCGGCGCGCCGGCCAGCAGATGCAGGTGGATATGGAACACGGTCTGGCCGGCATGCTCGCGACAGTTCATCACGATGCGATAGCCGTCCTGCGCCAGTCCCTGCGCGCGGGCATATGACGCTGCGGCAAGTGCGAGCTTGCCCACCAGCACCGCCTGCTCGGGCGGCACATCGTCCAGCGTGGGAATGGCGTACTGTTTGGGAATGAACAGCACATGCACCGGCGCCTGCGGTGCGATGTCCTGAAAGCCCAGCACATCCTCGTCTTCATAGACGATGCTGGCCGGGATTTCGCGACGAATGATCTTGCCGAAGATGGTGTCGGACATGGTGGGAATGGGGAATGGGGAATGGGGAATCGCAAGAGCTTACCGCGTGCGCTACTGTTTTCGCTTTTCCAATTCCCGATTCCCCACTCCCGATTCCCGGCGCTCAAAGCACCTCACTGCGGGTGCCAAAGGCATGCGACAAGGTGCCGCGATCCACGTATTCCAGCTCGCCCCCCAGCGGCATGCCCTGCGCGAGACGACTTGGACGCACCGCATGCTGGCGGGCCAGCTGCGCCAGGTAATGCGCGGTCGCCTCGCCTTCCACGGTGGCATTGGTGGCGATGATCATTTCGGTGACTTCACCGGCGGCCAGACGCTCGCCGAGCCGGTCCAGCCCCAGCTCGCGCGGGCCGATGCCATCCAGCGGCGACAGCCGGCCCTGCAGGATGAAGTACAGCCCGCGGTAGCCGGTGGCGTGTTCGATCGCCAGGCGATCGGCCGGCGATTCCACCACGCACAGCTGCTGCCGGTCGCGACTGCTGCTGGCACAGATCGCGCAGATCTCCGACTCGGTGAAGTCGCGGCATTGCACACAATGGCCGACCTTCTCCACCGCATTGGCCAACGCGGCAGCCAGCCGACGCCCACCCTCGCGCTCGCGTTCGAGCACGTGGTAGGCCATGCGCTGCGCCGATTTCTGGCCCACACCCGGCAACACCCGGAAGGCCTCGATCAGTTGTTCGAGAAGAGAGGACATTGGATTGGGAATCGGGAATCGGGAATCGGGATTGGGGAATCGCAAAAGCCAAAGACAATCTCGCTCTTACGATTCCCGATTCCCCACTCCCGATTCCGCGCCTCTCAGAACGGCAACTTCATGCCCGGCGGCAGCTGCATGCCGGCGGTGGCCGAGCCCATGCGGTCCTTGGACTCGGCATCGATCTTGTTGGAGGCGTCGTTGAAGGCGGCGGCGATCAGGTCCTCGGCCATTTCCTGGTCGGAGAGGATGCTCGGGTCGATGCGGACCTTGCGGCACTCCTTGGCGCCGGTCAGGGTCACGCTGACCATGCCGCCGCCGGCGGTGCCGGTGACTTCCAGCTTGGCCAGTTCTTCCTGGGCGCGCTGCAGGTTTTCCTGCATCTTCTGCGCCTGCTGCATCAATTGGGCAATGTTCCCACGCATGTGTCGTTACTCGTCGTAAGGGCGGATGGAATCGGGGACGACCCGCGCGCCTTGCTGCTGGATCAGCTGCTGCACATTCGGGTCGTTCATGAATGCTGTTTCGGCCGCGCTCTGGCGCTCGCCTTTCTGGCGATTGGCCCGCTCGTGCAGGGTCTCGACATCGGCGTTGCCGGTTTCGATGACGATGCGCGGCGTGTTTCCCAACTCGGGCGCGAGTGCCTGCGCAAGGTTGGCGATGGAACGCTCGGAATTGAGGTATTCGAAGCCCGGCGCCAGCGCCAGACGCAGTACGCCGTCGCGATGGCCGAGGAAGGCGGCATTGGCAGCGAGCTGTCGCGAGGGACCGTTCAGGCCACTGCGGGTAACCAGCTCCAGCCACTGCTCGGCGTCGGCGATGCGGCCGTCGTCGAGCAGGACCGACGGCTCGGTTGCCGGCGCCGGCACGGAGGGCGCAGCTGCCGGTGGCATCTGCAGCACCGGCGCTGCAGATGCAGGAGCCACGGCGGCGGCAGGAACTGCCACGGCAGCGTCGGGCGCGACCGCAGCGGGCAATGCCGTATCGGCTGGCACGGGTGGCGCCATTGCCGCTTCCGGCGCGGGCGCACGCGGCGCTGCGGGGACGGGGGCAGCGTTGGCGCGCACCGGCGCATCGTCCATCGCCCAAGGCGGCGTGTCGTCGCTGCGCGCCGAGGCCGCTGACGCAGATGCATCCGAAGACGCCGCCGGTGCAGGAAGCACGACAACCGGTGCAGGCGCTGCAGCAACCACGGCGGCTGCGGGCGATGGCGTTGCCGGGCGAACCGCTTCTGCCGCGACGGGGGCGGGAGTGACGTCACCCGGCTCGACCTGCCTGGTCACCGCAGCGGACGCAACCGCCGCAGATGGGGCCTGCGTTGCGGCAACCTGCCCACCAGCCGGCACCGGACGTACACCGCCACCGGCATTCGTACCGCGCCCGTCGTCAGCGCCGCCAGCCGGCACCGCGGAAGCGGGACGGAAGGCCAGCATGCGCAGCACCGCCATCTCGAACCCGGCGCGCGGACTCGGCGCCAGATACAGATCGCGGCGGCCGTTGAGCGCCATCTGGTACCACAGCTGCACCACTTCCGGACGCAGCTGCGCGGCATAGGCGGTCGGGTCGATGCCATCGCCGACAAAGGCCACCGACGGCACCAACTGTTGCACCTGGATGCGGTGCAAGGCCTCGGCCAACGCCTCCAGCACGCCGCTCCAGTCGGGCGAGAACTCGGCCAGCGCCGCAACCACCTGCATCAGGCGCGCGCCATCGCCATCGGCCAGCGACTGCAGCATCGCCCCGACCTGGGTGCGATCGACCGTGCCGAGCATGGTGCGCACCACCTCCTCGCGCAGTGCGCCGCCGGCATAGGCGATGGCCTGGTCGAGCAGCGACAGGCCATCGCGCAGCGAGCCGTCGGCGGCCTTGGACAGCTGCATGATCGCCGACGGATCCGACTCGATCTGCTCGGCGGCCAGGATCCGCGTCATCTGGCCCTGGATCTGGTCCTCGTCCAGCCGCTTGAGGTTGAACTGCAGGCAGCGCGACAGCACGGTCACCGGCAGCTTCTGCGGATCGGTGGTGGCCAGCAGGAACTTCACGTGCTCCGGCGGCTCTTCCAGCGTCTTCAGCAGCGCATTGAACGCCGCCTTGGAGAGCATGTGCACTTCGTCGATCAGATAGACCTTGAACTTGCCGCGCGAGGGCATGTACTGCGCGTTCTCGATCACCTCGCGCACATCGTCCACGCCGGTGTTGGACGCGGCGTCGATTTCCAGCAGGTCGATATAGCGGCCGGCGTCGATATCCAGGCAGGCCGGGCACTGGCCGCACGGATCGGCACTGGTGCCGGTCTCGCAGTTCAACGATTTGGCGAAAATGCGCGCAATCGTGGTCTTGCCCACGCCGCGGGTGCCGGTGAACAAGAACGCGTGATGCACCCGCCCACTGTCGAGCGCGTTACTGAGCGCGCGGACCACGTGTTCCTGGCCTACGAGTTCGGCAAAACGCTTCGGGCGCCACTTGCGGGCGAGAACGAGATAAGACATCGGGCAACCAGCTTCCTCTGAACCGATATTGTGCCACGGCGCGTCAAGTGGGTCGTTCAGCGGCCGTCGTGCCCGCCGCCTCCCGGACCGGCGGACCGCCGCAGCAGGGTCGGTGACCGGCCAGACAGCCGCGCTGGCAGCGTCGTGCCGACCCGGCGGATCACTTACCTTGTTAATGGCGCCCGCGGCGGCTAGAATCCCGCTCCTGCCGACGACCCAGTCGCATGGCAGGTACGGAGAGGTGTCCGAGTGGTTGAAGGAGCACGCCTGGAAAGTGTGTAAGCGTCTAAACCGCGCTTCGGGGGTTCGAATCCCCCTCTCTCCGCCAGTTTCATGATCCTGCAACGCGGTTGCATGATCCAGGGCCGCGCCAGTGGCCCACGTCTTATGGTGGCCCCGTCGGTCCCTCGCGACGCTAGATCGAAAATCCCGCCAGGGCCGGAAGGCAGCAACGGTATCGATTGATGCGGGCGCCGAGGTCAACCGGCGGGGACACCACCCTAACTCCCTGGGTCCCCGCAGCGCTTGAGTTGCGAGCGTCTACTGCGCCTGCGATTCCGGATGCAGCCAGCCCGCGTCGCCTTCAAGATAATGCTCGTGCTTCCAGATCGGCACGCGCGCCTTGACCTCGTCGATGATGAAGCGGCAGGCATCGAATGCGGCGCCGCGATGCGCCGCGCTGACCCCGACCCACACCGCCATGTCACCGATGCGCAGCTCGCCCACGCGGTGCACGCAGTAGGCGTTGACGATGGCAAACCGGTGCATCGCCTCGTCGAGCACGCGCTGGCCTTCGGCCTGGGCAAGTGCGGCATAGGCTTCGTAGCGCAACCCGGCCACGCTGCGGCCTTCATTGTGATTGCGTACCCAGCCTTCGAAACTGGCAAACGCGCCGGCGTGCGGGTGCTCCAGCGCGGCGCGCAAGCTGTCGACCGGCAATGGCACATCGGACAGCGCGAAGAGGGCGGTTGTCTGCTGGCTCATGCTCAACCTCCCGACACTGGCGGAATAAACACGATTTCACTGCCATCGCGCACGCCATCCTCCCAGCGCGCGAATGCGCCATCCACCGCCACGCGCAGCTGCGCCGGCGTCCAGCGCAGGCCGTGACGCGTCTCGAGTTCGGCATACAGCGCGCGCAGGTCCTGCGCCGCTGATTGCACCTGCTCGCTGGCAATGCCCGCCGCCTCACGCAGGCTGGCGAAATACAGCACCGTCACCGTGGCGCTCATTGTCTTGCTCCGATATCGCGCTTGCCGCCGCGCTTGGACACCAACTTGGTCGGGCCGATGCTCATGCTGTGCGACAACGCCTTGCACATGTCATAGACCGTCAAGGCCGCCACGCTGGCACCGGTGAGCGCTTCCATTTCCACGCCGGTGCGATGCACGCAACGCACCGTGCAATGGATGTCCAGCACCTGCTCGCCCGCCCAGTCGATCTCGAAGCGGCACGCATCGATCGGCAATGGATGGCAGAACGGAATCAACTCGTGGGTGCGCTTGACCGCCATGGTGCCGGCGATCACCGCCGTTTCCACGATGCCGCCCTTGGCGCTGCGCAAGCCATTGGCGCGCAGCTGCGCGGCGACAGCGGCCGGAAAACGCACCCGGCTCTGGGCGGTGGCGCTGCGCGCGGTGACCGCCTTGTCCGAGACATCCACCATCGTGGGCAGTCCGGAAGCGTCCAGGTGGGTCAGGCGTGCGGAACGGGAGTTTGCGGGCATGGGAAACGACACGATGACAGGCGCTCAGGATGCGGCATTCTCGGTGAACGCGGCGCCTCGATGGAACCGCATTCCCTACCCGCCGATCAAAAACATTTCGACCGGCTTGCCGCGCCGTGGCGTCGATGCACGCACTTCGCTGTAGCGATCGCCACGCACGCTCCAGCGCGCGCGCAGATGCTCGGACAGTCCATGCTCGCCCTCGGCCAAGGCCGGCTTGAGGTCATGTCCCTGGCTGGCGAACAGGCAGGTATACAACTGCCCGTCGGCCGACACGCGTGCACGCTGGCAATCGCCGCAGAACGGCACGCTGACCGAACTGACAAAACCCACCTCGCCCGCGCCATCGGCAAATGCATGCCGCTGCGCCACTTCGCCGGTGTAATTGGCATCCAGCGGCACCAGCGGCCAACGCGCGTGGATACGCGCGTGCAGTTGCGCAGAGGTCACCACCGCATCGGCCGTCCAGCCATTGCAGCTGCCCACATCCATGAACTCGATGAAGCGCAGCACGTGGCCGCTGCCACGGAAGTGCTCCACCAGGGGCAGCACCTGATCTTCGTTGACGCCGCGCTGCACCACGCAGTTGATCTTCAGGCGCTGAAAGCCGGCCTGCTCGGCGGCGGCGATGCCGGCCAGCACCTGCGCAATCTCGCCGCGGTTGCCACTCATGCGCCTGAACAGCTCCGGCTCCAGGGCGTCCATGCTCACGGTGATGCGGCGCAACCCGGCCTGGCGCAGCGCCACCGCCTGCCGCGCGAGCAAGGTGCCATTGGTGGTGAGCGCCAGATCCTCGATGCCCTCGATGGTGGTCAGGCGCGCAATCAGGCTGGGCAGATCGCGACGCAACAGCGGCTCGCCGCCGGTCAGGCGCACCTTGGTGACCCCGACCGCGACGAAGGCACGCACCAGCGTTTCCAGCTGGTCAAAACTCAGGCGCTGCTGCGCATCGAAGCCGTAATCGTCGGGCACGCGGTCGGCCGGCATGCAGTAGCCGCAACGGAAGTTGCACGCCTCGATGACCGACAGGCGCAGATCGCGCAGTGGCCTGCCGTAGCGGTCCTGCATCGGCGCGGCAGTCAGGTTCGGCAACAGCAAGGCCGCCATCAGGGCACCATGGCGGCAGTCGGCTCCGCCAGCGGCAGATGTTGGCCGGGCACGGCCACGCGATGGCCGCGTGCGCGTAGCACGTCGCCGTCGGCGTCGCTGGCGTAGTGGTACAGCAGCATGCGGCTCAACAGGTCCTGCGGGTATTCCCGCTCCAAATCGTCCACCCCAGTATGCGACGGGTTGCCGTGAACGCCGCAGTCATGCGCGATGAGCTCGCTGTCATCGGCGTAGCGGGCCAGGATCTCCGGGATCGGCCGGGTATCGCCACTCCAGACCAGGGCCCCTTTCAGCCGCAGCCCGTAGGCGGTCTCCGGCCAATGGTGGCGCGCCGGGAACACTTCCAGCCGCACCCCGTCGTGCCAGAACGCCTCGCCGACCGGTACCAGCTGGAACGCGTCCCAGAAGTTCGCACCGCCCTCGGCCAGCACGTTCGGGTAGTCGGCGATCCGCCGCTGCAGCAACGGCACCACCGGCGCCGGCACGTACAGGCGTGTGCGCCCGCGGCGTTCGGAGAAATAGCTGTCCACGAACAGCCGTTCCAGCCCGCCCACGTGGTCCAGATGCACGTGGGTGATGAACACCGCCTGCGGCAGCTGACCGTAATGGGCCTGATAAGCGGTGAGCCCTTCGCTGCCGCAGTCGATGGTCAGCCACGGCGCGCCGGCGCGCTCGATGGTGGCCATCGGCGAACCAAGCGCGACCGCCGACGCATTGCCGACCCCCTGCACACGCAACGCCCAGTTCATCAGTAGCCCCGGCCCCAGGCCAGTTCGTAAGCGCGATGCAGGCGCTCGTAATCCTTGTCCACCTCTTCGCGGCTGCGGCTGCCGCGCAACTTCAGCAGCGAGCGGTGCAGGCGCTTGAGATTGCGTTCGCGCCAGCGCGTGGCCGGAATCCGCAACACACCACGGTCGAAATCGATCAGCCAGCCATGCCCGCCGGCATCGAACAGGATGTTGTGCGCGTTGAGGTCGGCATGATCCAGGCCGGCGCGATGAAAGCGCGCAATCAGCCGCCCGGTCTCTTCCCACGGCGCACCGCGCCCGGCCACCTGCGCGTGATCGGCAAGCGAACGCACGTTCTCCAGGCGTTCCATCAACAAGGCAGCGCGATAGCTCAGCCCTTCGCGCAGGTAGCAGGCCGCCAACGGACGCGGCACCGGCAACTTGCGCTGGACCAGTTCGCGCATCAGCCGGAACTCGGCAAAGCTGCGCGTGCGTCCCGCTCCCTTCCACAGATAGTGATCGCGACTCACGCGCGCGGCCATGCCGCCGCGCAGGTACTGCCGCAACACGCTACGACCGAACGGCGCATCCACGAACCAGGCCCCACCCCGCCCGCCTTCGTCGACCGGCCGTGCCCTGTCACCCCAGCGTTGCGGCGAAAACAGCCCGGCATCGGCTTGCCGCAGCCGTTCGCGGTCGAACAGAATGGCGCCGTAGCCGCGGCCTTCGCGGTACGGCGTCAGCGCTTCAGTGGCGTCGAAAGCAACCATCCATCGAGTCTAACAACACCATGGCTTCTACGCCCGCTTCGTTATGCCTGCTGCGCCTGTCCGCCCTGGGTGACGTCACCCATGTGGTGCCGCTGGTGCGCACCTTGCAGGCGGGATTTCCGGCAAGCCAGCTGCATTGGATCATCGACAAGGCCGGGTTGAAATTGCTCGACGGCCTGCCCGGCGTGCAGTTCCACGCCTACGACAAGCGCACCGGCGTGGCCGGCATGCGCGCGCTACGCCAGTCGCTGGCGCCATTGGGCCGCTTCGATGCGCTGCTGCAGATGCAGGTGGCCTTGCGCGCCAATGTGCTGTCGGCCTTCGTGCCGGCGCGGCGGCGGATCGGCTATGACCGCAGCCGTTCCAAGGACCTGCACGGCCTGTTCGTCAACGAACGCATCGCCGACCGCCCCGGCATCCACGTGCTTGACGCCATCGGCAGCTTCGCCCAGCCGCTCGGCCTGACCCAGCGCCAGGTGCGCTGGGATCTGCCGGTTCCCGACGAGGCCCATCACTGGGCACGCGCACAATGGGACGACGACGGCCGCCCGGTACTGATGATTTCGCCGTGCTCCAGCCACGCACGCCGCAACTGGTATCCCGACCGCCATGCCGCGCTGGCCGACCATGCAGCAGCCCAGGGCTGGCGGGTCGTGCTGTGCGGTGGCCGCAGTGAGCTGGAACGCAGCACCGCCGATGCCATCGTCGCGGCCACACGCGCGCCGGTGCTGGACCTGGTCGGCAAGGACACGCTCAAGCAACTCCCCGCCCTGCTCGCCCGCGCCGATCTGGTAGTCACCCCCGATTCCGGGCCGATGCACATCGCAAACGCGATGGGCACCAAGGTGCTGGGCCTGCATGCGGCCAGCAATCCACTGCGCAGCGGCCCGTATTCGGACGTGCGCTATTGCGTGGACCGGTACGACGCGGCCGCCCGCAAGTACCTGGGCAAGCCGGCCGACCAGCTGAAATGGGGCACTAAGATCGAATTCGACGAGGTGATGGCACTGATCACCGTGGACGATGCGATCGCCGCATTCGAGCGTTATCGTGGTGATCATCCGCGCTGAAGACCGGCGGCGGATCGTCGCCGGGACGGGGAGTCAATCGCTGTCGGACGGTCCGCGCCGCGGCCCCGTTTGCGCAGAACAGCCGGGAACAACGGCGAAACCCCGACCCGGCACGCGCGGCAACCAATCATTGCGGTACCCGATGACGTACACCCTGGCGGCACGCCAGGGTGCGCGGCTCACGGACCGGCCGCCGTCACGCCTCCGGTCACGCAGGCCCGCGATCAGCGGCCATCAGGCACCGGTGGCGCGATAGTCCTGGTACGACTTCTCTTCCACGTACGACGAACCCAGCGCCAGGTTGATCTCTTTCTTGATGCGCGCGCGCTCGTCGTTTTCGATGTAGACGCTGCGCGCCAGCTGCACGAAGCCGTCGTCGAAGCTCTGCGCCTGCTCCTTGAGCCGGATGTCGTCCTCGATCACCCATAGCCGCTCGTTGACGGCCTTGAGCGCGGCGCGCAGACGCACGATGTCGTGGCCGGCGGCCGGATGCGCCATCCAGCTGGTCTCCAGCGCGGACAGCTCGCTGCGCACATTGGCCAGCTTGGCGGGGTCGCGCATGCGCTCGGACTTGATCTGCAGGATCGCGATCTTGTCGAGCAGCTCGCCAAAGGACACGGGTACCAGGATCTCGGACATGACAGGCCTCCAACGGATATCGGGCGATTGTAGCCAGCGCAGCAGCGCGCGGCGGCGACACATAAACAAAAGCCCCCTTGCGGGGGCTGATGCGAATCTGGCGGAGAGGGGGGGATTCGAACCCCCGAGGCGCTATAAACGCCTGCCTGATTTCGAGTCAGGTACATTCAACCGCTCTGCCACCTCTCCAGATGGTCCCCAGTGTCCCGGGGCCGTGCATCATACGGGCACGGGCGCCCGGCCACAAGCGGCCCGGGCCGGCATCGCCGGCACGATCGCGGCTCCGGGCGTGAACCCGCCCTGCGGCATCGGCGATCGGCGTGTTGCTGCTGGCCGGCCGCCCCGCGATGATGGTCACGCACCTCCTCTCTTTGGCGACCCGCCCCCATGCTCGAATTCGGACACCTTACCCATGTCGGCCTGCGCCGTGACCTAAATGAGGACACGTACTACGGCGACAGCGAATTGGGGCTGTGGCTGGTGGCCGACGGCATGGGCGGGCACGCCTGCGGCGAAGTGGCCAGCGCGCTGGCGCGCGAAACCATCGTGCGCGAGGTGCGCGCCGGCACCCCGCTGGCGCAGGCGGTACGCATCGCCGACGAAGAGATCATCAAGACCTCGCGCCGCTGCAACGACACCTTGCCGATGGGCACCACGGTCGTCGCTGCGCGCGTACTCGGCCAGCGCTTCGAAGTGGCCTGGGTCGGCGACAGCCGTGCGTACCTGTGGCGCGACGGGCGGCTGGCGCAACTGAGCCAGGACCATAGCTATGTGCAGGAACTCATCGCCCAGGGCACCCTGACCAGCGAGCAGGCGCGCGCGCATCCGCATCGCAACGTGGTGACCCAGGCCCTGGGCGTCACCGATCCGGTCCACCTCAATGTCGCCACCATGCAGGGCGAACTCAAATCCGGCATGCAGCTGCTGCTGTGCAGCGACGGCCTCACCGAAGAAGTGGACGACGCCGCGATCGCCACAACCCTGTCGCAGGCCGATTGCAGCGCCCAGGAGTGTGTCGAGTGCCTGGTCGCCGCCGCGCTCGATGGCGGCGGCTCGGACAACATCACCGCGATATTGGTGCGCAGCTACTAAACGCGGCCAACGAAGCGTAGCGAGCACCCGGCTGGCGGTGAGCGCAAGGGTGTTGTTGGCCGCATTTTGGTTGGAGGCAAACAAACGCCTGGTCGGTCGAGGGCGCGACGTCCTCACCGCCTGCGGGCCACGCCGTGGATCTAATCCTAAAAACTCCCTGGCGGCATTCATGCCGCCAAGGGTCCCGGAACCGCCGAGAGCACTGCACCAGAGCATGAGTGGGCTGCCTGGTCGAATACCCTGCACACCGACCATCTCGACAGGTCCTTGCCCGCCCACCGTCGCGGGACCTTACGCGGCATGGATGCCGCGTAAGAGCCTCCATGGATGGATTCACGGCGTGCGATGGTGGGCGGGCAAGGGCCCTGCAGCCAGGCCGCAGATCACCGGCCTGCAGCGAAGAGCAACATCATCCCGCTCCGCACTAGACCAGAGAGACATCAGCTTCGTTGGCAGAGCCAGGCACGGGCATCGAACCCGCGCGGTAACCATTCCGGGCGCGTACTTCGCGGCCTCGCCGGGCACCAACTGCGCACTGCACTCCCACCACATCGCCCGCCGCGCGACAGCTGGACACCAGTTGCCGAAAGCCGCACTACCCGGCAGCGGCCACCTCTTCGACCGGCGCATCCCACAACGCGCGCCCGGCCTTCTTGCGCAGGTGCGCCAGGCGCGCCTCGTGCGCCTGCGACTCCGACGCGGTTACCACCACCCGTGCGCGCGGCAACAGCAGCGCCGGATCGAAGGTGATCATGCCCTCGCCATGCTCGCTGCGCTGGCCGGTATCGGCGCTGGCAAAGCCGATTTCTTCCTGACCCGAGGTCAGCGCGATATACACATCGGCCAGGATCTGCGCATCGAGCAAGGCGCCATGCAACTGGCGATGCGAGTTGTCCACGCCCAGGCGCTTGCACAAGGCATCCAGCGAATTGCGCTGCCCCGGATAGCGCTCGCGCGCCATCATCAGGGTATCCACCACGGTGGTGCGATCGACGATACGGCCGTAGTTGTCGCCCAGCAGCGACAGCTCGTTGTCCAGAAATCCCAGATCGAACGCGGCGTTGTGGATGATCAGCTCAGCGCCGTCGATGTAGGCCAGGAACTCCTCGACCACATCGGCAAACAGCGGCTTGTCGGCCAGGAACTCCAGGGTCAACCCGGTCACTTCCTGCGCACCGGGTTCGAAATCGCAATCGGGCTTCAGGTAGCGATGGAAGTTGTTGCCGCTCGGGCGCCGCTCCAGCAGCTCCACCGCACCGATTTCGACGACGCGGTTGCCCTTGCGCCATTCCAGGCCGGTGGTTTCGGTATCGAGAATGATCTGACGCATGAATCCTCTTGCTTACGCGGTTGCGCTGCCACCGCGCTGGGCGATGGCCTGATTGCGGGCGAGCACGTCGACGCGCTCGTTGTCCGGGTCGCCATTGTGGCCTTTCACCCAGCGCCAATCGATGCGGTGACGTTGCGTGGCCGCATGCAGCCGCTCCCACAGTTCACGGTTCTTGACCGGGTCGCCGCCGGCCGTCTTCCAGCCGCGGCGCACCCAGCCGGACATCCACTCGGTAATGCCCTGGCGTACGTACTGCGAGTCGGTATGCAGCACGATCTGGCACGGCTCGGTGAGCGTTTCCAGCGCCATGATCGCCGCCATCAATTCCATGCGGTTGTTGGTGGAGGTGGCTTCGCCGCCGGACAGTTCCTTCTCGCGGCCGTTGTAACGCAACAAGGCCGCCCAACCGCCCGGCCCGGGATTGCCGAGGCAGGAGCCGTCGGTATGCACTTCAATGGATTTCATCAGGTTCTGGTGTTTGGAAAGTGGTCGGTAGTCAGATCGTGGCCACGGGCTGCGGCCAGCGCGAGGGCATCGCGATCGGGGTCGGCCCGATCGACGCTGCGGCGCGCTTTTCCACTTCGAGTAGATACACCGCGCGCCAGGGTGCGCCATCGATGTCGGCCGCGCCACGCCCGGTGCGCCAGATCGGTCCCAGATAGCGCTCGGTCTGCACGCATTGCAAGCCCGCACGCTGCGCCAGCAACCGCCAGCGATCCGGCCGCAACGCCACCGGACCACGCCGTGCCCAGCGAAAGCGGTACGGGCTCAGCGGATTGAGCGCGAACAGCCATAGCCGCCCGCCCGGCATCAGCAACCGCTCGCATTCGGCCAGGAAGTCCGCCGCGCCGCCCACCACCGCATGCTGCACCACGATGGCCTGCAGGCTTTCGGTCGGCAACGGAAACGGCATGGCGCAACATGCGTCGCCGACAAAGCGGCCAGCGCTGCGAGACAGCCGCAGCCCGCGTCCCTGCAGGACCTCGCGCGGCGGCAACTCGGTGGTCGGCGTCAGCCACAGCCAGGGCTGCGACGGGCGCGTCTGCAGCGCTGCAAGCGCCAATCGGCGCTCCAGCTGGAGCAGGCTGCGCCCTGCACCTGTTTCAAACCAGGATGAGACGCCAGCTTGACGGGAGAATGGCGTGACAGGCATGGTCCCAATTCTATGCGACTGACCGCCCTGCCCGCATTCGACGACAACTACATCTGGGCGCTGGTCGCCACCGATGGCCGCGCGGTCATCGTCGATCCCGGCCAGGCCGAGCCGGTGTTCGCCGCCGCAGAGCGCGACGGCTTCCGTCCCAGCGCAGTCCTGTTGACCCACCACCATGCCGACCACATCGGCGGCGTGGCAGCGCTGCAGCAGCGTTGGCCGGACCTTGCACTGTACGGCCCGGCTGACGAACGCATCCCCGCAGAGGCCCGCCGCGTGGGCCAGGGCGAGCGCTTGAGCCTGCTTGGCACCCATTTCGATGTGCTGGACGTGCCGGGCCATACCCGCAGCCACATCGCCTTCGTCACCGACCGCCATCTGTTCAGCGGTGATACCCTGTTCAGCCTAGGCTGTGGGCGGATGTTCGAAGGTACCGCTCCTCAGATGTTCGACGCGTTACAGCGCCTGGCCTCCCTGCCCGGCGAAACGCTTGTGTGTTGCGGCCACGAATACACGTTGGCCAACGCGACCTTTGCGCTGCACGTCGATCCCACCAACGCTGCCTTGCAGCGCCGTCAACAGGAAGCCCAGGCCATGCGTCAAGCAGCCCGTCCTACCCTGCCGATTTCGCTCAAGAGTGAACTGGCCACCAATCCTTTCCTACGCACCAGCAGTCCTGAAATCCGTGCCGCAGTAGCATCGCGTGCAGCCGGAGCACTTTCCTCTGAAATTGACGTTTTCGCCGAACTTCGGCGCTGGAAAGACGAATTTCGCGCATGAGGCGCCTGCTTCTGGCAGTGCTGGCCGCATCGGCGGTCATAGCACCTGCAGCCGCATCGTCCAACGACGCAAGCCGCCTCACCCCCGCACAGAGCTCGATCACCCAGACCGTCGCACCCGAGGTGCGCAATGGCCGGGAGATCTTTTCCTCGTTTCTGGACGGCCGCGCCGACCCTGGCTGCGACAGCGCGCATAGCGATACGCGCTGGGAACAACACTTCTCGCGTGCGCCGGCCCGTCTGGCCGACGATGCGCAGGATGTGTTGCCGCTGTTCGGCTACGTGGTCGATGAACTGCGCGAAGCGGACATGCCGACCGAATTTGCGCTGATTCCGTTCGTCGAAAGCGGTTATCGCCCGGGAGCGCGCAACGGCAGCGGCCCGGCCGGCCTCTGGCAGTTCATCGCCACCACTGCCCGCAACCATCATGTCCCGGTCGGCGCGCAGTACGACGGTCGCCTCTCGGCAGTGGACTCCACCACGGCGGCGGTGCGCTATCTCAAGACGCTGTATGGCATGTTCGGTGGCGATTGGCGCCTGGCCCTGATGGCCTACAACGCCGGCGAGTATCGCGTGCTGCAGGCCATGCGCAGTGCCGGCATGAACGCGCAGAATGCCCGCCCGTCCGAGTTGCCCGGCATGTCCAAGGTCACCTATGAATATGTGGAAAAGCTGCACGCACTCGCCTGTGTGCTCGACCATGCACAGCAGCAAGGCAATCTGCTGAGCTCGCTCGACCGTCCGGTGCCGGTACTCACCGAACACGCGTTGCCGGCCGGCACCAGCCTCAACGCCTTTGCGGGACAACGTGCCATCGAGCCGCAACTGCTGGCCCGCCTGAATCCGGCGCTGGCCAGCGCGCGCGCCGCACCGCGCGGCGTGCACGTGCTCGCCCCGATCGCACCCGCACAGCCGGGCGCGACAGGTACTGTGGTCGCATCCGCCGAAACGGACAGCCTTGCCGACCACAGCGCTGACGCTCCCACGGTCGTTGCCACCGCAGCGACGAAGGCATCCAGGCCGCAAGCGCGCACCACGCATACGGTGCGCAATGGCGAATCCGCCTGGGCCATCGCGCGTCGCTACGGCGTCACCGTCACCACCCTGCTCACCAGCAATGGCCTGGACAAGCGCGCCGTGCTGAAGCCCGGCATGGTGTTGTCGTTCGACGACGCACGCTGACGCGCGCGGCCTGCCTCCCGCGCCGCTGACCTCCCGCGCCGCTGACGGCTACTCCTCCAGCGACGCCGCTGCATTCGACATTGCGCACGCGGAAGACGCATGCCGCGCTGCGCAGACGGAGGTCGGATGCGAACCGAGCCTCTGACATTTGCCCGTCGCTTGCGTGGCTGCAGCGAAGCCTAGCGGAATAGAAAACCCGGACGGGATCGAGAGCCGGCATGCTCCCGACTGCTCCGTCATCGCTGCAAGCCCAGATAGCCGTTGATTGCGCGTCTGCAGTGCCAGTTACCAACCCCACGCAGGTAGTCTTCCGCCACGGCGCCAACTGCGCAAACCGACCCCCGGCACTTCCTGGTCTGGCAGATCAGCACACTGAATCACGCACGTCGTCGCGGCTGCCACCCGCAGTCCCGACCTGGCCAGCGCGCACGTCCGGCAGACATGCAGCCAACCGGTAACGCTGCGCAGCACCTGAGCTCGGTTGCCGCCATGCGCCCGCCGCCCGGCTCCATGCGACCACGGCCTCGCAGTCACGCCGGCAGCCGGATGACGCAGCACCCCGCAGGGAAAGCGGGCGGCGGCCCGCGGCATCGGCCAAAGAAAAAGCCCGGTCACCCGGGCTCTTTCTCCTCCAGTCCAAGAGCAGCTGTTACAGCTGCGCCTCTTCGATCTGGATCTTGTAGCGCTTGCGCATTTCCTTGACGTAGGCCTGCGCCGCGTTGTTGCCGTCGATCTGGCTCAGCTGCTCGCGCAGCATGGTCTGCTGCTCGGCCGGCATCTGCTTCAGATCGCCCGGAGTCGCCTTGCTGATGACGAAGACCGCAAAGCGCCCGCCATCCAGTTCCACCTTGCCCACCGACGGCTTGCCTTCGCTCGGACGCGGCGCGCTGAAGATTGCGCGGTTTGCCGCCGGCGTCGGAATCGGCGCGGTGCGCGGCAAGCCCGGGATCGGCTGCACCTGCAACTTTTCGCTCGCGGCCAGCGCCTGCAGGGTCTCGCCTTTCTGCACCCGTGCCAGCAAGGCATCGGCAGCCGCCGCGGCCGCCTTTTCGGTGCGGTCCGCATGGACCGCCGCGATCACCTTGTCGCGCACCTTGTCCAGCGGCAAGGCCGCCTCGGCGGTGTGGTTGGTCACGCGCAACACCACGCTGTGGTTCGGCGCGATGGTGATCGGATCACTCACCGTGCCGTCCTGTACCAGTGTCTCGGAAAATGCCGCGCGCAGCACCGCCGGGTTGGCCGCGATTCCGCTGGCATCGGCGCGCGAGAACGGCCCCAGCGTCTGCACCGGCAGACCGACCTGCTTGGCTGCAGGCTCCAGCGCGGTGGGATTCTTGTAGACCTGATCCACCAGCTTGCCGCTCACATCCGCAAACGCCTTGTCGGCATCGGCCTTGAGCTGCTCGGCGGCGAGCTGGTCGCGCACCTGCTCGAACGACTTGCCCTGGCCGCCCTTGACCTCGCGCAACTGGATCACGTGGTAGCCGAACTCGCTCTTGATCGGGCCGACCACCTCGCCAGCCTTCATCGCGAACAAGGCATCTTCGAACGGCTTGACCATCGTGCCCTTCTCGACCCATCCCAGGTCGCCACCGGCACCCTTGGAACCGGGGTCCTGCGAGTTGGCCTTGGCCAACGCGGCGAAATCGGCACCCGGCTGCTTGGCTTGTGCGGCCAACTTGGCCGCCTTTTCCTCAGCGGCCTTCTGCGCGGCGGGATCGCTGCCGGCGCTGATCAGGATGTGCGATGCCAGACGCTGATCCGGCTCCACAAAGCGTGCCTTCTCTTCATCGTAGCGCTTGCGCAGCGTCGCCTCGTCAGCGGCGGTTGCCGGCGGCAACTTGGCGGCATCGAGCTCCACATACTCGATCGTCACCGTCTCCGGCTGACGGAAATCCTGGGTATGCCCGTCGTACCACTGCTTGATCTGCGCATCGCTGACCGGGGCGGTATCGGCGGCCGGCGGCGGCAGCATCGCCAGTTGCACGTCACGCGTTTCGCCCATGAGCTTGAGCAGGCGCTCGAACTCGGCCTTGGTCGCAAAGCCCGACTCGGCAATCGCCTGCGGAATCACCGACTGCTGCAAGCTGTCGCGCACCAGTGCGTCGAACTGCGCCGGCGTGCGCGGCGGCGTGCCTTGCGCAAGGGCCGCGCGGTACTGGTCGGGGCTGAACTTGCCATCGACCTGGAACGCCTGAATGCCGGCGATGTAATCGCGTACCGTCGCATCGCCGATCACGATGCCGGCATCTTCTGCACCCAGACGCACGACTTGCTCGTCGACCAGCTGGTCGAGCACCTGCAACTTGTTCTCGCGGGATTCGAACGTGCGCGGATCGAATTTCTCGCCCTGGCGCTGCCGCTCCTGCATGCGCGCCTGCTCGAAGCGTGCGCGGAAATCCTGCGTACTGATTTCATGGTGCTGCCACAGCAGCGACACCGGCCACCAGGACGGTGCCGATTTCCACCATGTCGGTGGTGCCTGTACCTTGGCCACGTTATTGGCGCCAATGCCGCCGAGGTAGCTGTTGTCGATGACGAACAGGAACGGAATCATCAGCAACCCCAGGATGGCGGTAGCGATCCAGCCTGACGTCTTGTCGCGAAGTTTCTGCAGCATTGGCAAATCACGGCCTGTGGGCGAGCCGCGCAGTGTAACGCGCCTGACGCCGGGCACCCAGCCCAATCCCGCACTGCACCGGGTTCGGCCTGGCTTTCGATGCGTAATGACCGCCATGGCCGCAAAAAAAAGCCCCCGGCATGACGCCGGGGGCCTTGTATAACTGGCGGAGCGGACGGGACTCGAACCCGCGACCTCCGGCGTGACAGGCCAGCATTCTAACCAGCTGAACTACCGCTCCGCTTTAAACTTGGACTTCTGCTTCTTCACCGCAACCGCATTGCGAATGCGGTGAAGAAGACGAAGCCCCCAATCGCTCAGGGGCTTCGGTGTAACTGGCGGAGCGGACGGGACTCGAACCCGCGACCTCCGGCGTGACAGGCCAGCATTCTAACCAGCTGAACTACCGCTCCGCGCTTGAAACAGTTGCCTGGTGCTTAATGGTGGGTGCTGAGGGTTTCGAACCCCCGACCCTCTCCGTGTAAGGGAGACGCTCTACCGCTGAGCTAAGCACCCTAGCGAGTCGATTAGTTTACTGCATCCTTCAGGGCTTTGCCAGCCTTGAACGCAGGATTCTTCGAAGCAGCGATCTTGATGCTGTCGCCGGTCTTCGGATTGCGGCCGGTACGCTCAGCGCGCGCGCGGACCTGGAAGGTGCCAAAGCCAACGAGGGTGACGGCATCGCCCTTCTTCAGCGCCTTGGTGATTTCGCTCACAACCGCGTCAACAGCACGGCCGGCCTCAGCCTTGGAGATGTCAGCGGCAGCGGCAACGCCATCGATCAATTCGGTTTTATTCATTCTTGAAACTCCCTTTGCGGCAGATGCCGCGGAATCGACAATCGGCGCTCTTGCCGTTAGCGAAGAACCCGACACAAGTGGTATCGCGTGACGCATCACAATTTGCCGCGCCCACGAGTCGTGCATTTATACCAGCGCCCCCAACCGCACGCAAGCCAAAACCCAATAACGACGCGGGTTTTGGCTTGTTTCGCCTGGGTTTAGACAAGCGGTTTTAGTGCTTGACGCGGGCACCCGGAGTAGTGCGTGACTTGCCGCGAACCGCAACCCGCGAGGCGGTCTTGCGGACCTTTTCCTTGCTCGCCTTCTTCGGTGCCAACGGACGCTCCAATGCAAGGTCCAGCACTTCGTCGATCCACTTGACCGGCACGATCTCCAGGTCACGCGTGACGTTGGCCGGGATGTCGGCAAGATCCTTGCGGTTCTCGTCGGGGATCAGCACGGTGCGGATGCCGCCGCGCAACGCGGCCAGCAACTTTTCCTTCAAGCCACCGATGGCCGACACGCGACCGCGCAAGGTGATCTCGCCGGTCATTGCCACATCGGCGCGGATGGGCACCTTGGTCAACACCGACACCAGCGAGGTCACCATCGCGATACCGGCGCTCGGGCCGTCCTTCGGTGTCGCGCCATCGGGCACGTGCACGTGCACGTCCTGCTTCTGCAGGAAATCCACATCGATGCCCAGGCGCTCGGCGCGCGAACGCACCACCGACAGCGCAGCCGATGCCGATTCCTTCATGACGTTGCCAAGCTGACCGGTCAGGATCAGGTTGCCCTTGCCCGGCACCAGCGTGGACTCGACCTGCAGCAGTTCACCGCCGACCTCGGTCCAGGCCAGGCCGGTCACCAGGCCGATTTCGTTTTCCTCTTCGGCACGGCCGAAATCGAAGCGACGCACACCCAGGTACTTGTCGAGGTTCTTCGCATTGACCGTGACCAGCGCCTTGGGCGTGCCCTTCTTGGCAGGCACCTTCTTGGCAACGAGCTGCGGACCGGCAAGGGCAATTTCCTTGACCACCTTGCGGCAGATCTTGGCCACTTCGCGCTCGAGGTTACGCACACCGGATTCGCGCGTGTAGTAACGCACAATGTCCTGGATCGCGTCGCTGCCGATCTCGATCTCTTCCGGCTTCAGGCCGTTGGCCTTGATCTGCTTGGGCACCAGGTAGCGCATGGCGATGTTGAGCTTCTCATCCTCGGTGTAACCGGGGATGCGGATGACTTCCATGCGGTCCAGCAACGGCCCCGGAATATTGAGCGAGTTGGAGGTGGCGACGAACATCACCTCCGACAGGTCCAGGTCCACTTCCAGGTAGTGGTCGTTGAAGGAGTTGTTCTGTTCCGGATCGAGCACCTCCAGCAGCGCCGAGGACGGATCGCCACGGAAATCCATCGACATCTTGTCGATCTCGTCGAGCAGGAACAGCGGGTTCTTGCTGCCGACCTTGTTGAGGTTCTGCACCAGGCGGCCGGGCATCGAACCGACGTAGGTCCGGCGATGGCCACGGATCTCGGCCTCGTCGCGGATACCGCCCAGGCTCATGCGCACGAACTTGCGGTTGGTCGCCTTGGCGATCGACTGGCCCAGCGAGGTCTTGCCCACGCCCGGCGGCCCGACCAGGCACAGGATCGGCCCCTTCATCTGCTTCACGCGCGACTGCACCGCCAGGTACTCGAGGATGCGCTCCTTGACCTTGTCCAGGCCATAGTGGTCGGCATCCAGCGTGTCCTCGGCGACCTTCAGGTCCTTGCGGACCTTGGTGCGCTTCTTCCACGGCACACCCAGCAGCCAGTCCAGATAGTTGCGCACCACGGCCGCTTCGGCGGACATCGGCGACATCTGCTTGAGCTTGTTGAGCTCGGCCTTGGCCTTGGTCTCGACCGGCTTGGGCATGCCCGCCTCGGCGATCTTGCGCGCCAGTTCTTCCAGCTCGCCCGGCGCATCGTCCAGATCGCCCAGCTCCTTCTGGATCGCCTTCATCTGCTCGTTGAGGTAGTACTCGCGCTGGCTCTTTTCCATCTGCGACTTGACGCGGCCGCGGATGCGCTTTTCCAGCTGCTGCACGTCGATTTCGCCGTCCACCAGCCCGACCAGCAACTCCAGCCGCTCGCCGATCTCGGTGATTTCCAGCAGGCGCTGCTTGTCGGCCAGGCGCACGCCGATGTGCGCGGCGATGGTGTCGGCCAGACGGCCCGGCTCGTCGATACCGGCCAGGGTCTGCAGCAACTCCGGCGGCAGCTTGCGATTGGTCTTGACGTACTGCTCGAACAGCGACATCAGCGAACGCGCAATGGCCTCCACTTCGCGCGGCTCACGCGCGTCGCTGGCTTCGATTTCGATGCCCTGACCCTGCAGCGCACCATCCAGCTCGACGACCTTGTCGACAGTGACCCGCGACAGGCCTTCGACCAGCACCTTGATGGTGCCGTCGGGCAGCTTGAGCAGCTGCAGCACCTGCGCGAGCGTGCCGACGGTATACAGGTCGCTGGCGGCCGGGTCGTCGGTTTCGGCCGACTTCTGCGCGACCAGCAGGATGCGCTTGTCCGCTTCCATGGCTTTTTCCAGCGCGCGCATCGACTTGTCACGGCCGACGAACAGCGGAATCACCATGTGCGGAAAGACCACCACGTCGCGTAGCGGCAACACCGGCAGATCGAGAACTTCTGATTGGGACTGGGCCATGGGGCGCTCCGCAGGAATGGGGGTTTTGGGCGTAAAAAAAGCCGATGGCCCCGTTATGGGGCCATCGGCGAGGTGTTGCAAGTAGCGTTCGGAAACCCTTTATCCGCGAGCGAGGCCAGGGCCCGGCGAAGCGGCCTCAGGGACTCAATCGCCGGACGCTGCCTTGGCCGGAGCCGGCTGCGCCTGGTAGATCAGGTACGGCTCGGATTTGTGCTCGATCACCGACTCGTCCACCACCACCTTGCTGACATTTTCCTGCGAGGGAAGCTCGTACATCGTGTCCAGCAGCACCGATTCGACGATGGTGCGCAGACCACGCGCGCCGGTCTTGCGCTTGAGCGCCTTCTTGGCGATCGCAGACAGGGCGTCCGGGCGGAACTCTAGTTCCACGCCTTCCATGTCGAACAACTTCTTGAACTGCTTGGTGATGGCGTTCTTCGGCTCGGTCAGGATCTTGATCAGCGCCGGCTCGTCCAGTTCCTCGAGCGTGGCGACCACCGGCAGGCGACCGACGAACTCGGGAATCAGGCCGAACTTGATCAGATCTTCCGGCTCTACCTCGGCCAGGATCTTGCCGACTTCCTGCTTGCGCTCGCTGCTCTTGACCTTGGCACCGAAGCCAATGCCGCCGGCATCGTTGGAGCGCTGCTGAATCACCTTGTCCAGTCCGGCGAATGCACCGCCGCAGATGAACAGGATGTTCTTGGTGTCGACCTGCAGGAATTCTTGCTGCGGATGCTTGCGGCCGCCCTGCGGCGGTACCGAGGCCACCGTGCCTTCGATCAGCTTCAACAGCGCCTGCTGCACGCCTTCGCCGGACACGTCGCGGGTGATCGACGGGTTTTCGCTCTTGCGCGAGATCTTGTCGATTTCGTCGATGTAGACAATGCCCTGCTGGGCCTTTTCGACATCGTAATCGCACTTCTGCAGCAGCTTCTGGATGATGTTTTCCACGTCCTCGCCGACATAGCCGGCTTCGGTCAGCGTGGTGGCATCGGCGATCGTGAACGGCACATTGAGCAGCCGCGCCAGCGTTTCGGCCAGCAGCGTCTTGCCCGAACCGGTCGGGCCGACCAGCAGGATGTTGGATTTCGCCAGCTCGACGTCATCGTTGCGGCTGCGGCTCTCGATACGCTTGTAGTGGTTGTAAACCGCCACGGCGAGCGTGCGCTTGGCGCGCAACTGCCCGATCACGTATTGATCCAGCACCTCGAGGATCTCGCGCGGCTTGGGCAGGCTGGAACGTGCCGACTGCGCCTTCTCTTCGAGTTCCTCGCGGATGATGTCGTTGCACAGCTCCACGCACTCATCGCAGATGAATACGCTGGGACCGGCAATCAGCTTGCGGACTTCATGCTGACTCTTACCGCAGAACGAGCAGTAGAGAATCTTGTTGCTGTCGCCGGAACGACCTTGGCGGTCTTCGCTCATGCTTCTGTTACCCAGTTACCCCACCCGATGCACGGGGGTTCGATTTCGAGAATAGCACAGGGTCGGGAGGACATCCGCCCAGCCCGACCCTGCCGGTTTTTCCTGCAATTTCAGCAATCTGGCGATCAAGACGGCTGGATCGACTCTTCCGGACGGCGTTCCAGCACCTGGTCGACCAGGCCATAGGCCTGCGCATCGACCGCACTCTTGAAGTTGTCGCGCTCGGTGTCGCGCGCAATGGTCTCCAGGGACTGGCCGGTGTGCTTGGCCAGGATCTCGTTCAGGCGCGAACGCAAGGTCAGGATCTCGCGCGCGTGGATGTCGATATCGGTGGCCTGGCCCTGGAAGCCACCCAGCGGCTGGTGGATCATCACGCGCGAATTCGGCAGCGCATAGCGCTTGCCGGCCGCACCCGATGCCAGCAGCAGCGCGCCCATCGAGGCGGCCTGGCCGACGCAGATGGTGCTCACGTCCGGCTTGATGTATTGCATGGTGTCGTAGATCGCCATGCCGGCAGTGACCACGCCGCCTGGCGAGTTGATGTAGATGCTGATGTCCTTTTCCGGGTTGTCGGCTTCCAGGAACAGCAACTGGGCCACGATCACGTTGGCCATGTGGTCGTCGATCGGACCGACCAGGAAGATCAGACGCTCCTTCAGCAGACGCGAGTAGATGTCATACGCACGCTCGCCGCGGCTGGTCTGTTCGACCACCATCGGCACCAGGTTCAGGGCTTTGGTCACAATGCTCATCAGTCTTCCTGTAGTGGCAGCGGCGTGCGCCGATGCCCGGGTTTGACATCCGCATCCCAGCCATCGGGATGCGGGTTGGTGTCACGCGGTCGCTTACCTTAGACCCGAATGGCGTCCTGGAACGACAGCGACTGCTCGGTGTGCTGGGCGCGCTCGGCGATCCAGTCGATCACCTGCTCTTCCATGACACGGCTCTGCAGTCCACTCATCAGTTGGGGGTCGTTGCGGTACATCTCAATGACCTGTTCCGGCTCTTCGTAGGTCGAGGCGATCAGACGCAGCGTTTCGCTGACGCGCTTGGATTCCAGGCGCAGCTCGTTGCGACGGGCCACCTCGCCCACCAGCAGACCGACCAGCACGCGCTTGGCCGCCGCATCCATGAACCCCTGATGGGCATCGGCGGGGATCTCGCCCGGGTCGCGGCCGCTGCGGCGGACCTGCTCGACCTGCTGTGCCAGCATCGAACGGGCTTCGTTCTCGACCAGACGCGGCGGCATTTCCACGTGCGCATAGGCGGCGATCAGCTGCTCGCCCACTTCGCGACGCAGGCGGTTCATCAGCGCGCCCTTGAGCTCGCGCTCCAGGTTGGTGCGGATGTCGGCGCGGAACTGCTCGGCATCGCCACTCTTCACGCCGAAGCTCTTGATGAACTCCTTGTCCACCACCGGCAGCACCGGCTCGGAGACCTCGACCGCCTTGACGTGCACCTGCACGGTCTTGCCGGCCAGCTGGGGCACGCGCCACTCGGCCGGGAAGTCGATGGTCAGGGTCTTGTCTTCGCCCTTGGCCAGACCTTCCAGGCCCTTTTCGATCTGGTCGAACATCACGCCCGAGCCCAGCACGCTGCTGCCGGTCTCCACGCCTTCGGCGGGCAGACGCTCGTCGCCGGCCTGCGACCAGGTCTCCAGCGCCACCAGATCACCGACCTGCGCGCCACGCTCGACCGGGCTCCAGGTGCGGCGCTGCAGGCGCAGGTTCTCGATCATCTGGTCGATGTCGGCATCGGTCACCTCGGCGGTATGACGCACCACCGACAGCTTGGCCACGTCGATATCACCGAAATCCGGCACCACTTCGAAGGTGGCGACGAAGTCGAAATCGCTCTCGCCCTGATCGATGCGCGGATTGCCGGCCAGGCGCAGCGAATGCTCGCGGACTGCCGAGTCGAAGGTCTCACGCAGCAGGCCTTCCATCGCCTCGGCACGCACCTGCTGACCGAAGCGCTGCTCGATGACCTTGGTGGGCACCTTGCCCGGGCGGAAACCCTTGATGCGCGTGGTGCGCGCGAGTTCGCGCAGGCGGCCACCGACGTGCGTCTCCAGGCGCTCCTGCGGCAGGGTGAAGGTCAGGCGGCGTTCCAGATTGCCGGTGGATTCGATCGATGCTTGCATGTTGACTCCTGCCACCGACTGCACAAGCGTCGGCACGAGATGGAAGATGCGGGTTGACGGATGGCGAGAAAGCCGCCGAGCCTTGTAGTTTCGCCGATAATGGCGGCCGCTGCCAGCGGAATACGCGTCACCGCAGCGCGCAAGGCAGAGGCGCCAGGCCTATGGCTGAAAGCGGCCGGACGACACACGGCCGCACTGCATGGTGCGAAAGGGGGGACTCGAACCCCCACGCCTTGCGGCGTCAGAACCTAAATCTGGTGCGTCTACCAATTCCGCCACTTTCGCGATGCTGCAGTTGCCCAGCCATTGTTGCAGGGATGCCGGCAAAGAAAAAGCATCGCGGGCGTAATGATGCCGCCCACTGGCCGCGAATGGATGCCGCCTGCCGGTGCGGGCAAACTGACCCCTGCCGATGCCCCACCCGGCGCGCCGACGGTAAACGCATTCATTATGCGAGGCATCACCTGCGCGCGCCCCTGGTTTGCTCCGCTAGCGTTGGGTAAAGCTGAGATTAGCTAAAATTCCGTTAACACCTGAGAGGCAGTCATCGCGATGAGAGATCGGTATCGGCAAATCGTGGCGCTGTCCCGCGATTGCATTAAGGAGATCGACCTCGACGGGCGGATTACCGCGATCAACGTCAATGGCCTGACCGAATTGGGTGCCAGCCACCAGGATCAGCTGATCGCGCGGCCATGGCGCGAGCTGTGGCCACCGGAAGCGGCCGAGCTGGTGGACGCGGCGATCGCCGGCTCCCGCGCCGGTTCGATCCAGGAATTCGAAGCTGCCAGCGTGAACTTCGCCGGCGTGCGCCAGATCTGGCAGGTCGTCACCAGCCCGCTGTTCGATGCGCTTGGCAAGGTCGAAGCGATCCTGGCCGTGAGCAAGAACATCTCCGACCGCCGAGCGCTGGAGATCGCCTTCCGCACGCTGGATTCGACCCTGGCGGCAGAGCGCGCGTTCTCCAACGGCGCGCTGCGGCTGGCACGCGCGCGCGAACATTCGCTGTCGACCGAGCTGCACAGCCTGCGCGACCTGCAAGAGCGCATCGAAGGCGATCTGGACATCGCGCGCGCCGCGCAAGGCGCTGCCGAAAAGATTTCCGAGCAGGCGCAAAAAGGCGAAGCGGTGGGACAGCTGCTGGCCGGCGTCGTGCACGATTTGAACAACGTCCTGCAGGCGGCCACCTCGGCCATCGACCTGGTGGTACGGCGCGCCAGGATCGACGCGCACGACGCCAAGCTGTTGGGCGTGGCCGATGCGGCGCTTCAACATGGCTCGGTCATGGCCCAGCGTCTGGTCGGCTTTTCCCGGCAGTATCCGTATAGCCCGGAATCGGTGGATCTGGCCGCCCTGACCGAACAGCTCGGCCCCCTGCTCGAACAGGTGATCGGCGCAGACCTGCAACTGCAGCTGCGCACCGCCGAAGGCGGATGCTGCGCCATGGTCGATCGCCACACGGTGGAACGCGCCATCTTGAACCTGGTGATCAACTCCCGCGATGCCTGCCGACGGGGCGACGTCATCCGCGTGGAGACCGGCGACACCGTGGTCGCCGAGGAACAGGCCAACCTGGCCAGGCCGGCCGGGCACTACGTCACCATTGCCGTGGCCGACAACGGGCATGGCATGGATGCACACGTGCAGGCGCATCTGTTCGAAGCGTATTTCACCACCAAGGATGCCGACAAAGGCGCGGGCCTGGGGCTGGCGCAGGTGTACAGCGCGGTCTGCCAGGCGGGCGGCTTTGTCGAAGTGACCTCGGCGCCCGGCCAGGGCGCGTGTTTTACGCTGGCATTTCCGCGCATGCAGCAAAGCCAGCCGCCCGCGCCCGCTGCATTGCCGTAAGGCGACCACGACTGCCGTTGTCTGCAGCTGCCTTGCGCATTGCAGCGCCGTCCGACGCAACAGGGAACGTCTTCCTGCGCATCCTGGGGAGCGCTGGCGGCCTATCCCCCGGCCCGGGGAGACACTGTCAGGCGCGACCACATCAGCCAGACGATCGCGGCGCAGGCACTGCCTGCCGCCAGCCCACACTGCAGCAGCGTCAGCATCACCGCGCGATCGGACAGCCACGACCAGCCGCCGATGATCGCCAGCAGCAGCACCATCACCCCGGCCGAGAGCAGACCGCTCGAGGCACCGATGCCGATGTGGACCAAGGGGTTGGGCCGGCGCCCGCGGTACCGCCAGGCGCATGTGCGCGCGCATAGCCATCCCGCGGCAGCACAGGCAATCACCGGCAGCACCAGCGCATACGACCAGGCGACGATCGTCAACACGGTCTGCAGATCGAGCCGGCTCCACCGCACCAGGCCCAGCAGCCCACCCAGCGGGGGACCGACGATCGCGAAGACGCCGATCTGGCCCAGGATGGAATGCCGCATTACTCCAGACACATCAGTCCTCATTCGCGTGCGTTCATCCGGGCGGGGACGGCCGTCGATGGCGATTGCGCACCTGACGCAGGCAATCCATCGCACCGAGTCGGTAGGGTCACTGTGGTTGCGCGGCCACCGACCGAGACGACGACGACGCTGCAGCCAATCCCTGCACCATCGCTTTCCGCAGCACAAAAAGAAAAGCACCTAGGCTGCTGCCTAAGTGCTTTTGTTTGGTGGGCCGTCAAGGATTCGAACCTTGGACCTATTGATTAAGAGTCAACTGCTCTACCAACTGAGCTAACGGCCCTGAAACTGGTCGCACATTGTATGCGCGTTTTTGCCTCGTTGCAACACCCGCGACGCATCGGGTCCAACTTTCCTGCAATCAGTGGGGTGGCTGAGGGGACTCGAACCCCCGACATCTGGAATCACAATCCAGTACTCTAACCAGCTGAGCTACAGCCACCACTGAAACCTACTTCCTACCGCACCGCCGATGGCGCGCCCGACAGGACTCGAACCTGTAACCGCCGGCTTAGAAGGCCGGTGCTCTATCCGGTTGAGCTACGGGCGCCCGGACCGAACTTCGCATTCCCACGCCGTCAAGAGCTCGGAATGGTCGGGGTAGAGGGATTCGAACCCCCGACATCCTGCTCCCAAAGCAGGCGCGCTACCAGACTGCGCTATACCCCGGCGGGACCTTTCAATCCCGAAGGCTGGAAAGGTCGGCTATTTTGGGAATGATTGGCCTTGCTGTCAATCACTCTGTGTAAATTGGACGATCCGGTATCCTCACACCCATTGCTCGCCAAGTCGGCAGGCACCTACATTCATGGAGAATACGCATGCGTAGCGGCAATCCCGCCCTTCGGGAATCCACCTTCCTCGACCTGGGCTCCGGCGCGGTGGTCACGCGCGACGGTCAGGCGATGACCCTCAACGGTACCGTCAACAAGACCGGCCTGCTATTGCTGATGGCGGTACTCACTGCCGCCTTCGCCTGGTCGCAATCGAT
Organism: Xanthomonas sp. BRIP62418; assembly: GCF_003993495.1. Classification (NCBI taxonomy): domain Bacteria; kingdom Pseudomonadati; phylum Pseudomonadota; class Gammaproteobacteria; order Lysobacterales; family Lysobacteraceae; genus Xanthomonas; species Xanthomonas sp. BRIP62418. The sequence continues at coordinate 184,208 of NZ_QEZG01000049.1, forward strand.
CGGCGCCGATGGCATGCCGCTACCGGCAGCACGCCTGTACATGATCGCCGGCGCGATCGGCGGACTGGTATTCGCACTGGCGACCAGCTTCAAGCCGACCTGGGCCCCGGTCACCGCGCCGCTGTATGCGCTGGTGGAAGGCTTCTTCCTGGGTTCGATCTCGGCGGTGTACGAGGCGCGTTTCAACGGCATCGTGTTCCAGGCGGTGTTGCTGACCTTCGGCACCATGTTCGCGCTGCTGTTCGCCTACCGCAGCGGCATGATCAAGGCCACCGAGAACTTCAAGCTGGGCGTGGTGGCGGCTACCGGCGGCATTGCGCTGGTGTATCTGGCGACCATCGTGCTGGGCTTTTTCGGCGTGCGCATTCCCTTCATCCACGACTCTGGCCTGATCGGGATCGGCTTCAGCCTGTTCGTGGTCGTGGTGGCCGCGCTGAACCTGGTGCTGGACTTCGACTTCATCGAAAGCGGCGTCGAACACGGCGCGCCCAAGCACATGGAGTGGTACGGCGCGTTCGGCCTGATGGTCACGCTGGTGTGGCTGTACATCGAGTTCCTGCGCTTGCTGTCGAAGCTGCAGTCGCGTAACTGAGTGGAAAATCGGGAATCGGAAGTGGGGAATCGCAACAGCGACCCCTTCGCCTGATGGCGTGACACTGGCTTCAAGCAACCCGCTTCCAGCAAAAAGAAAGGGCGCCGTCGGCGCCCTTTCTCTTGTGCGACCTACCGGCGCGCTCAGAGGCGGCTGGCGATGGCCTTGGCGAAGCCCATGGTGTTGCCGGTGCCGCCCAGGTCGGGGGTCAGCGCATCCTTGGCTTCCAGGGTGGCCACGATCGCTTCGCGCAGGCGCTCGGCGTTCTGCGGCTGACCGATGTGGTCCAGCATCTGCGCGGCACCCAGCAGCAGTGCGCACGGGTTGGCCTTGCCCTGCCCTGCGATGTCCGGCGCCGAGCCGTGCACGGCCTCGAAGATCGCCGCGTCCACACCGATGTTGGCGCCCGGGGCCAGGCCCAGGCCGCCGACCAGGCCGGCACACAGGTCGGAGATGATGTCGCCGAACAGGTTGGTGGTCACGATGATGTCGAACTGTTCCGGACGCATCACCAGCTGCATGCAGGTGTTGTCGACGATCATTTCCTGGAACTCGATTTCCGGGTACTGCGCGGCCACGTCGCGTGCCACCTTCAGGAACAGGCCCGAGGTCGACTTGATGATGTTGGCCTTGTGCACCGCGGTGACCTTCTTGCGACCGGTGGCGCGCGCCAGGTCGAAGGCGTAGCGCACGATGCGCTCTGAGCCCTTGCGGGTGACGCGGGCGCCGGAGAACGCGGTCTCGCCATCCTCGGATACGGTCTGGCCCTCGCTCAGGTAGGCACCCTCGGTGTTCTCGCGCACCGTGATCAGGTCCACGCCATCGGCGAAACGCGACTTGGTGTTGGGGAACGACTTGGCCGGACGCACGTTGGCATACAGGTCGAACTTGCGACGCATGGCCACGTTGATCGAGCTGAAGCCCTCGCCGACCGGCGTGGTCAGCGGGCTCTTCAGGGCCACCTTGTTCTTGGTGATCGAGGCCAGGGTGGACTCGGGCAGCAGATCGCCGTGCTTTTCCAGCGCGACCAGGCCAGCGTCGGCGTACTCGTAGGTCAGGCCAGCCTGCAGCGCGTCGAGCACGAACAGCGTGGCATCCATGATCTCCGGGCCAATACCGTCGCCGCGGATGACCGTGATTGTCTGCGTCATAACGTTGGGTTTCCGAACTTGAAGGGGGGAGCGCCAGCCGCAATACCCGGCAGAGCGGCGCAAGGAGGTTTCACAGGCAATTATGCCCGATGCCGGTGAAGGCGCCCAAACCGACCTTGGTCTAAGAGCGGCCCGGATGACTGCTGCGGAAACCCGGTGCAGTCAGTGGCATCAGACAACCGCAGTGCGCGCCCGCAGCCTCCAGGCGCACCAGGGTCCAGCGTGTGGAGGCGCTCTGGACGCACCGCCCTAGCCTACGGCCGGCACCGGACAACCAGAGCGCACAAAGTCTGTGCCGCCGACTAGGGCAGCACGCGCGCGCCCGCTTTTACGAATCCCGAATCACCACTCCCGACTCCCGCTCGACACATCAATCGTGCGCGTGCTGCGCCGGTGCCTGGGCGCCGCCCTCGAGCTGGTCGAGGAAATCCACCGCGCGACGCAGATGCGGGATGACGATGGAGCCGCCAACCACCAGGCCGACCGAGAAGGTCTCGAAGAACTCTTCGCGGGTCACGCCGGCTTCCTTGCACTGGGCGACGTGGTAGCTGATGCAGTCGTCGCAGCGCAGCACCATCGAGGCGACCAGACCGAGCAGCTCCTTGGTCTTCACGTCCAGCGCGCCGGCCTGGTAAGTCTGGGTGTCCAGCGCAAAGAACCGGCGCACCACCTGGTTGGGCTCGGCCAGGATGCGCTGGTTCATGCGCTGGCGAAATGCGGTGAACTCGCGCAGACGGTCGTCGCTGCCGCCGTCATGCTCACTCATGCCTGGCCGCCTGCAGTGCCGGCCAGCAACGGTTCGAGCTTGCCGGCCCGGTGCATGGCCATCATGTCGTCGTAGCCGCCCACATGGACGTCGCCGACGAAGATCTGCGGCACGCTGGTGCGCTTGGCCAGCGCGACCATCTTGTTGCGCTCGGCCGGGTCCAGGTCGATGCGCACCTCGGTCCAGGTCCGGCCCTTGCTCTTGAGGAAGTTCTTGGCCGCCACGCAGTACGGGCAGATCGCAGAGGAATACAGGGTGATCTGCGGGCCGGCGGCCGCATCCTGCACATTGGGGTCTTGGCTCACGGGAAACTCCGCGGTTGGTCTGAGGTCTGACAATGGTACCGGGCGACTGGAATTTCCATGTCGTCACCGCAACACTGTGGATTAACCGATGATTCACGCCATCGCGCCGTGCTGCCCGCATGCTCCGCGCATTACCTGGGAGTTCCACTTGCGCCTGCTACCGCTCGCCACTGCCCTCACGCTGGCCGTTGCCATGGGCGTGGCACCCGCGCAGGAAAACCGCCTGCCCGACATCGGCTCGTCCGCCGGCGAGCTGCTGACCCCGGCGCGCCAGGCCGAGTACGGCAAGATGATGCTGGCCGAGTTGCGCAACTACGACTACGTGCTGGACGACCCGCTGATCACCGACTGGCTGCAGACCATGGGGACCCGGCTTGGCGCCAACAGCGACCAGCCGCAGCAGCCGTTTACGTTCTTCATGCTGCGCGACCGCCAGATCAACGCCTTCGCCACGCTGGGCGGCTATATCGCGGTCAATGCGGGGCTGGTGTTGACCGCCGAGCGCGAGGACGAAGTGGCCGCGGTGCTGTCGCACGAAATCGCCCACGTCACCCAGCAGCACGTGCTGCGTGGGGTGGAGCGGGCCCAGCGCGACCAGATCCCGATCCTGCTGGGCATGCTGGCAGCGGTGGTCGCCGCGCAGCAGGCCGGCGGCAATTCCAAGGGCGATGCCACCATGGCCGGCATCACCAGCGCGATGGGGCTGATGCAGCAACGCCAGATCGACTACACCCGCTCCAACGAATCGGAGGCCGACCGGCTGGGTATCCGCACGCTGGTGCGCAGCGGCTACGACGTGGATGCAATGGCCGGCTTCTTCGAACGCATGTCGGTGGCAATGCGCGCCAACGAGGGCGGCTACAGCGCGCCCGACTTCCTGCAGACCCACCCGGTCACGGTCACGCGCATCAGCGAGGCCAAGGCGCGCGCCGAACAGATGAAGAAGAACACCGTGGTGCTGACCACCTCGGTACCGGGCGGAACGCGCCAGGAACGGGTGGACCCGGCCGACCCGTCGCTGTCCGAGCCGCTGAGCCGCAACGGCAACGCGATCCTTCCCTATGCGCTGCGGCTGCCGGTGGATGCACTGAGCCGCGGCGACGACCAGCAGAACTTCGACTGGGCCAAGGAGCGCCTGCGCGTACTCAGTGCGACCACGCCGGATGCGGCCATCCGCGAATACGAGACCCTGCGTCGCAGCAACAAGCATGGCCTGACCGATGCCCAGCGCTACGGCCTGGCGCTGGCGCGCCTGCGCAATAGCGGCGGCCGGCCGAGCGAACCGGTGGCCGAACTGACCAGCCTGCTGGAGGCGCACCCGGATAATTTATGGCTGACGCTGGGCCTGAGCGAGGCGCAGGCGCGGGTGGGCCAGCGCGAGGTGGCCAATGCCCGCTTCGACGCGCTGCTCAAGCAACTGCCGAACAACCGCGCGGTGGCGCTGACCTACGCCGGCGCGCTCAACGAGCAGGCCAGCAAGGAGTCCGGCCAGCGCGCGCGTCAGGTGCTGGAACCGCTGCTGCATCGCAGTAGCGAGGATGCCTTATTGCAACAGACCTACGCACGCGCCTGCGAGCTGTCCGGCGACCATCTGCGCGCCAGCGAGGCCTATGCCGAATCTGCGTATCTGAACGGACGCCCGGAACAGGCGCTGATCCAGCTGGAAGCGCTGAAGAAGAAAGATCTCGACTATGTGACACGGGCTCGGGTGGATGCGCGCATCGCGGCGATCACCCCGAGCGTGCTGGAACTGCGCCGGCAAGGGATTCGCGACCCGGATCTGTCGACCCGCTAGCGCTTGTGACGGTTGGCGCAACGGTCATCCCGGCGTGTGCCTAGACGTCCCGCACTGCGCCGGCCCCCGGTGCAAGCCGCTGTCGCCGAGGGCCTGGTCACCGCGCATGTCACATTAGAGTCACAAAACCGTAGTCTACTGGCGATCACCAAAGCCAGACGGTAAGCCCCGCGTGCAAAAACGCATTCTGATCGTCGATGACGAACCCGCGATTCGCGACATGGTGGCGTTCGCGCTGCGCAAAGGCGAGTTCGAACCCATCCATGCCGGCGATGCCCGCGAGGCGCAGACCGCCATTGCCGACCGTGTGCCGGACCTGATCCTGCTGGACTGGATGCTGCCGGGCACCAGCGGGCTGGATCTGGCGCGGCGCTGGCGCAAGGAACAGCTGACCCGCGAGATTCCGATCATCATGCTGACCGCGCGCGGCGAAGAGAACGACCGCGTCGGTGGCCTGGAAGCCGGGGTCGACGATTACGTGGTCAAGCCGTTCTCGGCGCGCGAGTTGCTGGCGCGCATCCGTGCGGTGATGCGGCGCACCCGCGAGGACGACGAAGACGGCAGCGTGTCGGTGGGCCGCCTGCGCATCGACGGCGCCGCGCACCGGGTGTTTGCCGGCGACGCGCCGGTGCCGATCGGCCCGACCGAATACCGCCTGCTGCACTTTTTCATGACACATCCCGAGCGCGTGTACACGCGCACCCAGCTGCTGGACCATGTCTGGGGCGGCAGCGTGTACGTGGAAGAGCGCACCATCGACGTGCATATCCGCCGCCTGCGCAAGACGCTGGAACCGTTCGGCCTGGAAAACATGGTGCAGACCGTGCGTGGCTCGGGCTACCGTTTCTCTTCGGCAACCTAGTGGTTGCCGCACAGCCGGCCGGCCACGCAGGCCGGCCGGCTCGCACGCCCATCTGACGCCCGGTGGTAACGCCTTCCATGCCTCGACATATCCGTTCCGCCTGGCTCAAGACGCTCGGCACCCTCGCGCTGTTGCTGGGCGCTGCCGTGCTGGTCGGCGTGCTGATCGAGCATGTGTGGATGGCGCTGACGCTGACCGCCCTGGGCGTGCTGGCCTGGCATTACTGGCGGCTGCGCCAGGTGCTGCGTCGCCTGACCGCCCGGCAGCGCGCCGAACCCGCCGCCGGGATCGGGGCCTGGAACGAACTGGACCGCCTGCTGTATCGCAGCCAGGCCGAGATGCGCGGGCGCAAGCGTCGCCTGATCGAAATGCTGCGAACTTATCGCGCCGCCGCACAGGCGCTGCCGGATGCGGTGGTGGTGGTGGATCGCAACAGCCAGCGCGTGCAGTGGTTCAACCGGGCCGCGGGCGGGCTGCTCGGCCTGCATCATCCGGGCGACATGGGCGTGTCGGTGGTGGAGCGGCTGCAGCCGTTGCCGCTGGCGCACTGGCTGGCGGCCGGCCGCAACGCCGAACCCATGCTCGACGCCGCCTCGCCGGTGGATCCGGACCTGCGCCTGAACCTGCGCCTGATTCCCTACTCCGACGATTACTGGCTGCTGGTGGCGCGCGATGTCAGCAAGCTGCTGCGGCTGGAGCAGGTGCGCCGCGACTTCGTGGCCAACGTCTCGCACGAACTGCGTACGCCATTGACGGTGGTGCATGGCTACCTGGACATGCTCGACCCGGAAGACTTTCCCGATGCCGGCCCGATGCTGGCCGAGATGCGCAAGCAGTCGCAGCGCATGGCGCAGCTGGTCGAGGACCTGCTGACGCTGTCGCGGCTGGAATCGCAGGAAGAACTCGGCGAGGAGCACGTGGCGATGGCGCCGATGCTGTCGACCCTGCGTCGCGAGGCCGAAGCGCACAGCCAGGGTCGCCACACGGTAAACGTGCTGGACGAGGCCGGCGTGGACCTGCTCGGCTCCAACAAGGAACTGCATAGCGCCTTCTCCAACCTGGTCACCAATGCGGTGCGCTACACGCCCGGCGGTGGCACGGTGACGATCCGCTTCGTGCGCGAGGGCGATGGCGCAGCCCTGGCGGTACGCGACACCGGCTACGGCATTCCCGCCTCGCACCTGCCACGCATCACCGAGCGCTTCTATCGCGTGTCCAGCAGCCGCTCGCGCGAGAGCGGCGGCACCGGGCTGGGGCTGTCGATCGTCAAGCACATCCTGGGACTGCACCAGGCGCGCCTGGAAATCGAAAGCGAAGTCGGACGCGGCAGCGAATTCTCATGTCATTTTGTCGCTGCGCGCGTCGTACAGCGCGATCAGTCCCTGCCACTGTCACGTTCGGCGTGATATGTAGGGGGTGCGCGCCGCAACGCGGTGCGATGCCCGCGCGCCGGACGCGCTGCATTGCCTGCGCTGCGACCGGCGCGCTGTCACGCCGCACACCATCTCCGTCTTGATGACCGATTCCATGGGCCACGCCAAACACTTGCACGACATCACCCCTTCCGAAGACGTCGCCACCGATCCGCTGCGCGATCCGTCGCTGTACATCAACCGGGAACTGTCGCAGCTGGACTTCAACTTCCGGGTGCTGGCACAGGCGATGGACGACCAGGTGCCGTTGCTGGAACGGCTGCGCTTCCTGTGCATTTCCTGCACCAATCTGGATGAGTTCTTCGAAATCCGCGCGGCCACCGTGCGGCATGCGCAGGAATTCGGCCTGCCGCCGGCACCGGACGGGTTAAGCCCGACGGCCATCCTCAACGCGGTGCACGACCGCGCGGCCAAATTGGTCGAGCAGCAGTACCACGTGTGGAACGAGGTGCTGCGCCCGGCGATGGAGACGGCCGGCGTGGCGGTACTTGGGCGCTCGACCTGGAATTCGCGTCAGAAACGCTGGCTACGGGCCTATTTCCGCAACGAGATCATGCCGGTGCTGTCGCCGCTGGGTCTGGACCCGGCGCATCCGTTTCCCAAGATCCTCAACAAGACCTTGAACATCGTGGTGGTGCTGGAGGGCCAGGACGCATTCGGGCGCGCCGGTCATCTGGCCATCGTGCGTGCGCCGCGGTCGTTACCGCGCATCATCCAGCTGCCGGCGAGCCTGTCGCCGGAGGGCGCGCAGAGCTTCGTGTTCCTGTCCTCGGTGCTGTCCGAGTTCGTCGACGAGCTGTTCCCGGGCATGCAGGTCAAGGGCTCGTATCAGTTCCGCGTCACCCGCAACTCCGAACTGGTGGTGGACGAGGAAGAAGTCGAGAACCTGGCGTTGGCCTTGCGCGACGAACTGGTCACGCGCGGCTATCGCCCGGCGGTGCGCCTGGAGATCGCGCACGACTGCCCGGCGCCGATCATGCGCACCTTGCTGCAGAACTTCGGCCTGAACGAAAACGCGGTGTATCGCATTGTCGGGCCGGTCAATCTGAGCCGCGTCATCCAGGTCTACGACCTGGTGCAGCGCCCCGAACTGAAATATCCGCTGTTCAATCCGCGCACCTTGCGTGATACCGACGGCATCTTCCAGATCGTCAGCAAGGGCGATGTGTTGTTGCACCACCCCTTCGATGCGTTTACCGCGGTACTGGACGTGATCCGTCAGGCCGCGGTCGACCCGAACGTGCTGGCGATCAAGCAGACGCTGTACCGCACCGGCAAGGACTCGTTGATCGTCGATGCGCTGATCCTGGCCGCGCGCAACGGCAAGGACGTCACCGTGGTGGTGGAGCTGCGCGCGCGCTTCGACGAAGAGGCCAACCTGGGCCTGGCCGACAAGCTGCAGGAAGCCGGCGTGCAGGTGGTGTACGGCGTGGTCGGCTTCAAGACCCACGCCAAGATGCTGCTGATCGTGCGCCGCGAGGGACGCAAGCTCAAACGCTATGTGCACCTGGGCACCGGCAACTACCACAGCGGCACCGCGCGCCTGTACACCGACATCAGCCTGATCACGGCGGATGTGGAAATCGGCAACGATGTGCACATGCTGTTCCAGCAATTGTCCGGGCTCGCGCCGCGCATGAAACTGGAGCAATTGCTGCAGTCGCCCTTTACCCTGCATGCCGGCGTGTTGAAGCGGATCGAGCGCGAAACGCGGCTGGCCCGCAACGGCCGCCCGGGCCGCATCATCGCCAAGATGAATGCCCTCAACGAGCCGCAGGTGGTGCGCGCGCTGTATACCGCCTCGCAGGCCGGTGTGCAGATCGACCTGATCGTGCGCGGCGCGTGCACGCTGCGCCCGGGCGTACCCGGCGTCTCCGACAATATCCGCGTGCGTTCGATCGTGGGGCGCTTCCTGGAACATAGCCGCGTGTACTGGTTCGGCAACGATGGCGCGGCAGAGCTGTACTGCGCCAGCGCCGACTGGCTGGAACGCAACCTGCTGCGCCGCGTGGAGACCTGCTTCCCGATCCTGGATCCGGATCTGGCCAAGCGCGTCTACCGCGAAGTGCTGCAGAACTACCTGGACGACAACGTCAATGCCTGGGAACTGGATGCCGAAGGCGTCTATCACAAGCGCGTCCCCGGCCCTGGCGAGCCGGCACATTCGGCGCAGATGACCTTGCTCGAGCGGATCTGAAAGCGGCGCGGGCGCGGCCCCTCACGGGGCCAACGGCCCATCGGCTACCATGCGCCCATGCCAATGCCCTCCCCCACGATCCCACCCCTGCGCGATGGCGATTTCCTTGCCGCCATCGACTTAGGGTCCAACAGCTTCCACATGGTCATTGCGCGCTACCTGATGGGTCAGCTGCGTGTGGTCGATCGCCTGCGCGAAACCGTGCGCATGGCCGACGGCCTGGATGGCAAAGGTGGCATCTCCAACGAAGCGCGCCAGCGCGCGCTCGAATGTCTGGCGCGTTTCGGCCAGCGCATCCGCGAAGTGCCATCGTTGCGCGTGCGCGCGCTGGCCACCAACACGGTGCGCCAGCTGCGCTCGCCGCAGGCGTTTCTGATGCCGGCCGAAACCGCGCTCGGGCATGCGATCGAAGTGGTCAGCGGACGCGAGGAAGCGCGCCTGATCTATCTCGGCGTTGCGCATGCGCAACCGCCCAAGCCCGATCAACGCCGGCTGGTGATCGATATCGGCGGCGGCTCGACCGAGTTCATCATCGGCCGCGGGTTCCAGACCCTGGAACGCGAGTCCCTGCAGGCTGGCTGCATCGCCAGCACGCGGCGCTTCTTTCCCGGCGGCAAGCTGTCGAAGAAGAAATGGAAGGATGCGCTGACCGAGATCGGCGCCGAGTTCCAGCAGTTCGCCAATCAGTACAAGGCGCTGGGCTGGCACGAGGCGATCGGCTCGTCGGGCACGCACAAGGCCATCGGCGAGATCTGTGCGGCGATGAAGCTCACCAAGGGCGCGATCACTGCCGAGGCGCTGCCGGCGCTGCGCGACGAACTGCTCAAGGCCAAGCGCATCGAGGACATCCAGTTGCCCGGCCTGGCTGCCGAACGCCGGCCGATCATCGCCGGCGGCATTCTGGTGCTGGAAGCGGCGTTCCAGGCCCTGGGGCTGGAGAAGCTGATGGTCAGCAAGGCGGCGATGCGCGAAGGCATCCTCTACGACATGCTCGGCCGCGGCGGCGAGAACGACCCGCGCGACAGCTCGGTGGCCTCGCTGGTGCAGCGTTACGGCATCGACGAAGTGCAGGCGCAGCGCGTGGAGGCCACGGCCTGCCGCCTGTTCGACCAGGTCTGCGAATCCTGGCAGCTGGATGGCGACGACGCGCAGGTGTTGCGCCGCGCCGCCCGCCTGCACGAGCTGGGGCTGATCATCGCGCACAGCCAGTATCACGTGCACGGCAGCTACATCCTGGAGCACTCGGATATCGCCGGTTTCTCGCGGCAGGAGCAGCAGGTACTGGCATCGCTGGTGCGCACGCATCGGCGCAATGTGCCCAAGACCGCGTTCGATGCGCTGCCGGATCGGTTGCTGCTGCCAACCCGACGCAAGGCCGCACTGCTGCGGCTGGCGGTGCTGCTGCATCGCGCGCACGAATCCGACCCGATTCCGACCCTGGAACTCACCGCCGATGACACCCGCCTGTCATTGATCCTGTCGCAAAGCTGGATCGACTCGCGCCCGCTGCTGCGCGCCGACCTGATCGGCGAAGTCGAAAGCATGGCCGGGCTGGGGATCGCGTTCAAACCGTTTGTGACCTGAGGCCTGCGGCCTCAGGCGGGAATCGGGAATGGGGATTTGGGAATAGTCGACCACGGAGCTCTGAGAAGTTCTGACTGGTGGCGATTGCGCTAAACGCGTGCAGCACGCTGCCTTTGCGATTCCCCATTCCCCATTCCCCATTCCCGGCTCCACTGTCACCGCCGCGACTTGTGGGCGCAACATCCATGCCATCGCCCTCCCGGAAGCTAGCGAAAACCGGAGAACGGGCATGCGCTACGCGATCGTTACCGAAACCTATCCCCCCGAAGTCAACGGTGTTGCGCTGACCGTGCACGGGCTGGAGAACGGCCTGCGCGCACGCGGACACCAGGTGGACGTGGTGCGTCCACGGCAGAGCGGCGATACGGATGCGGCCACGGCCCTGCTGGTGCGCGGTGCATCGCTGCCGCGCTATCCGGGACTGAAATTCGGGCTACCGGCAACACAACGCCTCGTGCGTCATTGGCAGATCACGCAACCGGATGCGGTCTATGTGGCCACGGAAGGCCCCTTGGGCTGGTCGGCGATGCGTGCGGCACGCCGACTGGGCATCCCGGTCGCCACCGGCTTCCATACGCGGTTCGACGAGTACCTGCCCGACTACGGTGCCGCCTGGCTGCAGGGCACCGCGCTGCGCTGGATGCGCCGCTTCCATAATCAGGCCGAGGCCACGCTGGTGCCCACGCGCGAGCTGCAGCAGTTCCTGCGCGACGGCGGCTTCGAGCGGGTGCAGCTGCTGGCGCGCGCGGTGGACAGCCAGCAGTTCGATCCGGCCCGACGCGATCCGGCCCTGCGTGCCGAATGGGGCATCGAAGGCGAAGGCTTCGCGGCGATCTACGTCGGACGCATCGCCAACGAAAAGAATCTGCCGTTGGCGATCCGCGCCTTCCGCAAGTTGCAGCAGATCCGGCCGAAGGCGCGCTTCGTCTGGGTCGGCGATGGCCCGGCACGCGAAAAGATCGCGCATGAAAATCCGGACTTCCTCTTCTGCGGCGTCCAGCGCGGCGCGGCGTTGGCACGCCACTTCGCCAGCGGCGATCTGTTCCTGTTCCCCAGCCGCAGCGAGACCTTCGGCAACGTGACCCTGGAGGCAATGGCCAGCGGTGTGGCCACGATCGCCTTCGACTACGGCGCCGCGCGCGAGTATCTGCGCAACGGCCACAGCGGTGCGGCTGTGGAGAACGACGAGGCGTTCATCCAGGCCGCCGTCGCACTCACCGAGGACGATGCGCTGCGCCGGCGCCTGGGGGCTGCGGCCGCACAGGCGATGAAGAAACTGCATCCGGACACGGTGGTGTCCGACTTCGAGGCCTTGCTGATGGGCATCACCGCGACACGGGGGCGTTATGTCGGCAACGCGGCTTGAGCTCCTGCGCGGTCACGAAGCGCGCTGGTGCCGGCGCGCCAATCACTGGTGCCGGCGCCACCCGGTGCGGCGTGCATTCGCCACCATCAGCCGGCTCGGCGATGGCGTGTTCTGGTACAGCCTGATGGGCTTGCTGGTGCTGGCCGACGGCATGGACGGCGTCCGTGCCTCTGCGCACATGGCAGCTACCGGCGTGCTCGCGCTGAGCTTGTACAAGTCGCTCAAGCGCTGGACGCGGCGGCCGCGCCCGTATGCGGCCGACGTGCGCATCCGCGCCTGGGTGGCACCGCTGGACGAGTTCAGCTTTCCGTCCGGCCACACCTTGCACGCGGTGTCCTTCAGCATCGTGGCAGTGGCCTACTACCCGTGGCTGGCACCGGTGCTGGTGCCGTTTTCGGCCGGCGTGGCGCTGTCGCGCGTGGTGCTGGGCCTGCACTATCCCAGCGATGTGCTGGCTGCCACGGCGATCGGCGTGGTGCTGGCCAGTCTGTCGCTGTGGGGAGTGCCGGCGCTGCTCGGCTAAAGCGTGAGATCTGCCATCGCCGTGCTTGCCTGACCAAGCCGATGCCGCTCGTCGCCCAGCCGGCCGTTCACCCGGCGCTCGCGCCGCGATGCAACGCTCCAGCAATTCCCGATTCCCGATTCCCGTCCCGCGCTGCCGCCGTACAATGGCGCAATGACGACCCTGTTCATTTCCGACCTGCACCTGGATCCGGCCCGGCCGGCGATCACCGAGCTGTTTCTGGACTTCCTGCGCACGCAGGTGCCCGGCAGCGACGCGCTCTACATCCTCGGCGATCTGTTCGAAGCCTGGATCGGCGATGACACGCCATCGACCGCTGCCGATGCGGTGGCCGTGGCGCTGCATGCGGTGGCCGATAGCGGCGTGCCGGTGTTCTTCATGCCGGGCAATCGCGACTTCCTGGTGGGCGAGGCATACGCGCAACGCGCCGGCTTCCGCATCCTGCCCGATCCCACGGTGGTCGACTTGTACGGACACCCGACCCTGCTGATGCATGGCGACCTGCTGTGTACCGACGACACCGCCTACCAGGCGTTCCGTGCACAGACGCGCGATCCGGTCTTCCAGGCGCAGTTCCTGGCGCAGCCGCTGGCCGCGCGGGTCGCCTTCGCGCAGCAGGCACGCGCTGCCAGCCAGGCACGTCATGCAGAACTCAAGCAAGGCGACCAGTCGCGCTTCGAGACCGTCACCGATGTCACCCCGGCCGAGGTGGAAACCACCTTCGTGCGGTATGGCCTGGACCGTCTGATCCATGGCCATACCCATCGCCCTGCGATCCATACCCTGCAGGCCGGCGGCCAGACCTGCACCCGCATCGTGCTGGGCGACTGGTACGAACAAGGCTCGGTGCTACATGTGGATGCCGACGGCGTTTCACTGGAGCAGCTGACACTTTGACGTAGCTGACCGCAGCTAGCGAGCAGCCACAGCGGGCGCAGGCCGCTCTCCCGGAAGCACGGTGCAAGCGAGATACCGCGATTGGCATCGGCCGCTCCGTCTGCAGGTGCGCGCTGTGGTTTCGACATCAGGCCTGCGCACGCTCGACGTGCTGCTAGCCGCGCAGGAACCGCAGCTGGACGCGCTGCCGGTAAGCCCGATCGCGCCAGCTGCTGTTACGCAGCCGCACAGTCCATGCAGCATCCCAAGGCATCACTGCATGCTGCGCGCATGCTCGGCGTAGTCGACAAAGTCGGCGTTGACCACGTCGTACCAGAGCACCGTGCCATCGGCCTGCACGCGGAAACGATCGCGCACCGGGTTGGTCTGCGGGTCGCCGGGGCACTCGTTGCCATGCCGCTCGCGCACTGCGAAGTCGAACGCATCCGCTACGGACTCAGCGTCGTCTTCCTCGACGATGCTGATGCAGTTGTCCGGATAGAAATGGTCAGCCTGCAGCCGGGTCTCCAGCACATGCAGCGCACGGGCGCGGGCATCGTTGCCGGTCGGCGCGGCCGGCGCGGACACGGCCGGTGTGGGTGGCGCAGGGGCTGGGTCGGCAGGTTGCTGTTTGCAGCCGGCAACTGCCAGCGCGGCCAGGCACAGCGCCGCGTAACGCAGGGACTTGGACATGGGTGCTCCGCTCCGCAGGACACGCCGGCGACAACCGGCAGTGCCTCTAGTCTGCGCGATCACTGCGCCTGCGTGTAGCGGCAAAGGCCCGGCACCTGCGGTGCCGGGCCGACAGCGGTAGACGCGTGGTCCTCAGCGGAAGCCGGCGATGGTGGCCTTGGTATTGACCAGCACGCGCTGATTGTCGGCGGTGCTGGCATTGCCCATCGGCACGCCGTTGTAGCTGATGTTGGGGTTGGACCAGTAGTTCAGGCGCGGGCAGCCGCTGCTGCAGTCGTAGGCCATGATGGTGCGCCAGCTGTTGCCGTAGCGATAACCGTGCCCGTAGGCGTACGGCGAGGTGCTCGGGTCGTTGGTGGCGTCATGACGGGCGCTCTGCAGATGGCCGATTTCATGCGCGAAGCTGTAATAGCCGGTGGCGCAATCCCAGTACACCGAGGCGAACGCGGTCGCGGCGGTAGAGCCGATCCCCGATGCCAGGCCGCAGTAGCTGCTGTTGTTCAACACGATCACGCCCACATCGGCGGTGTAGGTGTTGCGGCTGGTGTGGATGCTGTCCATGTAACCATCGTTGGTCACGCGGAAGCGCTGCAGGTCGGTGGTGAAATTGCCGGTTTCGCTGTAGCTGGTGGTCTCGTAGCGCGCCAGTTGCAGGGTGATGCCGACATTGCTGTTGATGTAGCCCTGGTTGGCCTCGGCCACTGCCAGTTGCACCAGCGACTGCATGTTGCCGCCGTAGGCGGTCACCGCCTGATTGGTCGCCACCACCAGCACGCGGATGGTCGCCGGGCTGCCCGATGATGCGGCGGCCGCGGTGACGCGCCCGTCGCTGGGCATGTCGATCTTCGGCAACAGGCTGTATTCGGCCGGGTGCTCCTGCGGCAAGCGGCTTTCCTCCACCTGCACCAGGACGTGGCGGCCATCGGCGAGCGGGCGCAGCCGATACAGCTTGCCGGCGTAGCGGATGGTGCCGGTGACGGTATCGCCGCTGCGCACCAGGATGGCCGAGTTCAGCGGATCCACCCCCGACAGCGTGCGTGCGCGGGTCCCGGCGCGCTGGCCGAGGTTGCCGTACCACACGCTATCGCCGCCTTCCAGGGCATCGACCTTGGCCTGGGTGGCGGTGATGGTCTGGCCGTCCAACTGCAACTCCAGCAGCTTTTCCGAGGCGGTGACCGCACCGGCGTCGAGCTGGACCACCTGCGCGTTGGCCGTGGACGGTGCGCTGAGCAGGCGCTGCAACGAGGGTTCGGCAGTGGCGGTGGCGGCCGCGCTGCGGCTCAACGCCGGGCCCGATTGATACAGCGGCTTGCCGGCAGCGGCGGCCGAACCGGCCAGGCACATGGCGATCAGGCCCACCGTGGTGCACATCGACTTCGACTTCATCGTCTCTCTCTCCTTAGACATGGAAGTAACGGATGTGAAACACCGGGCCCCTGCCCCCGGGACGCCATTAAGGCGCGCCGTGCCGTCCGGATTGCAAGTTGTTACAAAAGAAAATTACGTTTTTGTGATGTCTACCGTTGAATGGATGCGATTCCGGCGGCTGCATGGAAGGACCCAGCGCACAGTCCGGCAGTCGAAGGCGCGTTGCGACGCACGTCGTCTGCGGTGTCCGGCGACATCGAGTTCGCGTGACTGTCGGGGCGACCGGTGGCGGTACGCATCGATGCGGCACGTTGCGCTCGCTCCGCACGCAGTGCGCCCGGTGCTGCATGCACGACACGGCGGGCGTTTCAGGCAGCGCGGCATCGGTACGGGCCGATTCGATCTGCCCGCCTACGGTGCTCGAGCGAGCGTGCAACTACGGCCCACGCCTCCCACCACCGGCTGCTCAGCCGGCCTGCTCCACCAGATCGGCCAGTTCGTCCTCGTCGAAGCCGGCAAGCAGCCGCGCCTGCAGATTGAACGGCCCGTGCAGGTAACCGCCGGCGTACTGGTGCAGCAGCGCCTTGAAGCGCGCGCGCGGCTCGATGCCGGCCTGCGCGCAATACCAGCGGTACCAGCGCGAGCCGGCCGCCACGTGCGCCACTTCCTCGCGCAGGATGGTGTCCAGCACCTCGGCAGTGGCGGTATCGCCGAGCGAACGCAGTTTGACGATCATCGCCGGCGTCACATCCAGCCCGCGCGCTTCCAGCACGCGCGGCACCAGCGCCATGCGCGCCAGGCCGTCGTGCGCGGTTTTCTCGCACATTTCCCACAGGCCGTTGTGCGCGGCGAAGTCGCCGTAGTCGTGGTCATGTGCGTGCAACCGCGCGCGCAGCAGCATGAAGTGGCGCGATTCGTCATCGGCCACGCCAACCCAGTCGGCATAGAACGCCTCCGGCAGCCCACGGAAGCGATACACCGCATCCCAGGCCAGATCGATGGCGTTGAGCTCGATATGCGCGATGGCGTGGATAAAGGCGGCGCGCCCTTCCAGGCTGCCCAACCCACGCCGCGGCACCTGCCGCGGATGCACCAGCACCGGCCTGGCAGGCCGGCCCGGCATGCGGATCGGCTGCGGTGGCGCCGCCTGCGGCGATGGCAGCGGCAAGGTGCCGGCGCGGAACGCGGCCGCATACTGCTGCGTCAATGCGACCTTCTCCAGCGGATCGGCCGCCTGCAGGCAGGCATGTGCGGCTTGCAGAAGATCCATCGTGTCCATCACTCCGTCTTTGCGATAAACCGCAGGGCCGACAACACCGGCAGTTGGCGCTTCACGCTGCAGCGGCGATCGCCATCCCGACGCCGCCATCGCATGTTCGGTCTGCGCACATCCACAGCGGCCGGCGACACTGCCGAACCACCGCAGCGCACGCCATGTCGCGCCCGACTGCAGCCAGCTGACGCGATCACCACGCAGCCGGTCCGCGTGGCACAGGGACGCCATGCCATGCCTGGGGAGCGCCGGCCTGCAGCGCTAGCGCAGACCGTTATGCGCGGCGACGCTTCTTGGCATCGTCCGAGCGCAGCTGCTGGATGCGTTCGAAATAGCCCGGCTCGATGCCGGTGATGTATTCGCCGTTGAAGCACGAGGAATCGAACTGCTGGATGTCCGGGTTGCCTTCGCGCACCGCCACTTCCAGGTCTTCCAGATCCTGGTAGATCAGCCAGTCGCAGCCGAGGAATTCCTGGATTTCCAGCTCGCTGCGGCCATGCGCGATCAGTTCTTCGGCCGCCGGCATGTCGATGCCGTAGATATTGGGGTAACGCACCGGCGGCGCGGCCGAGGCCAGATACACCTTGCGTGCACCGGCGTCGCGCGCCATCTGCACGATCTGCCGGCTGGTGGTGCCGCGCACGATCGAATCGTCGACCAGCAGCACCACGCGGTTGCGGAATTCCAGGTGGATCGGATTGAGCTTGCGACGCACCGATTTCTGCCGCTCGCCCTGCCCCGGCATGATGAAGGTCCGGCCCACGTAGCGATTCTTGACGAAGCCCTCGCGGTACTTCACCCCAAGCACGTTGGACATCTCCAGCGCCACATCGCGCGAGGTGTCCGGGATCGGAATGATGGTGTCGATATCGTGATCCGGGCGCAGGCGCAGGATCTTCTCGCCCAGCTTCAGGCCCATGCGCATGCGCGCCTTGTGCACCGAGATGTTGTCGATCATCGAATCCGGGCGCGCGAAGTACACATACTCGAAGATGCACGGCGCGTTGACGGTCGGCGCGGCGCAGACTTCCGAAAACAGCTCGCCGCGCGCGGTGATCACCATCGCCTCGCCGGGGCGCAGGTCGCGCACGCGCTGGTAGCCGAGGATGTCCAGGGCAGCCGATTCGGAGGAGACGATGTATTCGGTGCCTTCGGCGTGCTCGCGCTTGCCCAGCACCAGCGGACGGATGCCGTGCGGGTCGCGGAAGGCCACCAGTCCCAGGCCCAGCACCACGCTGACCACCGCATAGCCGCCCTTGCAGCGGCGGTGCACGCCGGCCACTGCGCGGATCGCCGCCTCGGGGGTGAGCATGCGCTGCGCATCCAGCTCGTAGGCGAACACGTTCAGCAGCACTTCGCTGTCCGAATCGGTGTTGATGTTGCGGCGGTCGGCCTCGAACACCTGCTGGCGCAAGGCCTCGGTGTTGATCAGGTTGCCGTTGTGCGCCAGCGCGATGCCGTAGGGCGAGTTGACGTAGAACGGCTGCGCCTCGTCCATGCCTTCCGAGCCTGCGGTCGGATAGCGGCAATGCGCGATGCCGACACGGCCTTCCAGCACCGCCATCTTCTTCTCGTCGAAGACATCGCGCACCAGCCCGTTGGCCTTTTGCACGCGCAGGCGCGTGCCGTCTGCGGTGGCGATGCCTGCGGCGTCCTGCCCACGATGCTGCAGGACGGTCAGGCCGTCATACAGCTGCCCGGCGACGTTCTGGTTGCCGACAATACCGACGATGCCACACATGGTGCGCGTTCTCCGCTACGGCTTGCGCCGTTACTGTGAAGGGGGCCGTGCCTGGCCTTGGGGCTCGACCCGAGCCGGGTCGCTTTCTCCGCCGCGAACCTGCGCCGGATCGATATTGGCCGGCATCGCCTGCGCCGGATTGCGTCCGTCGCTGGCAGCTTTGCCGGGTTGTCCAAGCGCACGCGTGATGGTGTCGCTCAGACCGGACCCGGACAGCGCCTTGCCCAGGTCCGCATTATCGCCTGCCGAGGGCAACTTCCCCAACTCCGTTGACAGGTTGCCGAGTTCCATCGATGGCATGTCCATCGACGGCATCCGCCAGGCCGGCAGTTGCGCCCGCATCCAGCTCGCGCCCGGCGACAGCATCGGCATCAGCATCGACTGGCGCCAGGCCGGCTCGCGCGGCAGCGGCGTGAAGCTCATCAGCAGCACCAGCACGCTGGCCAGAAAGCCGCCGCGCACCAGGCCCAGGCCGAAGCCGAGCATGCGGTCCATCCCGCCCAGGCGCACCGCATCCACGCCGGCGCGGATCACCATGCCGATCACCGCCACGGTGATCAGCACGCCGACGAACACCATCGCGTAGCCGCCGAACGACTCGGTGGCCGACGGATGCTTGCCATCGGCGATCCAGCGCGCGGCTGGGCCGCCGAACTGGAACGTCGCCCAGCCGGCCAGCAACCACGACAGCGTGCCGACCACGATGGCGACAAACCCGCGCAGCAGGCCCAACAGGGCCGACACCAGGATGATGACGCCCAGCACCATGTCGATCATTGCCCACTTCTCCGCGCGGCGCGCACGCCGCTGGTCCAACCTGGCTCGGTGTTCATTGCGCTCCCCTCCATGGGTGTGAGGCGATCAGGAATCCGCTCGCCGCCGGCGATACCACGCGAAACGGTGACCCGGCGTGCTGCGGGCGAGCCGCACCACGCAGCGAACCACCCGACTGCCGATCCTCGGCACTGACCGCGCCCGCCCGACGGCGGCGCAGTGGCTTACGGATGCGGACGCACCATGCCGGAAATGCCGACCTTGGCCGCCACCTGCGCGCGCAGCTGTTCGGCATCGCCGCGATTGGCGACCGGGCCGACGCGCACGCGGTTGAGCGCGCCCTTGTCGGTGCGCACCTGTTCGACGAAGGCGCTGAAGCCGGCGGCGCGCACGCGGTCGCGCAAGGCGTCGGCGTCTTCGGCGCGCCCGAAGGCGCCCAGCTGCACCGCAAAGCCGACCGAGCTGGCTGCAGGCGCTGCCGGCGCGGCGGGCGCCGCGACGACCGGCTTGGCCGGCTCGGGCTTGGCCGGCTCCGTTTTCGCCACCTCCGGCTTGGCCGGGGCGGGCTTGGGCGCTTCGGCCGGCTTGGGCGCGGTGGCCACCGGCTTGGCCGGCTCCGGCGGCAGGCTTTCGGTCTTGGTCGGGGCGGTCGTGCCGGCGGCGGCCACGCTGCTGGTCGGCTTGGCGGCCGTCGCGGGCGCCGGCGTGCTGGCTGCCGGCGCCGGCGCGCCGGCGTTGGCATCCAGCGTCACCACCTGGGCGTTGACATCGCTGCGCACCTTCACCGCCTGCAGGCGCGCCGCTTCGGCCTGGGCCTGATCGACATACGGCCCCACGCGCACGCGCCAGGCCGGGCGGCCGTTGATCTGGGTCTTTTCGCTGAAGCCGGGCAGCTGCGCCTGCTTGAGCCGCGCCAGTACCGCGTCGGCATCGGCGCTGGTGGCGTAGGCACCGAAGTTGACCGCGTAGTTGCCGGCCGCCACCTCGGGTGCCGATGGCGTGCTGGCCGGGTTGGCCAGATCGGCTGCATCGGGGTTGTCCTGCACCGCGGCCGGCGCCGTGGCGGCACCGCGCATGCCCAGCGCGCCACCGGCCGGCGCATCGCCCGGGGTGACCAGCGGCAATTCGCGGGTCTCGAACTCGCCATTGGCCGGTGCGGCAGGTGCCTCCAGCGGCACGTCGGCCACGCCGCTCGACGGCGCAGGGCCCTTGACCAGCATCGGCAGGAAGATCACGGCGAGCGCCACCAGGACGATGGCGCCAATCAGTCGCTGTTTCAGAGCAGTATCCACGTAGAGAGACGAAAGGCGGCGTGGCGGGGTGCCGCGGCGATTATAAGGCCGCAGCCGGGCTACCGCCCCGGGTGGACTGAACGAAGTGCGTTTAGCGCGTCGGCAACGGTATGAAACGAGCCGAACACCAGCACCCGATCACCGGGGGCGGCCTGCGCCAGCACTGCGCCCAATGCGCCCGCCACATCGCCGTGACATACCGCCTGCGCTGCCGCACTGCCCTGCAGACGGGCCTGCAAGGCCTGCGCCGACTGCCCACGCGCGCCGTCCAGCCCGGCCAGGGTCCAGTGGTCGACCTGCGTGGCCACCGCCTCCACCACGCCTAGCACGTCCTTGTCCGCCAGTGCGGCGTAGATGGCATGCGTGCTGCCCGTGTGCGCCTGCGCGCCCAGTGCATCGGCCAGCGCGCGCGCGGCCTGCGGGTTGTGGCCGACGTCCAGCAGCACCTGCACGCCATCGACGTCACAGCGCTGCAATCGCCCGACCACCCGCGCGCTGGAAATTCCCTGCGCCCACGCGGCATCGGGCAGCGCTTCCGGCAAGGCCTGCAGCGCGGCAATTGCCGCGGCCGCATTGGCCAGCTGCACCGGCGCGTGCAGGGCGGGCATCGGTAGTTCCAGCATCACCGCGACATCACGCCAGCGCCACTGCGGCGCTTCCGGATGCTGCGCCTCGATCGGCTCGAAGAAATAATCGCTGCCGGCGCGGATGGCGTTGGCGCCCAGCTGGTAGGCACGCCGCAATACGCTCGATGGCGGGTCGATTTCGCCCAGCACCACCGGCTTCCAGGCGCGGATGATGCCGGCCTTCTCGGCGCCGATCGCTTCGCGGTCTTCGCCCAGCCAATCGGTATGGTCGATATCCACGGTGGTGATCACCGCCACGTCCGAATCGACGATATTGACTGCATCCAGGCGCCCGCCCAGTCCGATTTCCAGCACCGCCAGGTCCAGCGCGGAGCGCTGCAGCAGCCACAGCGCCGCCAGCGTGCCGTATTCGAAATAGGTCAGCGTGGTGTCGCCGCGCACTGCCTCGACCGCCGCAAATGCCTCGACCAGCGCGGCATCGCTCGCATCGACGCCATCGATGCGCACACGCTCGTTGTAGCGCAGCAGATGCGGCGAGGTGTAGCTGCCCACCTTCCAGCCGGCGGCGCGCCCGATCGCCTCGATGAAGGCCACGGTGGACCCCTTGCCATTGGTGCCACCGACCACGATGACGTGCCTGGCAGGCGCGGCAAGCTGCAGACGTGCCGCCACCTCGCGCACGCGCTCCAGGCCCATGGCAATGGTGCTTGGATGCTGCTGCTCGATATAGACGAGCCAGTCGGAGAGGGAGTCGGTTGCGTTCACGGCGAGGACTGCGCAGGAAGAACCGCATTATCGCGAATTTTCAGACCCTCACGTAGTCGGACAAACGACGCCATCTTGCCCAGGCGCATGCGCCTGTCGTTGCCGACTCCAGTTGTCTGTGTCGGACGTCCCGATCACCGGGCGTCTTCGATCGCTGCAACCCGCATTCCCAACAGCGAGCGCTGGCCGGTCAACACCACGGTCACCTGCTGATCGAGATGCCGACGATAGAGCGCCTCGGTGATGCACAGTTGGCCAGGAAACCGATTTTTCAGTGGTCCACCACGCAATCTGTATTTGCACGAACGCCCGCTTTGAAAGTACTCGACCTGCATCACATGCGTTTCCTTGAAATCGACACCGGCCATACGCGTGTACACCCACGGCGCCCCTAGAGCCAGTACGAGCCAGCACAGAAATCCCAACAGCGGCGGCGCCAGGCAGATCGCCAGAACCGTGTTCAGCGGCCGCGTACCGAAGACCGCCTTCCATCCGCCGATGCGATAGGCCGGCGCAAAGATCAGCACCGTCAATGCGCCTCCCAGCAGCACCATCGGCGCTACCCAGTTTCGACCCGAAAGAAACGGTGCGGGAATGAAATCGGAAAACACCCCTAGCGCCAACAGGCCGCACACACTGCCCAAGACAGCGCACCGAAGCACCTTGGGCCAATTGGCGACGGTCCGGCGATGACGCACCACAGCGCGATCCTGCATCCTTGCCGGGCGTTGCCTTACAGCGCCCGATGCTTGGCTTCGCCAAAGAACGGCGTGTGGTGCGCGCAGTCGTTGAGCCGCACCACTTCCAGGTGATCCACGTCCTCGCCTTCGAGCAGGTTGAGCGTGGTCGGCGCCTGGCGGAAGGTCCATAGCCTGGACAGCGGCAGGCCCAGGATCTTGCACAGGATCACGCGGTTGACCGCATCGTGCGCGACCACCAGCAAGGTGTCGGCCGCGCCCAGGCCATCGGCCGCGCGCGCCAGGCCACGCCAGCTGCGGTCCAGCACCTGACGCAGGGATTCGCCGCCGGGCATCAGCACGGTGTCGGGCTCGTCGCGCCAGGCGCGCAGACGTGCCGGATCCTTGTCGTGGATCTCGCTGGCCAGCAGGCCCTCCCATTCGCCGTGGGCGATTTCCTGCAGGTCTGCATCGGTCTGCAGCAGGTCTTCGCGCGCGCTGCCCAGCGCCAGCCTGGCGGTGGCCTGCGCGCGTGACAGCGGCGAGGCCACCGCGCGGGTGATCTCCAACGACTGCAGACGCGCGCCGAGCGCGGCGGCCTGGCCTTCGCCGACCGGCGACAGCGGGATATCGATCTGGCCCTGGTAGCGGCCTTCGGCGTTCCACGGCGTCTCGCCGTGACGGGCAAGCAGGATGCGCATGCGCGAGAGATTCCTTGGGGGAAGGGGCCGGCTCGCCGCAGCGAAACGGGAGCGCATGATAACCCCTCCCGCTGCGGTGCCGGCCGCCCGTGTCAGCGCAGGCCGAGTTGCTGCAACAGCTGCGATGCGGGGCGACTCCGGCATGACCCAACGCAAATACCGGCTATCCACGGCGATCTTGCGGGTCAGCGCCGGATCGAAGATCCCGTTGCGGCTCACCGACTCCCGGTTGCCGTCGAGGCCAGGCCGACCCGCCTGCCCTGCGCGTCCATCACCGGCGCGTCCCGGCGCCGGCTCAGGCGCGCCCGAATGCCGGATCGCTGCGGCTGGGCCTGCCGGTTTCCAGATGCCCGGCCAGGCGGCGGCGGAATGCCGCGCCCGGTTGTTCCAGCACCACGTCGTACCAGTGATCACTGGCAGCAAGCGCCAGACGCACGGTCTGGCGCTGACCTGCAGCCAGGTGCAGCGAGCGCGCGGTCGGGTCTGCATAGTCCAGCGCGCGCAGTTGCAGCGTGCACGGTTGCTGCCCGGCATTGCCGATGTCCAGCACCAGCACCTCGCCGTCCTGCCGCGCCTCCAACCAAGGCGCTGCCGATTGCGTCCCGGCCGCAGCGAGGTCGCCGGCGAATTCGCGCAGGAAGCCATTGGGTCCATGCACGCTCAGCACATAGGCACCGTTGTGCGCAGCATCGACCGGCACATCGTCGACGCGGGTGCCAGGCAACACGGTGTAGTACCAAGGGCCGCCACTCGCAGCGTTGGTGTAGACATTGAACGCGGCCGCCGCAGCGCCGCTGTTGACGAACTGCAGCTGCACGCCGCCGTCGCCCCGCTCGCGCGCATGCACCTGCAAGGCATACGGCAACGCGCGCGCCGGACGTTGTCCCGGCTCCTGGCGCGGCATGCTGGCCCTGGTCGGCGGCACCGGTAGCGGCTTGTTGCGCACCGCGGCGGTGCGCGCGCGGTAGTCATCGACCGACGGCAGAGCACTCACTGCCGAATCGTCCGGCTTGCGGAAATCGAACACGCTGGTCAGATCGCCACTGACCGCCCGGCGCCACGGGCTGATGTTGGGTTCGGCCACGCCGAAGCGGCGTTCCAGCAACCGCAGTACCGAGGTGTGATCGAACACCTGCGAATTGACCCAGCCGCCGCGCGTCCAGGGCGAGATCACCAGCATCGGCACGCGGATGCCCAAGCCCATTGGCACGCCCGCGTAGACCTCCCCGCGCGTGTCGACATTGCTGCGCCCCATGCGCGCATCCAGTGCCGGCAACGCTGCGGGCACGTGATCGAAGAAGCCGTCGTTCTCGTCGTAGTTGATGATCAACGCGGTCTTGGCCCACACCTGTGGGTTGGCGGTGAGCGCATCGATCAGTCGCGCCACCAGCGACTCGCCATAGGCCGGCGGCGCTTCCGGATGTTCGCAGTACGCGGTGGGCGGCACGATCCAGGACACCTGCGGCAAGCGGTCGGCCTGCACGTCGGCGGCGATCGCGGCGATGAGATGCTCGGCCTGCGTGGTGGCGGCGTTGTCGGCGGTGGAACCGGGCACGCAGGCACGCGCACGCCGATAGCGTTCGTCGTCGGGGTGCAGATCACGATAGTGCGAAAAATACGCCAGCGAGTTGCAGCCGAAGTTGTCGTACTCCTGGTACACGCGCCAATCCACGCCTGCGGCCTGCAGGCGCTGCGCGTAGGTGGTCCAGTCCATCGCCGCATACCCGGGCTTGTCGCGTGCCATGTCGGCGGTCCAGTTGCCGTCGTCGGCGTTGGTCACCACCTGCGCGCCGAGATTGCCCACGCTGGTGCCGCTGGTGCCGGTGAACAGATACATGCGATTGGGATTGGTCGGCCCGTGCAACGAACAGAAATACCCGTCGCAGATGGTGAAGGCATCGGCCAGTGCGTGGTAGTACGGGATGTCGTGACGCTGGAAATACCCCATCGTCAATTCGCCCTTGTACGGCACCCAGGCGTCGTACTCGGCCCAGCGCGCCGGGTCCTGCCCGTGGCCGGCTTTCCAGGAGTGATCCAGGCTCTTGATCAACGGCGCGGACGTGTTTTGCGAATCGAAGGCGAACGGCAACAGGCGGCGTCCATCGGCAGCCGGCTGGCTCCATACCGGGTGACCATCGCGCAGCTGCAACGGGCGCGGATCGCCGAAGCCGCGCACGCCGCGCAGCGCGCCGAAGTAATGATCGAAGGAGCGGTTTTCCTGCATCAGGATCACCACGTGTTCGATGTCGCGCAGCGTGCCGGTGCGCGAGTTGGCCGGCAGCGCGAGTGCGCGGCCGATCGAGGACGGCAAGGCGCCGGCGGCGGTCAGCGCGGCGACGCGCTTGAGGAAATCGCGGCGCGAGGGGGAAGACGTCATGGCTACGGGACCTGCGAGAAATACGTGTACATGCCGCGCACTGCGGCCGGGTAGGACACGTATAGCGGTCAAGCACGACAGTTTTGCGACAGCCACCGTCATCAATGTTTCATACGTCGTTGACACCCTGCGTCGCGAAACGCCGGTCTTGCACCGTGCGTCGCCCTCAGCCGTGCTTGAACAGGATTCCCCCATGACTTCCGCTCGTCGCTTTCATGTCACTCCGCTGGCGCTTGCCCTGGCCGCGCTGCTTCCGGTCATCGCATCTGCGGCCACACCGGTTGCCGTTGCAGAGGCGCCGGTAGCCGATGCCCCGGCCACCGTGGCCGATGCCGCCGCCAATGCCACCCAGCTGGACGCAATCAATGTGGTGTCGCAAGGCAGCACCCGCCAGGTCCAGCGCATCAGCCGGCAGGACATCGAGCAGCTGACACCGGGCAGCAGCGCCTTCAAGGCGGTGGAAAAATTGCCGGGCGTGCAGTTCCAGTCGGCCGATCCGTTCGGCACCTACGAGTGGTCCACGCAGGTCACCCTGCATGGCTTCGACCAGAGCCGGCTGGGCTACACGCTCGATGGCATTCCGCTCGGCAACATGAGCTACGGCGTCACCAACGGGCTGCACATCACCCGCGCCATCATTTCGGAGAACCTCGGCTCGGTGGAGATCGCGCAAGGCGCCGGTGCGCTCGGGACTGCGTCCAACACCAACCTCGGCGGCACCATGCAGTTCTACTCGGCCGATCCGCAGACCACGCCCGGCCTGCGCCTGGTGCAGACGGTCGGCAGCGATGCCACGCGGCGCACCTTCGTGCGTGGCGACACCGGCGACCGCAATGGCCTGTCGGCGTATCTGTCCTACGCCAATGCCAGCACCGACAAGTGGAAAGGCTTCGGCGACCAGCAATCCGAGCAGGCCAACCTCAAGACCGTCTACCAGTGGGGCGATGGCAACCGTCTGAGCCTGTTCGTGGATACCTCGCGGCGCAAGGAATACGACTACATGGACCTGTCGTTGACCAGCCAGCGCGCGCTGGGCTGGGACCACGACTATCTGCAGCCGGATTGGGCCACCGCGGTGCAGATGGCACGTGCGTATCAAACCACCGGCGCCACCAGCGGCGTGGCCAACGGCTATCCGCAATCACTGGCCGGGCTGCCCGACGATTACAGCTGGCTCGACGCCAGCTACTACGCCGGCGGCGGTCTGCGCCGCGACAACCTGGCCGGTTTGTCGGGCACGTTCGTGTTCGGCGGCGCCACGCTGGATGCCACCGGCTACTACCATGCCAACCGTGGTGAAGGTCAGTGGGTGACGCCCTATGTGCCGACGTCTGCGCAGGTTCCGCTGTCGATGCGCACCACCGACTACGGCCTGGATCGTTACGGCGGCACCAGCGCATTGAAATGGTCGTGGGGCAACCACGATCTGGAAGTGGGCCTGTGGGCAGAAAACGCACGTACCACGCAGCAGCGCAACTACTTCGCGCTCGGCAACGAGGGCTATACCTCGCTGTACAACGTGTACGAAGTGCAGACGCCGTTCCGCCGCGACTTCCTGCAGCGCTACACCACCCAGACCCGCATGCTGTACCTGCAGGACAGCGTGCGCCTGCTCGACGACCGCCTGACCATCAACTACGGTGCAAAGGCGCTCAGCACCACCACGCGTGCGCAGTCCCTGGTGCCGACCACCGCGCTGGCACAGGGCCGCATCCGCGCCGAGGACAACTTCCTGCCGCAGGTTGGCATCAACTACAAGCTGGACGAACGCCAGGACATCTACGCCTCCTACAGCAAGAACATCGCCGCATTCGGCTTCACCCCGTTCGGCACCTCGCAGGCGGCGTTCGACCGCAGCCGCTCCACGCTGGAGCCGGAAGAATCGCAGACCGTGCAGGTGGGTTACCGCGTGCAGGATGCGCAGTTCCAACTGTCGGCCGATGCCTACTTCACCAAGTTCTCCAACCGCTTGTTGACCACCTCGCCGTGTAGCGCGGTGCAGACCTGCGCGGCGATCCTGAGCAATGTGGGTGCCGTGCATAGCGCAGGTGCGGATCTGGCCTTGATGTGGCGTCCGATGGAAGGCCTGAGCTGGTTGAATTCGCTGTCGTGGAATCGCTCGCGCTACCAGGACGATTACCTCAACAACGGCGTGGTCGCCACCTCCGGCAAGGACGTGGTCGGCATCCCCGCGTTGATGTTCTCCTCCAGCGCCAGCTACCAACTCGGCAACCTGCGCCTGGATCTGGACGGCAAGTATGTCGACAAGCGCTACATCACCTTCCTCAACGATTCGCAGGTGCCCTCGTACTGGCTGTTCAATGCGGGCGCGCGTTACGACTTCGGTCGCGTGGGCGGGGTGGCCGATGTGGCGTTGGCGCTCAACATCACCAACCTCACCGACAAGCGCTATTTCGCCAGCACGGGCACCAACGGCTACGTAGCCTCCGATCCGCAGGGCTACAACCAGACCATGGTGGTCGGCGCGCCGCGCCAGTACTTCATGAGCCTGGATGTGAAGTTCTAAGCAGCTTTGCACCACCTAAGGCGCCCTCATCCGGCGCTATGCGCCACCTTCTCCCGCATGCGGGAGAAGGCATGCCGACAGTCCCCGATACCTCGAGCAGGTCGGCAAGTTACTTTTCCAGGGCTTCACGCGTTCACGCCTGCTCGGCCGCTCCGTATCTCGGCCTCATCTGCTTGTTGTCTCCCCAGCTTTTCCTTGTTTTTCCTAATTCTCTTCTGTCTTCCCCGCTTTTCCTTTCTGCCTTCCCTGCGTGTCTGCCCTCCCTGCATGGACACCGACGCATTCACGCAAGGCGTCGATCGCATCGGCCCGCTGCGGTGGCCCTTCCTGCACTGCAACTTGCCTGCTTGTTGACTTACGTGCTTGCTGGCTTCCCTCGCCTCGAATCCCTTACTTGTTGCCTCCCTGCTTCTCGAATTCCCCGCTTCTCGAATTCCCTGTTTGTTGCGTTCCCTGTTTCTCGACTTCCCCGCCCTTCCCCCGCTTGCGGGGGAAGGTGCCCGAAGGGCGGATGGGGGCAACCGCCCCGCAACAAACACATGCCGCCAACCAACCAACCCAGCGCCACCGCTGCCCCCGATCGCACGGGGACCATTGCTGTTGCACCGCCACATGCACTCACCGCGCGCCGCATATAATCGCCGCCTTACTTTCACTCAGCAGGTCCCGCCAGATGGCGCAGACGATGAAGGCGCTGGTCAAGCGCGAAGCAAACAAGGGCATCTGGCTGGAACAGGTCGCCGTTCCCAGCCCTGGCCCCAACGAGGTGCTGATCAAGCTGGAAAAGACCGCGATCTGCGGCACCGACCTGCATATCTACCTGTGGGACGAGTGGAGCCAGCGCACCATCACCCCCGGCCTGACCATCGGCCATGAGTTCGTCGGCCGCGTGGCCGAGCTCGGTTCGGCGGTAACCGGCTACCAGGTCGGCCAGCGCGTGTCGGCCGAAGGCCACATCGTCTGCGGACATTGCCGCAACTGCCGCGGCGGCCGCCCGCACCTGTGCCCCAACACGGTCGGCATCGGCGTCAACGTCAACGGTGCCTTCGCCGAGTACATGGTGATGCCGGCCAGCAACCTGTGGCCCATCCCCGACCAGATTCCCTCCGAGCTGGCCGCGTTCTTCGACCCTTACGGCAACGCCGCGCACTGCGCGCTGGAGTTCGATGTCATCGGCGAGGACGTGCTGATCACCGGCGCCGGTCCGATCGGCATCATCGCCGCCGGCATCTGCAAGCACATCGGTGCGCGCAATGTGGTGGTCACCGACGTCAACGACTTCCGCCTCAAGCTGGCCGCCGACATGGGCGCCACGCGCGTGGTCAACGTGTCCAAGACCTCGCTCAAGGACGTCATGGCCGACCTGCACATGGAAGGCTTCGACGTGGGCCTGGAAATGAGCGGCAACCCGCGCGCCTTCAACGACATGCTCGACTGCATGTACCACGGCGGCAAGATCGCCATGCTCGGCATCATGCCGCGCGGCGCCGGTTGCGACTGGGACAAGATCATCTTCAAGGGTCTCACCGTGCAGGGCATCTACGGCCGCAAGATGTACGAGACCTGGTACAAGATGACGCAACTGGTGCTGTCGGGCTTCCCGCTGCACAAGGTGCTGACCCATCAGTTGCCGATCGACGACTTCCAGAAGGGCTTCGACCTGATGGAAGAAGGCAAGGCCGGCAAGGTCGTGTTGAGCTGGAACTGACCGGCCAATACGTTTCAACGCAAAAGGCGCCGCGAGGCGCCTTTTGCATGTCCGTTTTCAGAGCGCAGGCAACGCAAGCAACGCTTAGTGGGTCGAGGGCGCGGCGGCCTCACTGCACCAATAAGTTAGTCGGTGGTCAGGTAAAAAAACACGCTTATTG
The DNA here is from genome assembly GCF_003993495.1 of Xanthomonas sp. BRIP62418. NCBI lineage: Bacteria > Pseudomonadati > Pseudomonadota > Gammaproteobacteria > Lysobacterales > Lysobacteraceae > Xanthomonas > Xanthomonas sp. BRIP62418. The sequence goes on from NZ_QEZG01000049.1 coordinate 214,301, forward strand.
CTAGGCGCTGAGACGCCCAGAGTTCCATAGATTGCTTGTTGGCAGTCCGCCCGTTGCTCAGCGCGCGACGGGAAAATTGTCGGACGCAAGGTGATCCGGACGATGCACGCCATGGTCTGCTTGCAACCACGCACCGACCATCTCGACTGGTCCTTGCCCGCTCACCGTCGCGGGACCTTACGCGGCATGGATGCCGCGTAAGGTCCTACCAGGACGTACTTGCGGCGTGTCCCGCGTCGGTGGGCGGGCAAGGGCCCTGCAGCCAGGTAGCAGATCAGCCGCTCTACGCTTGAGCTATCGCATGGGCGACTGCTGCAAAAGACCGACCATCTCGACTGGCCCTTGCCCGCCGACCGTCGCGGGACCTTACGCGGCATGGATGCCGCGTAAGAGCCTACCAGGACGTACTTGCGGCGTGTCCTGCGATGGTCGGCGGGCAAGGGCCCTGCAGCCAGGCAGCAGATCAGCGGCTCTGCATCTGCAAGTGATCCATCCGCACGTTGCAATCACTACGTTGCAATCACTTAAAGACAAGACAAACGCAATTTGAGTCTTGGGGTCTTTCAACTTCAGGGCACCTAGGAGTCCGAGCATCGACTCTTCCCGCCTCATCACCACATAGCCAGATCGTCAAAACCGCCGTTCAGGCGATTGCCCTCACGGCCAGGTGACTGTCGCAGTCGCCACCAGATGGTTCTGCGAATTCTGCCGCCCGAAGCCGAATTCCGCCGCTTCGCTGGTGTCGTAATAGCCCACACTCAAGCCAAGCGGACCGAACACCTTGCCGACATTCACGCCAAAGTCGTTGTAGTCGTGGTCCACCTGGCTCAGCGAGGAGGTATAGACGCTGTGCCCCGCATGCGCGCCGAAGGTGAAGTCGTGTGGCAGCGACCAGTTGGCATCCAGCGCGTAGTAGTAGCCATCGGTCTTGGTGCCATAGAGATCGTTGGTATAGGCAACGGTGAGGCTATAGGTCTTCAGGAACGTGGTCTTGGTGATCAGCTCGGCGTAATTGGACGCGCCCGCTCCCAGATACTGGTAGCGATTGACCATCACATCGAAATTGAAGTTTGTGCCCAGGTCGGTGTTGTAGCCGACAAAACCATCCACTTCCCAATCCGGGTCGCCGGCACCGTAGTCAACGTTGGAGGTCCAGGTGCCGATGTACAGGCCGAACGGCGTCTTGTAGGTGAGTCCGGCCTGGAAGGCGGGCTCCTCATTGGTCTGCGAAATACCGCGGAACAGGTAGTCGCTGGTCACCGCGAAGGTACCGGTGAACGGCGAGGCGGGCGCCTCCTCATCCTGGGCCTGGGCCAACGGCGCGACACCAAGCAGCAGCAACGACAGACAATACGCGAGCGAGGACGGCTTCATGGACATCTCCTGGAGCGATGGGCGGTCGGATTGCGCGAGGCGGGACTGCCATGCCTTATTAGTCCAACCGTCATTGCAGCGCAACAGACAAGTCGCGCTCGCTTGACCTGGCGCACAAGCTTGAGAGCAGATGACGCCGGTCAGGGTTCTGTCTCATCGACCGCCCGCGCGGAATCTTGATGGGCCGGGAGTGGAGATTGGGGATTAGCAGGGATTCGCTTCGCTTTTGCGAATTCCCAATTCCCAATTCCCAATTCCCAATTCCCAATCCCGAAATCCCGAATCCCGGCCCAAATCAGACCGGAAACACACCGTAATGCCGCGCTGCCAGCCGCAGCTGCTGCCCAGGCTGGAAGCTGCCCGCCGATGCCGGCAGCTCCACTTCCACCTCGTTGCCTGCCGGCTCCAGCGTTGCGCGCAGCCGCAGACGCGCCCCGCTGCGCTGCGACCAGGCCACCGTGGCCGGCCAGCCGGCATCGTCCGGCACCAGATCTTCCGGCCGCACGTAGACCTCTACCGGGCCGGCCGCCAACGCGGCATTGGCTGCCGGCAGTACGTGCCCGGCGACCTGGATCTGGCCTTGCGCCAGCACACCCGGAATGCGGTTCACCGCGCCCACGAACGAGTACACGAACGGCGAGGCTGGCTTGTCGTAGATCATCGCCGGCGTGTCGAGCTGCTCGATACGGCCACGATTGAGGATCGCCACCCGGTCGGCCAGCTCCAGCGCTTCTTCCTGGTCGTGGGTGACGAACACCGTGGTCAGGCCGGTGCGCTCGTGCAGCTCGCGCAGCCAGCGGCGCAGATCGCGGCGCACCTGCGCATCCAGCGCACCGAAGGGCTCGTCCAGCAGCAACACGCGCGGCTCGATCGCCAGTGCACGCGCCAGCGCCACGCGCTGCCGCTGGCCGCCGGACAGCTGGGTGGGATAGCGTCGCTCCAGGCCCTGCAACTGCACCAGCGCCAACAGCTCTTCCACGCGTGCGCGGATGCGTGCTTCTGCCCAGCGCTCGGCGCCGCGCCGCACCCGCAGGCCGAAGGCGATGTTCTCGAACACATCCATGTGCTTGAACAGCGCGTAGTGCTGGAACACGAAACCGACCCGGCGCGACTGCACGCTCATGCGGGTGGCGTCTTCGTCGCCGAACAGCACCTGGCCGCCATCGGCATGCTCCAGCCCGGCCATGATCCGCAGCAAGGTGGTCTTGCCCGAACCGGACGGCCCCAGCAAGGCCAGCAACTCGCCCTGACGCACGTCCAGGGTGATGTCGTCCAGCGCGGTGAACGTGTCGAACTGCTTGCGCAGGCGGTGGATGCGGATGCCCATGTTCACCTCAATGTCGGTGGTTGGCGGCGAGCGAATCGCCGTGCCGCCATTCCAGGTACGTCTTCAGCGCCAGCGTCAGCAGCGCAGTCAATGCCAGCAACGAGGCACACGCAAACGCGGCGCTGTAGGCGTATTCGTTGTAGAGGATTTCCACGTGCAGGGGCAGCGTGTTGGTGCGCCCGCGGATATGCCCGGACACCACCGACACCGCACCGAACTCGCCCATCGCGCGCGCCGCGCACAGCAACACGCCATACATCAGGCCCCAGCGGATGTTGGGCAGGGTCACCCGCCAGAACATCTGCCAACCATTCGCGCCCAGGCTCAGTGCGGCCAGCTCCTCATCGCTGCCCTGCTGCTCCATCAGCGGCATCAGCTCGCGCGCGATGAACGGGAAAGTGACGAACGTCGTCGCCAGCACGATGCCGGGCAGCGCAAACACGATGCGCGGCAACTGGACCAGCAGCTCGCCAAAAAACGGCAGCTGCAGCCGCCAGCCTTCGTCGATCAACGGCCATGCCCAGCCGCTGCGGCCGAAGATCAGCACGAAGATCAGGCCGGCCACCACCGGCGATACCGAGAACGGCAGGTCGATCAGGCTGATCAGCAAGCGCTTGCCGGGGAACTGGTGCTTGCTGACAGCCCACGCTGCCGCCACGCCGAACACCAGGTTTAGCGGCAGCACGATGGCAGTGACGATCAGGGTGAGCTTGATCGCCGACAGCGCATCCGGGTCGACGATCGCACGCAGGAAGGTCTCCCAGCCGCCGCGCAGCGCCTCGGCGAACACCAGCACCAGCGGCAGCAGCAGAAACGCCAGCAGGAACAGTAGCGCACCCACAATCATCAGCCACTGCACCCAACGCGGCTCGTTGGTGGCCGAGTCGGTGATCCGGCGCGCCTGTTCGGTCATCTGGCGGGTCTGCACCATGGCGGGCAGCGGCGAGACAGCATCGTTCATGCAGTCCTCCGTTGATAGCGCAGCAGGCGTGCCTGCAGCGTATTGACCACCAGCAGGATCACGAACGACAGCAGCAGCATCGCCGCGGCAATGGCGGTGGCGCCGGCGTAGTCGAATTCCTCCAGCCGGATGGTGATCAGCAACGGCGCGATCTCGGTGGAATTGGGCAGGTTGCCGGCGATGAAGATCACCGAACCGTACTCACCCACGCCGCGCGCGAATGCCAGCGCGAACCCGGTCAGGACCGCCGGCCAGAGCCCCGGCAGCACCACCCGCCACACGGTCTGCCAGCGCGATGCGCCCAACGTGGCGGCGGCCGCTTCGAGTTCGCGCTCGCTCTCGGCCAGCACCGGCTGCACCACCCGCACCACGAACGGCAACCCCACGAACACCAGCGCCAGCACGATGCCCAGCTGGGTGTAGGCCACCTTGATGCCGACCGCTTCCAGCCATCGCCCGACCCAGCCGTTGCCGCCGTACAAGGCGGTCAGCGCGATGCCGGCCACCGCGGTCGGCAACGCGAACGGCAGGTCGATCACCGCATCGAACAGGCGCTTGCCCGGAAAGTTGTAGCGCACGAACACCCAGGCCACCCAGGTGCCCATCACCGCATTGAAGGCGCCGGCCGCAAACGCGGTGCCGAAGCTCACCCGCAACGCCGACAGCACGCGCGGCTCGCTCCACACCCGCCACAGGCCGTCCCAGCCCAATCCGCTGGTCTTGATGAAGATGCCCAGCAGCGGGATCAGCACGATCAGTCCCAGCCAGGTCAGCGTGATTCCAAGACTCAAGCCCAGCCCGGGCATGACGCGTCGGCGCGGTGCCGGCGCTGGGTGGGGTGCAACCGACATCTGCATCGCCTACTTTTTTGCCTGGATCTGGTCGAACACGCCACCGTCGGCGAAGTGTTCCTGCTGCGCCTTGTCCCACGACCCGAACGCGTCCTGGATGGTCACCAGCTTGATGTCCGGGAACCGTGCCAGATCGGCAGGGTCGGCAAATTCCGGGTGGCGTGGACGATAGAAATGCTTGGCCGCCAGCTTCTGCCCTTCCGGCGCATACAGGTAGCGCAGATACGCCTCGGCCACATCGCGGGTGCCGTGCTTGTCGACGTTCTTGTCGACCAGCGCCACCGACGGCTCGGCCAGGATCGACAGCTTCGGCACCACGATCTCGAACTTGTCCTTGCCCAGCTCCTCGCGCGCCAGCAGCGCCTCGTTTTCCCAGGCCAGCAGCACATCGCCGATGCCACGCTGCACGAACGTGGTGGTGGCGCCGCGCGCGCCGGTATCGAGCACCGGGACGTTGCGGAACAACGCTTGCATGTAGCGCATGATGCGCTCGCGGTCGCCCTTGAAGATGTGGTCGGCGTAGGCCCAGGCAGCCAGGTAGTTCCAGCGCGCGCCGCCGGAGGTCTTGGGGTTGGGCGTCACCACCGCCACGCCCGAGCGCAGCAGGTCCGGCCAATCGTGGATGTTCTTCGGGTTGCCCTTGCGCACCAGGAATACGATCGTCGAGGTGTACGGCGCGCTGTTGTCGGGCAGGCGCTTTTCCCAGTCGCTGTCGATCAGCTTGGCCTTTTCGGCGATCGCATCGACGTCGTAAGCCAGTGCCAGCGTCACCACGTCGGCTTCGATGCCATCGATCACCGCGCGCGCCTGTTTACCGGAGCCGCCGTGCGAGGTCTCCACCGTGACGGTGTCCTGCGGATGCTGCTGCTTCCACTGCGCGGCAAAGGCGCTGTTGTAGTCGCGGTAGAACTCGCGGGTGGGGTCGTAACTGACATTGAGCAAGCCGATGTCGCGCGCGCCCGCCTGGCCGGCCAGGACCAGCAGGCTGCACAACACGGTCGATACAAGACGGAAGCGGGGGTGGGTCACAGCAATCTCCAAACCGTTGGGGCGCAGCTGAACAGCAAGCATGCCATGCTGCGCAGCGGCACGCAGGCGGTGAAATGACATCAAAGCCGCGCCTTATGCCGATTTTGCATGACGTAGTGGTATGCCACCGTGATCGTTAAAATCATGCGTCTCTTGCCACTGCGATCGCCATGACCCACGCTCCCGCCGCGCTGACCGCCCATTACGCCGCCGAACTGGACACCATCCAGGCCCAGGGCTTGTTCAAGTCCGAGCGCATCATCACCGGCCCGCAGTCGGCCCGGATCACCCTGGCCGATGGCCGCAGCGTACTCAACTTCTGCGCCAACAACTATCTGGGTCTGGCCGACCACCCGGACATCATCCAGGCCGCCAAGGACGCGCTGGACACGCACGGTTTCGGCATGGCCTCGGTGCGCTTCATCTGCGGCACCCAGGATCTGCACAAGCAGCTCGAGCGCACCATCGCCGACTTCTTCGGTACCGAGGACACCATCCTCTACGCGGCCTGTTTCGATGCCAACGGTGGCCTGTTCGAACCGCTGCTCGGCGAAGCGGACGCGATCATCTCCGATGCGCTCAACCACGCTTCCATCATCGACGGCGTGCGCCTGTGCAAGGCCAAGCGCTTCCGCTACGCCAATTGCGACATGGCCGATCTGGAAGCGCAGCTGCAGGCCGCCGATGCGGCTGGCTGCAAGACCAAGCTGATCACCAGCGACGGCGTGTTCTCGATGGACGGCTTCATCGCCCCGCTCGACGAGATCACCGCCCTCGCCCGCAAGTACAACGCGCTGGTGCATATCGACGAATGCCATGCCACCGGCTTTCTTGGCGCCACCGGCCGCGGCTCGGCCGAGGTCAAGGGCGTGCTGGACCGGATCGACATCATCACCGGCACGCTGGGCAAGGCGATGGGCGGTGCGTTGGGCGGCTTCACCACCGCCAGGCGCGAAGTCATCGAACTGCTGCGCCAGCGCTCGCGCCCGTATCTGTTCTCCAACTCGCTGCCGCCGCATGTGGTGGCCGCCGGCATCAAGGCCTTCGAGATGCTGGAAGCCGCCGGCGAGCTGCGCACGCAACTGGTCGACAACACCCGCTATTTCCGGGAGCGCATGACCGCCGCCGGCTTCGACCTCAAGCCCGGCGTGCATCCGATCAGCCCGGTGATGCTCTACGACGCACCGCTGGCGCAGAAGTTCGCCGAGCGCCTGCTGGAAGAAGGCATCTACGCAATCGGCTTCTTCTTCCCGGTGGTGCCCAAGGGGCAGGCGCGCATCCGCACCCAGATCAGCGCCGCGCACACCCGCGCGCAGCTGGATCAGGCGATCGACGCGTTCATCAAGATCGGCCGCGAACTCGACGTCATCAAGGACTGATGCGCACGGTACTGCGCCAACGGCTGCTGCTGGCGGCGCAGACCGATACCCAGGCGCACCTGCTGGACGGCAACTGGGAAACCCGTTGCCTGCATTGCCGTCGGCGCCTGCAGCTGCGCGCCGATGGCGAACCGCTCGGGCACACCACGCTGGAACACGTGGTACCGCAGGCCTGGTTTGGCCGTCGCGCGGCGGCAGCGCTATGCGCGCTGGTCGGCGACGATGCCAATGCAGCGCGTAATCTCGCCCTGGCCTGTGCCAGCTGCAACCATGCCAAGGGCCGTCGCCACGATGCCAACGGTGCCGGCGACGCCCGCCCCGTGGAGGTGGTCAGCGCCTTGCTCAGCGCGCGCCTGGTGCGTTGGCGGGAGCCGCCGTCAGCGCGCTGACTTCCTCCGGACTGAGCATCCGCCACGCCCCCTTGCCCAACTCGCCCATCGCCAGCGAGCCGATTGCCACCCGCACCAACCGCAGCACGCCGATCTCCACCGCCGCCAGCAAGCGGCGTATCTGCCGATTGCGGCCTTCGTCCAACACGATCTCCAGCCACGCATTGCGCTCGCCTTCGCGCAGCACGCCGACCCGCCTGGCGCGCAGCAGCACGCCCTCGCCGTCCGGGTCGGGATCGACCACGCCGGCCTGCAGCTGCGCCAGTTGCGTAGCGCTCGGGCGGCAATCGATCTGCACGTGATAGGTCTTGTCCGGCCCGGTTGCCGGGTCGGTCACGGCCGCTGCCCATTGCGGGTCGTTGCTGAAGAGCAGCAGGCCTTCGCTGGCCTTGTCCAATCGCCCGACCGGGGCGATCCATGGCAAACCGGCGCCATCGAAGCAGCGATACACCGTGTCCCTGCCCTGCTCGTCGCGCACAGTGGTGACCACGCCGCGCGGCTTGTTGAGCATCAGGTAGCACCGCGCCGGCCCGGCCAACGGGTGTCCGTCGATGCGGATGCTGGACTGCTGGTCGGCACGGACCGGATATTCGGGATCGTGCACCACGCGTGCCGCCACGCTGACCCGCCCTGCAGCGATCCAGCGCGCCGCTTCGGTACGCGAACACACGCCCAGTTTGGACAGCACGCGCGCCAGCCCGTGGCGTGGCGCGCTGGTCGCCGTGGTCATGCCGGAGGCGCGCGACGCGCCCGCCGGCCCACGCGTGCGCTGCCGGGACGTCGCCGGCGCAGGCCGCCGGGTCATGCCGTCCCGACCGCGCTGCTTACTTGTTTTCGACCGACTTGGCGTCGGCCGCGGGCGTTGCGGTTGCCGCAGCAGCCGGCGCCGGCGCAGCCACCGGACGCGCCTTGACCACGCGCACGCCGCGCGCCTTCATCCAGGCGTCGAATTCTTCGGCGGTCATGCGCTTGCCGTTCTGGCTCATGTCAAAGCGCCACGGCGTGTTGTCGAATGCGGTGGTGGCCTTGTAGGCGGCCGGATCGTTCGGATTGACGGTGCCGCCGGGCGGAATGACCTTGGCCAGGTCCTGGCAGCCTTCCACGCGCAGACGCAGCAACACGCGGTCCACCGACTGCTCGGTGGTGTACGGCTGTGCCAGCACGCCAGTGGGCATGCCCAGCTGCACGCTACGGGTGTAGAACTCGGCGGCCGCCGGCGCAATGACGGTGGCGGGCAACGGCAGCGGCTGGGACACCGTGCTGCCGGCACAGTTCGGAGCGGCGTAGGCGGCGGGAATCAGGGCGAGACAGAGCAATCCAGCCGTAGCGGTACGCAGCATCGGGTTCTTCCAGTATGAGTGTGGTGTTGACGCGGCGAGTGTAGGCAGCGATGAACGCTGTTTCAACCAGAAGCGTGCCTGGATGGCAACGCAGACAGGATTTGCACTGTCCGGGTACAGATTTCCGGTTCCCACAAAGACAAAACCCGGCGCAAGGCCGGGTTTTGTATGCAACAGCTAGCGGTCCAATTAGTTCTGGACGTTCAGCTCGGTACGACGGTTCTTCGCACGGCCTTCCGGATTGTCGGAACCATCCGGGTTGGCGTTCGGAGCAATCGGACGGCTCTCGCCGTAGCCGATCGGACCAACCAGACGCGACGCATCGACGCCGTTCTTGGTCAGGTAGTCGTACACAGTGGTCGCACGACGCTCGGACAGCTTCTGGTTGTACGCGTCGGTACCCTTCGAGTCGGTGTGACCAGCAACCTCGACCTTCAGGTCGGGGTAACGCTTCAGGATCTCGGTCGCTTCGCTCAGGATCGAGACGGCGTCCGGACGCAGGGTCGACTTGTTGAAGTCGAAGTTCACGCCCTTCAGGTCGATCGACACAGGCACCGGGCAACCGTCCGGACCGATGGTCTGGCCAGGCTGCGAAGCCGGGCACTTGTCGTCGCAGTTGTTGACGCCGTCACCGTCGTCATCCAGGTCTGCGCAGCTCGGAGCAACCGGAGCCGGAGCCGGCGGCGGAGCGGTCGACGGAGCCGGTCCCAGCGGGATCACGACGCCGACCGAAGCCAGCACGTCGCCGAACCAGTCTTCCTGCGGAGCAGCAACGCTCTGGTCGTTGAAGTCAGCGCGGTAGGCCAACTCGGCACGCACGGCGACGCGCTTGTCGAAGGTGGTCTGCAGACCGACACCAGCCTTGGCGGCAAAGTTGCCGTCCTTCTGCTGGCCCGGCGAAACCGGGTTCGGGGTGGCGTCGAACTCTTCTTCCGAACGCTGGTAGCCCAGACCGAACAGCAGGTAGGGGTTCCAGCCGCGGCCTTCCTGGATGAAGTGGCGACGCAGGTCGAACGAGATGCCGTACTGGCTCCAGTTCTGGTCCTGGTTGGCATCGAAGTTCGGGTTCTGATAGTTCAGCTCGCCGTCGATCGACCAGTTCGGGCTAACGAACTTGCCCAGACCCAGGGTGACGAACGGGGCGTCATTGGTCAGACGATCGCTGTCCTGGAAGTTGAAGCCAGCGCTACCGGTCAGGTACCAACGGTCATCGAACTCCTGCGCGGAAGCAGCCTGGGCAACCGCCAGACCGCCGAGCAACGCGGCAGTGAGAATTTTCTTGTTCATGTGTATACAGCTCCTTCTTTGGGAGATAAAACCGATAGAGGCGTTGTTCTTGGTAAAGATGCTCGTCACATCCAGAGCCATCGGGGCGCAGATTAAGCCGGCTTCAGTGAAGATCGCGTTAACGGTCATATAACATGTGAAAGCAATCACCAGGGCCGGCGATCCCTTTCAATACTACGTATACAGTTTCATGAAGGGAAGGACCGCGCATGCAGTTTGCACATCCCGGCTGCATGAACCGCAGCCCAATTAAGCCAGTTGAATACGCTGGCGGATCCAGCCTTCCGGCCCGCTGCGCACTGATGCGTCAACCACATTGGTGAACGCCAGGCCCTGTCCGAGCTGAATTGTGGGGTCGGTGGTTGCGGCGCGACGGCGACACAACGCACCCTGAACTCCCCACCTGGAGCGACCCGATGAAAGCTGTCGTCATCACCCGTCACCTGCCGATCGACGATCCTGCGGCATTGCTTGACATGGAACTTCCAGCCCCGGCAGCGCCGTCGGGGTATGACTTATTGGTGCGTGTCGAGGCGGTCTCGGTCAATCCGGTCGACACCAAGGTGCGCGCGCCCAAGCCGCAGACACTGGATGCGCCGAAGATCCTGGGCTACGACGCGGCCGGCGTCGTCGAAGCGGTGGGCCCCGATGTCACCGCGTTCGCAGTCGGCGACGAGGTGTATTACGCGGGCGACATCGGGCGACCGGGCAGCAATGCGCAATATCAGCTGGTCGATGCGCGCATCGCCGGCTGCAAGCCCACCTCGCTCAGCTTCGCCCAGGCCGCGGCCCTGCCGCTGACCACCTTGACCGCATGGGAGCTGCTGTTCCAGCGCATGCCGTTCTCTTTCGACGGCGCCCGCAATCGCGGCAAGCACCTGCTGATCATCGGTGGCGCGGGCGGCGTGGGCTCGATCGCGATCCAGCTGGCGCGGCATGCCGGCTTCAGCGTGATCGCCACGGCCTCGCGACCGGAGACCATCGAATGGGTCCGGCAGATGGGCGCCCAGCATGTGATCGACCATCACCAGCCGCTGCTACCGCAGTTGCAGGCGCTGGGAATGCAGAGCGTGGACGCCGCCCTCAACCTGGCCGACACCGATCGCTACTGGCAGCAGCTGGGCGAGATCCTGGCGCCGCAGGGGCATGTGGGCCTGATCGTGGAGCCGCGCGGCCCGCTGTCGATCGGCGATCCCTACAAGGCCAAGTGCATCGGCATCCACTGGGAACTGATGTTCACCCGCGCCCGCTACGCAACCGAGGACATGGTCGAGCAACACCGCATCCTCAACCGCGCCGCCAGCCTGATCGATGCGGGCGAGTTGCGTACCACCCACACCGAAACGCTGTCGCCGATCAATGCGCAGCACTTGCGCGAGGCGCATCGGCGCCTGGAAAGCGGCAGCACGATCGGCAAGCTGGTGCTGGCGGGTTGGTGATCGGCCTGCGCGCTTGAGTTCGGCTGTTGCGTGGTGCGCGGGCCGGTTGGCTTGCACATTAGAAGGCGGCAGGGCCACGGCGCGCGCAGGTGAATCAGCAGCAATGCGGGACCGGCATCCGGATCGCAGGCAGCGTTGCAGCTGTGGCATCTGCGCAATCGCAGCTATGTGAGTCGCAGTGCGCGCAAGGCAATCTGTTCCGCAGCAACGCGCAGATGGATCGGCCTTGTTCTATAGAGAGTCGCCATTGCGGCCACGGCGACCCACGTGGCGCGTCGGATGCGGCTGCGATCAGGGGCCGTTGATCGGGAAGCCGGCAAGCCGGATCGACCGCCAGGTCTCCCAGACGGTCTCATCCAGCAAGCGGGATCGCACCAGGGACGTGCCGTGCTGCCAATGGGTACGCGGCCTGCTGCGGACGCCGCCCGCCCTGTCCTGCCCCTGCCCCAGGCGGCCAACTGCACCCGCTGTGCGCGTTGGGACTTGCCGCCACGCCCGTTTGCCGGCATCGTGCGCACTCCGTACGCTAGCGTATCCACACCATGTCGCCCGCCACCGGCCCGTCCGTCTCGCCCTATCCGCACCTGTTCACACCGCTCGACCTGGGCTTCACGCAACTGCGCAACCGCGTCCTGATGGGCTCGATGCACACCGGCCTGGAAGACCGTGCGCGCGATTTCCCCAAATTGGCCGCGTATTTCGCCGAGCGTGCTGCCGGCGGTGTCGGCTTGATCGTCACCGGCGGGTTTTCGCCCAATGTGGTGGGCTGGCTCAAGCCGTTCGGCGGCAAGCTGTCGTGGCCGTGGGAGGTGCGCCCGCATCGTCAGGTCACCCAGGCGGTGCATGCGCACGACGCCAAGATCTGCCTGCAGCTGCTGCATGCCGGGCGCTACGCCTATCACCCGCTGTCGGTGGCCCCGTCCCGGCTCAAGGCGCCGATCAACCCGTTCACTCCACGCGCGCTCTCGGCACGTGCGGTGGATCGGCAGATCGCAGCCTACGCGCGTGCGGCGCGGCTGGCGCGCGACGCCGGCTACGACGGCGTGGAGGTGATGGGATCGGAAGGCTACCTGATCAACGAATTCACCGCCGCGCGCACCAACCAGCGCAGCGATGCCTGGGGTGGCGATGCGGTGAAACGCATGCGCTTTGCGGTGGAGATCGTGCAACGCATCCGCGAGGCCTGCGGACCGGACTTCATCATCATCTACCGGCTGTCGCTGGTGGACCTGGTGGACGGTGGCAACCAGTGGCAGGACATCCTGACCCAGGCGCAGGCGATCGAAGCGGCGGGCGCGACCATCATCAATTCCGGTATCGGCTGGCATGAGGCACGCATTCCGACCATTGCCACGTCGGTCCCGCGTGCGGCGTTCGCCGGTGTGACCGCCAAGCTCAGGCCGCACTTGCACATCCCGGTGGTGGCGACCAACCGCATCAACATGCCGGAGGTGGCCGAACGCATCCTCGCCGACGGCGCGGCCGACATGGTGTCGCTGGCACGCCCGCTGCTGGCCGATCCGCAGTGGGCCAACAAGGCCCGCGCCGGCCAGTCGCAGGCCATCAATACCTGCATCGCCTGCAATCAGGCCTGCCTGGATCATGTGTTCGACAACAAGCTGGCGAGTTGCCTGGTCAACCCACGCGCAGCGCACGAAACCGAACTGATCTACGCACCGACCCCTGACCCCAAGCGCATTGCGGTGGTCGGTGCCGGCCCGGCCGGTCTGGCCTGCGCCACGGTGGCGGCCGAGCGCGGCCACCGCGTCACCCTGTTCGATGCAGGCGATGCAATCGGTGGGCAATTCAACGTCGCCAGGCGCATCCCGGGCAAGGAAGAATTCACCGAGACGCTGCGTTACTTCGGTCACCGCATCGACGCAACCGGGGTGCAGTTGCATCTGAATACCCGCGTGCAAGCGGCCGATCTGAAGGACTTCGACGAGATCGTGCTGGCCACCGGCATCGAGCCGCGCAAGGTGGATTTCCCCGGCGCCGATCACCCGATGGTCGTGAGCTATCTGGACGTGGTGCTGGGCCGTCATGTGGCTGCCGAGAAAGTCGCGATCATCGGGGCCGGCGGGATCGGCTTCGATGTGGGCGAATTTCTCGTGCACACGGGGCAATCGCCGTCGCTGGACCCGGCGCGCTGGATGGCCGAATGGGGCGTGGACCCCAGCTTCGAGACCCCTGGCGCATTGGCCAGGCCGCAGCCCGAGCCCCCCGCCCGCCAGATCTGGCTGCTGCAGCGCAGCGCCGGCAAACCCGGCGCGCGCCTGGGCAAGACCACCGGCTGGATCCACCGTGCCACGCTCAAGGCCAAGGGCGTCAAGATGCTCGGCGGTGTGGAGTATCTGGGTGTGGACGACGCCGGCCTGCGGATCCGCGTGGAAGGTAACGAGCAACTGCTCGATGTCGGCACGGTGGTGGTCTGCGCCGGGCAGGAACCACGCCGCGACCTGCTTGCCGCGCTGCAGGCGGATGGCCGGCAACCGCATCTGATCGGCGGCGCGGATGTTGCCGCCGAACTGGATGCCAAGCGTGCGATCAATCAGGCCTGCCGCTTGGCGGCGACCTTGTAACGCGCGCTTGGCAGCGCGCTGAAAGCCAAGGCGGCCTGTTCACGGCGCCGCTCGAACACGTGTACGAGCGCGGGTGAGCGCCGGGTGGGCGCACCGTCACCGCTGCGGGTGGCAGCGGCAGGGCGATGACCGGTCTGTGCGTCAGATGCCGCCGCAGGGTTCTCTAGCGAGGTCGGATGCGCCGGATCGGTGTGGGCTCCGGCGCCGTTGGCGATCGCGCCAGACGGTACAGGCGCCACCGATTGGCGCGGCACCGGTAGATTCTTTTTCCTGTCGTGCAGCTCGGCTATAAACCGGCGATGCGCTCCACCCTGACTGCACCGCCCCACATGCTGCCGCCGGCAGCATTGCGGGCCTATGTTGCAGCGCATTTCGGCAAAAGCCTGCTGTGGTACACCGGCGAGTTGCTGCTGATTTTTGCGTTGACCGAATACGTTGGATTGAGCGCGGTGGCGGCTGGCGCGTCGGTCGCCGGTGGATTGGTGATCAGTGCAGTGATGGGCATGGTCGCCGCGCGACGCTGGAGTGCCGGCGCCAGCCTGGCCTGGGCCGGACGTTCGCAATGGCGTGGCATTGCGTTGGCAGCCCTCGCCCTGGCACTGGTGTTCGTGACGCCAGCGCTTCCTGCCGGTGCCAGGCTGATCAGCGTGTTGCTGCTCAGCCTGCCCTTCCGCGCGGCCTATGCGATCGGCGACGTGGCACAGAACACCTTGTTGGGGTTGGGCCACTGGCCCTGGCGCGGTGCGCCCGGCGTCAGTGCGCTGCGCCTGATCGGCAGCGGGCTGGCCGCGCTATCGGTCAGCGCAGCGATCGGCCTGGTGCTGAAGGCTGGGGCATATGCCGGCGCATCGACAGCGTTGATGGTCGTCGCGCTGGTCAGCAGCATCGCACTGCTGTCGGCATGGTGGTTACGCAACACGCTGCAGCCTTACTCGCACGCAGTTGCCGCCGCTCCGTTACCGCCAGCCACGTCGGAGTGGCAGCGCAATCAGCTGCTGCCCGTGGCGGTCATCGCAGCACTGGCGTTGGCGTTGCCGACGTTCACCAAATTGGCGCCGTATCTGGCGCAATCGCGCATCGGCTCGGCCGGATGGGGCAGCGCGGTGTTGATTGCGTACGCGTTGGGCAGCGTCTGCGTACAGCCCTTGGCAGCGCGTTGGCCGACCGTGGCGCTGCGTCGATTGGGCCTGAGTGGACTTGCACTGTCCGGGCTGGGATTGATCTTTGCCATCGCCATGGCTCGACACTGTGTGCTGGATGCCGGCCTGGCCTTCGGCATGGGTGTGGCGGCGGGAAGCGCCGGGCAATGGGTCTGGGCGCGCCACGCAGAACTCGCCTCGCGCCATGGCCCCGCACGGCAGGCCCGCGCCTGTGCCGCACTCACTGCGACATCCCAACTCGCACTGGCGGCCGGCAGTGGCGTGATCGGACTGCTGCTGAACGTCTCCGGCTATCCGCATGGGCACGCTGCGCAGCTGGTGTGGGCGATGGCCCTGGGGCCGATACTCTGCGGCCTGTCATGCATGCTGATCGCCTGGATCGGCAGCGCGTTGGCGATGTCTGAAAAACGCAGACCTGTTGCAACGGTGCTGCCAACAAGTCAGATCTGAAATCTCATCAGCCCACAACGACGTAACGCGTACGCGCAAGGTGCTGTGCCGACCGCAATCACGTGCTTCGGCGATCGCCATGCACGTCTGCACGCTTGCAGGTTCTGTAGGTTCTGCAGGTTCTTTTTTTTTTCCAGTCGAACTTGATGCGCGTGGTTCAACGCGCCTAATTCTTCTTGAAATAAACAGTGCGCGTACGCAAGGCGGCAGCAAGCGCACGATGCAGTCGCAATGTCATCAACGACGATGCGCCGCTGCCACCGTCAAGAAATCGTGCGACGGGGTCTGGCAATTTCGGCGGCATATCTGAGTGCTGCCACTACGGCGCATCCTTGCGTGATGCAGGTGCAGGCGTGGCGAGCGACCTGGGGATGCGATGCGACAGCAATAGCTGTCATGACGCGTCGCGGATACCCACCCCTATCAATTCGCATCGAACACGCTACCGCCTTCTCTGGCTCTAGCGACTGCAACACAGGGTTGTACGCTGCATGCGCAAGCGCACGATGCATGATCCTGGCAGCACGGCATCCGCACTGACAGTTCTTTCCTGCACCCTGCGTTCGCATGTGGATGTCCCACTGCTGCTGCGGCAAGACGCCGGCGTACAAGCACATGCATCAGTGACGAGGATGTGTAGCGCACCATGCCGATGGCACTGCATGCGTAGCCTGCGCATGAGGCGTTGCGTCTCGCAAACAACACGCAGACCCGCAACACCGCATGCGCATTGCGCCGATGTTGATTGCCACATCCGCTGTCGCCACCACAATGCGACGCACACGACGGATGCAGCGCGCTGTCGTGCTCGAGCCAAGCGGTAGATGTAGCAAGCACTCACACGCGTCAACCCCGCCTATTCAGCCGCGATTCTGTGATCGACGCCTACCTTGCGCCAACTTTTTGACCCACCGCATTTGGTGGGCACCTCCGGTAGATCCTTGTTTCGCCGGAGACCGGGCGACCCGTGGCAGGCCGCCTCCCCATGACGCCAAGCCCTCTGTACTGGTGCATCCACCTTGGATGCTCTGCGGATCGGCCCATACGGAGCAAGGAGTTCTATGAAACTGGTTTGGATACTTTGGCTGTCGCAGTTGTTGCCGCAGCCAGCTGCAGATTCGTTGTGCTTGAGTACCACCGTGTACCTGGAAGCGCGTGATCAGACCTTGCGCGGCCAGCAAGCCGTCGCGGAAGTTGCGTTGCGTCGCCTGGACAGCGGTTTGTGGGGCGATTCGATGTGTCAGGTGGTCACCGCGCGCAAGCAGTTCGCGCCCACCATCGTGGCCCCGGGAACGCAGCTGAAAAATGACGATGCCTGGAACAAGGCGCTGCATGTGGCGCTGGCTGCAGAGCGCAACTGGGCGCTACCGGTGGGTCAGCGCAAGGAAATCGTGCCGGGCGCCAGCCACTTTGCCGCAAGCGCGATCGCCAGCCCGAGCTGGCGCAATGCATACCAGGTGGCCACCATCGGCGACCACACGTTCTATCGCGTGCAGAAGCTGCGCCCGCGCACCGCATCCTGACGTCACCCACGCACTCACGCGTTGCCGCTAAGCTTGCGTCTTCGTCTTTGTGCGGGAATTCTCATGAAGCTGTACACCAAGCCGGGCGCGTGTTCGCTGGCAGATCACATCGTGCTGCGCTGGTCGGGGCTGCCCTTCGAGCTGGAAGTGGTCGACGCTGCCACGATGAAGTCGCCCGGGTATCTGCGCCTCAATCCAGCCGGTGCGGTGCCGTTGCTGGTCGTCGACGACTGGGCGCTGACCCAGAATGCGGCCATCCTGAACTACATCGCCGACGTTGCACCGCTCACCGGGCTGTCCGGCGATGGCAGCGCGCGCAGCCGTGCGGAAATCAATCGCTGGATCGCCTTCGCCAATGCCGATGTGCATCCGACCTTCAAGCCGATTTTCGGCAGCACTGCCTATCTGCAGGACGAGGCGCTGATTGCGCGCAGCCATGACGACGCACGCAACAAGCTGCGCGCCCTGTACGAACGTGTCGACGCGCATCTGCAGGGGCGCAACTGGCTGGCCGGCGACACCCACACCGGCGCCGATGCGTATCTGTTCGTGACGCTGCGATGGGCGCAGAAGGCGGGCGTGGACCTGAGCGGGCTGAGCGCCGTGGCTGCTTTCGTGCAGCGCATGCTCGACGATGCCGATGTGCAGGCCGCGCTAAAGGCCGAAGGCCTGGCCTGAGCCGAGCGCACTGCGTGATGTGATCGATGCGGCGGCAACGCGAATCGCATCGGCCTTGCAGGATCGATGGGCGTGATGGCGCGCTTCCCGCGCCACCGACCGGCACATGTAATGCAACGCATCACGGAAGCGACGCATAAAAAAACGCCGGGCAGTGCCCGGCGTTCTTCATGTACTGCCAACCCGGGAAATTCAGCCCAGCAGATGCGACACGCCGCTGCGCTCTTCTTCTAGCTCGGCCAGGGTCTTGTCGATGTACTTCTGGCTGAAGTCGTCGATCGGCAGATCCTTGACCAGGGTGTACTCGCCGTTTTCGGTGGTGACCGGGAAGCCGAAGATCACGCCTTCCGGAATGCCGTAGGAGCCGTCGGACGGCACGCCCATCGTCACCCACTTGCCATTGCTGCCCAGCACCCAGTCACGCACGTGATCGATGGCGGCATTGGCGGCCGACGCTGCCGAGGACAGGCCGCGCGCTTCGATGATCGCCGCGCCGCGCTTGCCAACGGTCGGAATGAAGGTGGACGCATTCCATTCCTGGTCGTTGATCGCATCACCGATGGACGCACCATCGGCGGTGGCGAAACGGTAGTCCGGATACATGGTCGGGCTGTGGTTGCCCCACACCACCAGCTTCTCGATGCCGCCGACCGGCTTGCCGAGCTTCTGCGACAGCTGGCTGAGCGCACGGTTGTGGTCCAGACGCAGCATGGCGGTGAAGTTCTTCGGGTTCAGATCCGGCGCCGACTTCATTGCGATGTAGGCATTGGTGTTGGCCGGGTTGCCGACCACCAGCACCTTGACGTCACGCTTGGCCACCTTGTTCAACGCCGCGCCTTGCGCGGTGAAGATCTTGGCGTTCTCCAGCAGCAGGTCCTTGCGCTCCATGCCCGGGCCGCGCGGGCGCGCACCGACCAGCAGGGCGACATCGATGTCCTTGAACGCCACTTCGGCGTCGTCGGTGCCGACCACACCGGCCAGCAACGGGAATGCGCAGTCTTCCAGCTCCATGATCACGCCCTTGAGCGCGGCCTGGGCCTTTTCATTGGACAGTTCCAGCAATTGCAGGATCACCGGCTGATCCTTGCCCAGCATTTCGCCGGAGGCGATGCGGAACAGCAGGGCATAGCCGATCTGGCCGGCAGCGCCGGTCACGGCAACACGAACAGGTGCTTTCATGGGGAGTTTCCTCTGCTAAAAAAACATGGGTGGAGGTGCACGCTGGCGTGGCGCGAGGCCTGGCGGCGCGCAGTGACAGACGAACGGCCGCACACGGCGGCCGTTCGGGAAAAGCCGTCAGGCGGCGAGGATCTTGTTCCACTCCGCGACGCGGTCGGCCTTGGCGGCCAGCACGGCGTCGGTATCGCCTTCGATCGTCACCTTGTTGATCACATCGCCCTGGGCGACGGCATCGACCACGTCCAGGCCCTGGGTGACCTTGCCGAACACGGTGTGCTTGCCGTCCAGCCATGGGGTGGCGGTGTGGGTGATGAAGAACTGGCTGCCGTTGGTGTTGGGGCCGGCATTGGCCATGGACAGCACGCCACGCTCGTGGCCGACGCCATTGTTGGCTTCATCCTCGAACCGGTAGCCCGGGCCGCCGCGGCCGGAACCTTCCGGGCAGCCGCCCTGGATCATGAAGTCGGCGATGACGCGGTGGAAGCTCAGGCCGTCGTAGAAGCCGCGCTGGACCAGGTTGACGAAGTTGGCGACGGTCAGCGGGGCCTTGTCGGCGAACAGCTCGACCACGATCGGGCCGCGGGTGGTGTCGAAATGGGCGATCAGGGACATGGAAATCCTTGCAGGTTTCAGGGTGTATGACAGCCCATTAGAATACACCCGGCCGTGCAGGCGACCGTGCAGGTTGGACCATCGTCGGGGGTCTCACGGCAAGCTGAATGGGCGTTTTGGACCGCTCGACGGCCGAACGCAACGGCACGGCAACGAAACCGCTATAATGTCGGGCTTACCTCATCTCAAGACTGGCGCCAGACAGGGGCCCTTTCCGCATGTCTATCGAAAAACTTCGCAATATCGCCATCGTCGCGCACGTCGACCATGGCAAGACCACCCTCGTCGACTGCCTGCTGAAGCAGTCCGGCACCCTGTCCGAGCGCACCGTGCTGGCTGAGCGCGTGATGGACAGCAACGACCAGGAAAAGGAGCGTGGCATCACGATCCTGGCCAAGAACACGGCCATCACCTGGAACGGCAACCGCATCAACATCGTCGACACCCCGGGACACGCCGACTTCGGTGGCGAGGTCGAGCGCGTGCTGTCGATGGTGGACTCGGTGCTGATCCTGGTCGACGCGATGGACGGCCCGATGCCGCAGACCCGCTTCGTGACCCAGAAGGCGTTCGCGATGGGCTTCAAGCCGATCGTGGTGGTCAACAAGATCGACCGTCCCGGCGCACGCCCGGACTGGGTGATCGACCAGGTGTTCGACCTGTTCGACAAGCTCGGCGCCACCGATGAGCAGCTGGACTTCCCGATCGTCTACACCTCGGCCCTGAACGGCTACGCCAGCCTGGATTCGAGCGTGCGCGACGGCGACATGACCCCGCTGTACGAAGCGATCATGCAGCACGTGTCGGCACCGGACGTGGATCCGGACGGCCCGTTCCAGATGCGTATCAGCCAGCTGGACTACAACAACTTCGTCGGCGTGATCGGCATTGGCCGCATCCAGCGCGGCGTGCTGAAGAAGAACATGCCGGTCAGCGTGATCGACCGCGAAGGCAAGAAGCGCCAGGGCAAGGTGCTGCAGGTGCTGGGCTTTTTGGGCCTGGAGCGCATCGAGCAGGACACCGCCGAGGCCGGCGACATCGTCGCCATCTCCGGCGTGGCCGAGCTGACCATTTCCGACACCGTGTGCGCGCTCGACGCGCCGGAAGCGTTGCCGGCGCTGACCGTGGACGAGCCCACCATCTCGATGACCTTCCAGGTCAACAACTCGCCGTTCGCCGGCAACAAGGACCTGTCCGGCGGCAAGTTCCTGACCAGCCGCCAGCTGCGCGACCGTCTGGACCGCGAGAAGGTGCACAACGTGGCACTGAAGGTCGAGGAAGGCTCCGACGCCGACAAGTTCCTGGTCTCCGGCCGTGGCGAGCTGCATCTGTCGGTGCTGATCGAAAACATGCGTCGTGAAGGCTACGAGCTGGCCGTGTCGCGTCCGGAAGTGATCATCAAGGAGATCGACGGCAAGCAGATGGAGCCGATCGAACAGCTCGTGGTGGACATCGAAGAACAGCACCAGGGCGGCGTGATGGAAAAGCTGGGCACCCGCAAGGGCCAGCTGAAGAACATGGAGCCGGACGGCAAGGGCCGCGTGCGCCTGGATTACATGATCCCGGCGCGTGGCCTGATCGGCTTCCAGAACGAGTTCCGCACCCTGACCCAGGGCTCGGGCCTGCTGTTCCACGTGTTTGACCATTACGGCCCGAAGGAACAGGGCGCCATCGCCAAGCGCCAGAACGGTGTGATGATCGCCAATGCCGCCGGCGCCACCCCTGCCTATGCGCTGGGGCCGTTGGAAGAGCGTGGCCGCCTGTTCGCTGCAGAAGGCGACAACGTGTACGAAGGTCAGCTGATCGGTATCCACTCCAAGGACAACGATCTGACCGTCAACGCGATCAAGACCAAGCCGCTGACCAACATGCGCGCCTCGGGCAAGGACGATGCGATCAAACTGACCCCGGCGATCAAGTACACGCTGGAACAGGCGCTGGACTTCATCGAGGACGATGAGCTGGTCGAAGTCACCCCGAAGGAAATCCGCCTGCGCAAGAAGTTCCTCACCGAAAGCGACCGCAAGCGCGCTGGCCGTTCCGGCTAAGCACGACCGGTCCATCATCGTGCGCAACACGCCCTACAGCCCGGATCCGCGCGCGCATCCGGGACTGCATGTGATCGCCTTGCTGGAGACGGTCAAGGGGGCGCTTGCGCTGTTGGCGGCGACGGGCCTGGAAATTCTGGGCCCGCTCCCGCTGCAGAACGCGGTCAGCACGCTGATCCGCCGCTTCAATCTGGATCCCGACCACGGCGCACTGCCGTCGTTGCTCAAGACCATCAGCCCCGACGCCGTCCATCTGGCCGCAGCCGCAATGCTGGCCTACGGCCTGCTGCACGTCGTGGAAGCCTGGGGTCTGTGGCGTGCCAAGGCCTGGGCGTCGCTGCTGGGCTGCCTGTCGGCGGCCATCTATCTGCCTTTCGATATCTACGCCATCGTCCGCCATCCCGGCTGGACCGCCTGGGGCGTGCTGGCAATCAATCTGATCGTGGTCGGCGTGCTGGCACGCGACCTGATCAAGCGCCGGCGGCGCTGACGCACCCTGCCCGTCTGCGGGCACCTCATACACGTTGTCACCCCGACGCAGCGCCGTTAGCCTGCAAACAGTCCTCCGGGGAAGACCACCCATGCGATCCACCACCTTGTCCTTCGCGCTACTGCTGGCGCTGTGCGGCTGTGCGCATGCCGACGACCGCCTGGCGCCTGCCGATGCCCATGCAGCCGCTGCCAGGCAAGACGCTCTGAGCGATGCCGACGTCGTTGGCCTGCAGGCACGCATGGCGTCCGGCAAGACCAGCAGCCTGGATCTGACCCGCGCGTACCTGCGCCGCGTGGCGACCATCGATCGCGCCGGCCCCACCCTCAATGCGGTGATCGAACTCAACCCGCAAGCCGAAGCCGACGCACGCGCACTGGACGCCGAACGCCGCGCCGGCCATGTGCGCGGGCCCCTGCACGGCATTCCGGTGTTGCTCAAGGACAACATCGATGCGCTGCCGATGGTCAACAGCGCCGGTTCGCTGGCGCTTGCCGATTTCAGGCCAGGCCGCGACGCCTTTGTGGTGCAACGCCTGCGCACGGCCGGCGCAGTGATCCTGGGCAAGACCAATCTGAGCGAATGGGCCAATTTCCGCTCCACCAAGTCGAGTTCCGGCTGGAGTGCACGCGGTGGTCTGACCCGCAACCCTTACGCGCTGGATCGCAACCCCTGCGGCTCCAGCGCCGGCACCGGCGCGGCGATCGCCGCCAGCCTGGCCACCGTCGGTATTGGCACCGAGACCGACGGCAGCATCACCTGCCCGGCCTCGGTGAACGGTCTGGTCGGGCTCAAGCCGACCGTGGGCCTGGTCAGCCGCGATGGCATCATTCCGATCTCGGCCAGCCAGGACACCGCCGGCCCGATGACGCGCAGCGTCGCCGATGCTGCCGCCGTGCTGCAGGCGATCGCCGCGCCCGACCCGCAGGATCCGGCCACGCGCACTGCGCCTGCGCCCACCCCGAACTACCTGGCTCACCTCAAGCCCGATGGCCTGCGCGGCGCGCGCCTGGGCCTGCTGCGTAATCCACTGCGCGAGGATCCCGCGATCGCCGCCGCCTTGGACCGCGCCGTGCAGACCCTGCGCACGGCCGGTGCCACCGTGATCGAAACCCGCCTGGCGACCGATGGCCAGTGGGATGCTGCCGAACAGACGGTCTTGCTGGTCGAGTTCAAGGCCGGCCTGAACGCGTATCTGCGCAGCCGCGCCGCCCCGGTGTCGAGCCTGGAACAGGTGATCGCCTTCAACCGCAGCCACGCGCAGCGCGAGATGCCCTACTTCGGGCAGGAACTGTTCGAGCAGGCACAGGCCGCGCCCGGGCTCGACGATGCCGCGTATCTCACCGCCCGCGCCACGGCCAAACGGCTGGCCGGGCCGGAAGGCATCGATGCCGCATTGCAGGCCGACCGCCTGGATGCGCTGATCGTGCCCACCACCGGTGCCGCCTGGGTCACCGACCTGGTCAAGGGCGACACCTTTCCCGGTGCCGGCTACGGTGCGGCCGCGGTGGCTGGTTATCCCAGCCTGAGCGTGCCGATGGGCCAGACCCAGGGCCTGCCGCTGGGCCTGTTGTTCATGGGCAGCGCCTGGAGCGAGCCACGCCTGATCGAACTGGCCTACGCGTACGAGCAGCGCAGCAAAGCGCGGTTTGCGCCCAGCTATGCGCCGGCGGCACCAGGCGCGTCACCGGCAGCACCGCCTGCAGCTACACCGTAGTCGCAGGCTCGCCGTCTTCGGCACCGGGCGAGCGCACGCTCTCCGGGGCGATCGGCGCGGCAGCGCGCAGGGGCGGCTTTTCCTGCGCGGCGATTTCGGCACGGATTCGCGGCAAGGCGTACGGGTGCTCGCGGGTCAGGAAGTCGATCATGCGCTCGCGGCTGATGCAGCGCAGGTCGAACGCATCGCCGGAATTGCGCGCACTCACCAGCAGACGCACCTGGATCGTGCTCTCGCTGGTTTCGGTCACCTGGGTCACGCAGACCCGCCCATCCCAGAGCGGCTCGCTCTTGCAGATGCGCTCCAGCTCGGCACGCACCGCCGCGATCGGGGTGCGGTAGTCCAGCCACAGGAATGCGGTGCCGAGCAGGTCGGCGCTGCTGCGTGTCCAGTTCTGGAACGGGTTTTCGATGAACCAGGTGAGCGGCACCACCATCCGTCGCTCGTCCCAGATCCGCACCACCACGTACGAGCTGCCGATCTCCTCGATGCGGCCCCATTCGCCTTCCACGATCACCACATCGTCCAGCCGGATCGGCTGGGTCAGGGCGATCTGCAGGCCGGCGATCAGGTTGCCGAACACCGGCTTGGCCGCGATACCGGCCACCAGCCCGATGATGCCGGCCGAGGCCAGCAGCGTCTTGCCGATCTGGCGCACCTGTTCGAAGCCAAGCAGCACCACCGAGATGCCGAGCAGGATCACCGCGCCCATCACCACCCGGCTCAGCACGCGTGTCTGGGTCTGGATGCGCCGGGCGGTGAGGTTGTCGGACACCTCGATCGGATTGCTGCGCAGGATCGCCATCTCGCCAGCGGCGACCGCACGCACGAACAACCAGGTCACGCAACCGACGATGCCGACGTGCAGCAGGTGCTGTACCGCTGCCAGCGTCTTGCCGGCCAGTGGCGTCGCTTCGGTGGCGATGCCCAGAAACAGCAGCGGCAGGATGAAGGCAGCCGGCAGCGTGACCACGCGGATGATGCGTGCGCGGCGGTAGTCGCGGCCCTGCATGCGGCGAAACAGCCACAGCATCAGCGACCAGGTGACGATGCCCGCCAGCAGCGAGGCACCAAGCGGGATTGCGTATTCGCGGATGACGTTCCAATCGGCAGTCAAACCGTTCCTCCTGTGGGGGGAAAGAGGGATGGCTGCAACAGCATGCCGCACGCGGCATGAGTATCACGTCATGCGCACGGGGACCTCACCCGCCCAGCGGCTGCGCCGCCACCTGCTGTTGCTTGCGCACGATCGCCATTGCGATTTCCAGCGACTGCTCGTAGTTCAGGCGTGGATCCACGCTGGACCGGTAGGCGCGTTCCAGATCGCGCTCGGTCAACTCGCGCGCGCCACCGGTACATTCGGTGACATCTTCGCCAGTGAGTTCCAGATGCACCCCGCCCAGCCGCGTCCCGGCTGCCGCGTGCAGATCGAACGACAACTCGACCTCGCTGCGGATATTGTCGAAACGGCGTGTCTTGTAGCCATTGCCGGTGCTTTCGGTATTGCCGTGCATCGCATCGCACACCCACAACACCCGACGCCCGTCGCGCCGGACCGCCTCCAGCAGCGGCGGCAACTTTTCGGCGATCTGCGCCGCCCCCATGCGGTGGATGAAGCTCAGGCGGCCAGGTTCGTCTTCCGGATTGAGCACATCGATCAGACGCAGCAGCTGATCCGGCTGCACCGACGGCCCCACCTTGATTGCAATCGGGTTGCGTACCCCACGCAGATATTCCACATGCGCGCCATCCAGCGCGGCGGTGCGCATGCCGATCCACGGGTAATGCGTGCTCAGGTTGAACCAGCCCCACTGACGCGGCACCTGGCGAGTCAGGCCCTCCTCGTACGGCAGCAACAATGCCTCGTGCGAGGTGTAGAAGTCGATGCGATTGAGGTTGTAGACCTCGGCGCCGGACAGGGTTTCCATGAAGCGCACCGCATCGCCGATCGACGCCACCATCTTCTGGTAGTCCGCAGCCAGCGGCGAATAGCCTACCCAGTCCAGATTCCAGTATTCGGGATGATGCAGGTCGGCAAAGCCGCCGTCGATCAGGGCCCGCACGAAATTCATCGTCATTGCCGAGCGCGAATGCGCGGTGATCATGCGCTGCGGATCCGGCACGCGTGCCGCTTCGGTGAAGGCGGGTGCGTTGATCACATCGCCGCGGTAGCTCGGCAAGGTCACCCCATCGCGGGTCTCGGTATCGGCCGAGCGCGGCTTGGCGTACTGCCCCGCAAAGCGCCCGACCCGCACCACCGGCAGGTGCAGGCCGTGCACCAGCACCAGGCTCATTTGCAGCAGCACCTTCAGGCGGTTGGAAATCGTGCCCGATTCGCAATCGCTGAAATTTTCGGCGCAATCTCCGCCCTGCAGCAGGAAGCGCTTGCCCTCCTGCGCCTCGGCCAGCTGGCGCTTGAGCGCGAAGATTTCCCAGGAGGTCACCAGCGGCGGCAACTGCCGCAATTCACCCAGGGTGTGCTCCAACGCAACGGCATCCGGGTACACCGGCATCTGCAGCGCCGGCCGCTGCCGCCAACTCTGCGGCGACCACTGGTCTGCCTGGTTGACGGACGAATGAGGGAAAGCGGACATCGTGAACTCCAGAAAGCGTGGGCGCCGGCCAGTGCCGGAACGGAACGATCAGAACAGTTTGCGCGGACCACGCTGCCTGAACCCGGCATACAGCGCCCACAGTGCCAGGCCCACGAACCACAGCATGCTCCACATCGGCATGCTCAGGCCCAGGAAGCGCCAATCGATGTTGCCGCAGTCGCCGGTGCCGGTCAGTACCGTGCGGAACACTTCGAACGGCCCCATCGTCTCGCTCAGGAAGCTCAACGGCGGCCCGCACGACGACATCATGTCCTTGGGCCGGATCTGCACCCAGACATGCCGCGCCGCGATGCCCATGCCCACACCGGCAGCCAGGAAACTCAGCACGCCATAGACCTTACGCGTGCCCGCGGCGCGCGGCCCATGCAACGCGCCCAGCAGAAACAACACCGCCAGCGCCGCAAAGGCGATCCGCTGGAAGATGCAGAGCGGGCATGGCTCCAGACCAAGATGCAGCTGCACATAGATCGCATAGGCAAGCAATCCTGCGCATCCAAGAAAGCCCAGCAAAAACTGCGCCCGGAAACCCCAACGAAATGGATTCATCGCTACCGCTTGCCTAGGATCGAATGTCCGATTATCAGCCATCGCCGCCGCGGTGACCACGGATGCCTGCATCGGGCAGGTTGCGGCGCGAAGTCCCGTCCAGCCATGCCTATCGCCCGCCACGCGCCACCCTGCATGTTGGCGATGCAGCCCTGACGCAGCCACCGTCGCAGCAGGCCGCTTGGCGATGGTTGAACCCTGCAAGTCGCTGCACTGCATTGCGGCTGTGACATCGACGCCAAGGCGACAGGCCCGGCTCGGGGGCCTGCAATGAAAAAGCCCGGCGCTAGCCGGGCTTTTCAAGATCCTTGCGAATGGCGAACCGATTACTCGGCCACTTCCTCGGCGACGACCGGACGGTCGACCAGCTCGACATACGCCATCGGCGCATTGTCACCGGCACGGAAGCCGGCCTTCAGGATGCGCAGGTAGCCGCCGGGACGGGTCGCATAACGCGGGCCCAGTTCGACGAACAGCTTGCCCACGGCTTCCTTGTCGCGCAGGCGGGCAAACGCCAGACGACGGTTGGCAACGCCATCGACCTTGCCGATGGTGATCAGCGGCTCGGCGACGCGACGCAGTTCCTTGGCCTTCGGCAAGGTGGTCTTGATCAGCTCGTGCTTGAACAGCGAGGCGGCCATATTGCGGAACATGGCTTCGCGGTGCGCGCTGGTGCGGTTGAACTTACGGCCAGATTTCTGGTGACGCATGAGTGTGATTTCCTAAGGAATGTTGAGACTGCTTTGAGAGACGTTGTCGCCATCCTGGCGCTGTTGAATGGACTGCGGTTGGTCCGAGCCGGCCGTCCTTCGACCGGATGTCACCGCGGGCTTTGGCCCGTCGATGTAAAAACAGCATGGGCGCCCGAAGACGCCCATGCGGGTGATGCATTAACCAAGCATGCCGTGCTGGGCGACACCGGCCGGCGGCCAGTTCTCCAGCTTCATGCCCAGTGCAAGGCCGCGCTGTGCCAGCACTTCCTTGATTTCGGTCAGCGACTTCTTGCCAAGATTCGGGGTCTTGAGCAGTTCCACTTCGGTCTTCTGGATCAGATCGCCGATGTAGTAGATGCTCTCGGCCTTCAGGCAGTTGGCCGAACGCACGGTCAGCTCGAGGTCGTCGATCGGGCGCAGCAGCACCGGATCCACGCCGCTGGCAGCCGGCTTGGCCGCACCGCGATCGCGGTGGGTGAAATCGCCGAACACCGACAGCTGATCGCTGAGGATGTCGGCGGCGGTGCGCACGGCTTCCTCGGCATCGATGGTGCCGTTGGTCTCGATATCGATCACCAGCTTGTCGAGGTCGGTGCGCTGTTCAACGCGCGCAGCTTCCACGGCATAGGCAACGCGACGCACCGGCGAGAACGACGCATCCAGCATCAGACGACCGATGGTGCGGGTCTCTTCGTCCGGACGACGACGCGCGGCAGCCGGCTGATAGCCGAAACCACGCTCGATCTTCAGGCGCATGTTAAGCGCCGTGTCCTTGGTCAGGTGGCAGATCACGTGGTCGCCGTTGATGATCTCGACGTTGTGATCGGTCCTGATGTCGGCCGCAGTGACCGTACCCGGACCCTGCTTGGACAACGACAGCGTCGCGCTGTCGCCACTATGCATACGAATCGCCACGTCTTTCAGGTTGAGCAGGACGTCAAGCACGTCTTCCTGCAGCCCTTCGACCGTGGTGTACTCGTGCAGCACGCCGTCGATCTCGACCTCGGTGATCGCAAAACCCGGGATCGACGACAACAGCACACGACGCAGGGCATTGCCCAGCGTGTGCCCGTAACCGCGCTCCAAGGGCTCGATCACGACCTTTGCGCGATTGTCGGTAAGACGTTCGATCTGCGGACCACGGGGGCGCAGAACCTGGTTGGCGGTAACCGTCATGTTGCGGGGTCTCCTGCGAACCTCCGGCGGTGCCGGAGGCTCTCCAATGTGAATTACTTCGAATACAACTCGACGATCAGCGCTTCGTTGATATCCGAAGG
This sequence comes from Xanthomonas sp. BRIP62418, assembly GCF_003993495.1. Lineage (NCBI taxonomy): Bacteria > Pseudomonadati > Pseudomonadota > Gammaproteobacteria > Lysobacterales > Lysobacteraceae > Xanthomonas > Xanthomonas sp. BRIP62418. Next base: position 243,267 of record NZ_QEZG01000049.1, read on the forward strand.
CAGGTCAGCGCGATCCGGAACGGCCTTGAACACGCCGCTGAACTTCTTCGAATCGACTTCGACCCACGACGGCGTCATGTCGTGCTGCTCAGCCACGGTCAGAGCTTCCTGCACGCGGAGCTGCTTCTGTGCCTTTTCCGACAGCGTGATCGCATCGCCAGCCTTGATCTGGTACGAAGCCAGATTCACCGACTTGCCATTGACCAGCACGCCACGGTGCGACACCAGCTGGCGCGCGGCCGGACGGGTGACGGCAAAGCCCATGCGGTAGCAGACGTTGTCCAGACGGGTTTCCAGCAACTGCAGCAGGTTCTCGCCGGTGTTGCCCTTCTTGGTCGAGGCCTTCTTGTAGTAGTTGCGGAACTGACGTTCCAGCAACCCATAGATGCGCTTGACCTTCTGCTTTTCGCGCAGCTGGGTAGCATAGTCGGAGAGCTTGCCTTTGCGAGCCGCGCCATGTTGGCCGGGCTTCTGCTCAAGCTTGCACTTGGAGTCCAGCGCACGCGCCGGGCTCTTGAGGGAAAGATCGGCGCCTTCGCGGCGGGCGAGCTTACAGGTAGGACCGATATAACGAGCCATTTCTTATCGCTCCCTTTAGACGCGACGCTTCTTCGGCGGACGGCACCCGTTGTGCGGGATTGGCGTCACGTCGATGATGTTGGTGATCTTGTAGCCCACGTTGTTCAACGAACGCACGGCCGACTCACGGCCCGGACCCGGACCCTTGATACGTACTTCCAGCGACTTCACGCCGTAGTCGAGCGCAGCGCGGCCAGCCTTTTCGGCGGCAACCTGAGCAGCGAACGGGGTCGACTTGCGCGAACCACGGAAGCCGGCGCCGCCGGACGTAGCCCACGACAGCGCATTGCCCTGGCGATCGGTGATGGTGACGATGGTGTTGTTGAACGAAGCGTGGACGTGGGCGACGCCATCAGTGATGACGCGCTTGATCTTCTTCTTCGTTTTCTTTTCTGCTGGCTTTGCCATGATCTATCCCTTACTTCCTGATCGCCTTGCGCGGACCCTTACGGGTGCGGGCGTTGGTACGGGTGCGCTGACCACGCAGCGGGAGACCACGGCGATGACGCAGACCGCGATAGCAGCCAAGGTCCATCAGTCGCTTGATCGCGATACCGATTTCGCGGCGCAGGTCGCCTTCGACGACATACTTGCCGACTTCGGCGCGCAGGCGCTCGATTTCGGGTTCGGACAGATCACGAATCTTCGTGGTCGAGGTAACGCCTGCGGATTCGCAGAGCTTCTTCGAACGGGTACGGCCGATGCCGTAGATGCTTTGCAACCCGACCCAGACGTGCTTCTGGGCTGGCAGGTTGACGCCTGCAATACGCGCCATGACGCGATTCTCCAACTGAGTGATGGCCCGACAGCGCCCAGGCGCCATCCGGCAGGATGGATCAAAAGTGAACTCGGAATTGTAGCAAGGCCTCGGATTGCTTTGAAGCCCGTGGAACCAAAAGTTCCATGGACCCGGCGTGGGGAGTGTGCCCTCGCTCCGGCGCCGGACGATGTTGATCCAGAAAACTTCTCCGAATCGCCTGTACTACTCCCGCACAGGACCACCTCGTCACACCCGCGCGCGAGACGTCGCGCGAGCCGCCCTTCTGATCGGAAGATCATGGCCCGGGAACCAGGCCGTCTTCACGCAATGAAGATCTAGTGTACCACCTAACCGCCCGCGAGACTTAACTGCGCGCCAGACCGCCGCGCGAGCCACCCTTGAGGTTGGCCTTCTTCAGCAGGCTCTCGTACTGATGCGACATCAGATGCGCCTGGATCTGCGCAATGAAGTCCATCACCACCACCACGGCGATCAGCAACGACGTACCACCGAAGTGGAACGAGGTGCCCAGCTGCGTGCGCATGATTTCCGGCAGCAGGCAGACGATCACCAGGTACAACGAACCCGCTGCGGTCAGACGTGTCAGCACGCCGTCCACATAATCCGCCGTCGCCTTGCCAGGGCGGATGCCCGGAATCAGCGCGCCCGACTTCTTGAGGTTGTCGGCGGTTTCCTGCGAGTTGAACACCAGCGCGGTGTAGAAGAACGCAAAGCCGATGATCAGCGCCGCAAACACCAGCATGTGCACCGGCTCGCCCGGCCCGAGCGCATTGGCGATCTTCTGCAGCCAGGAGCCCACGCCGCTGCCGGACGCCGCCTGACCGGACCACATCGACAGCGTCGCCGGGAAGGCGAGGATGCTGGAGGCGAAGATCGGCGGAATCACGCCTGCCATATTGAGCTTCAGCGGCAGGAACGAGGTCTGGTTCATGTACGCATTGCGACCGCCCTGGCGGCGCGCGTAATTGACCGTGATACGTCGCTGCCCGCGTTCGACGAACACCACAAACAGCGTGAAGGCCAGAATGGTGATGACGATCAGCAGCAGCGAAATGAAGCTCAGATTGCCTTCGCGGAAGGCCTCGACGGTCTGGATCGCCGCCGACGGAAGACCCGCCACGATGCCGGCGAAGATGATCAGCGACACGCCGTTGCCGATGCCACGCTCGGTGACCTGCTCGCCCACCCACATCAGGAAGATGGTGCCGGCGGTCAGCGCGATCACTGCGGTGAGCACGAAGCCCATGCCCGGCGCATACACCACCGGAGCGCCACCGGGCGCGGTCTGATTCTGCAGTGCCAGCGCGATACTACCGCCCTGCACCACTGCCAGAAGCACCGCACCGATGCGCGAATACTGGGTGATCTTGCGTCGGCCGGATTCGCCTTCCTTCTGCATCGCCTTGAGGGCGGGAAAGATGTGCGTGGCCAACTGGATCACGATCGATGCCGAGATGTACGGCATCACGTTCAACGCAAAAATACTGAAACGGTGCAGGGCGCCGCCCGAGAACATGTTGAACATGTCCACGATGCCGCCGCCCTGCGCCTGCATCAACGAAAGCATGGCATCGGGATTCACGCCAGGCACAGGCACATAGCAGCCGATGCGATAGACGATCAATGCCCCGAGGACGAACAGCAGCCGCTGGCGAAGTTCCGTGAACTTGCCGAGCCCGCCACCGAGGTTACCAATGCCAGCCTGCGCCATCTGCCGATTACTCCTCTACGCTGCCGCCGGCAGCTTCGATTGCTGCCTTGGCGCCTGCACTTGCAGCCACGCCCTTCAGCACGAACTTCTTGCTCAGCTCGCCCTTCAGCACGATCTTCGCCTTCTTGGCGCGGCTCGGGACCAGATTGGCCGCACGCAGCGCTGCAAAATCGATCTCACCGGCTTCCAGCTTGTCCAGCTGGTAGGACAACACTTCGGCACTGTCACGCGCCATCTTGGAACGGAAACCGATCTTCGGCAGACGGCGCTGCATCGGGGTCTGGCCGCCTTCGAAGCCGGCCTTGATCTTGCCGCCGCCCTTGCGCGCGAACGAACCCTTGTGGCCGCGGCCACAGGTCTTGCCAAGGCCGGAGCCGATGCCACGGCCGACGCGGGTGCGCTCGGTGCGGGCGCCGTCGGCGGGCTTGAGGTCATTGAGATGCAAAGTCATGGGATTAGTCCTCAACCTTGACGAGGTAGTGAACGGTGTTGATCAGGCCGCGAACCTGCGGGCTGTCCTTCAGTTCACGCACATCGTTGAGCTTATTCAGGCCCAACGCACGCACCGACAGGCGGTGACGCGACTGGGTTCCACGCAGGCCACGCACCAGGCGCACCGTCACGGTCTTGTTGGTGTCCTTAGCCATGGTTGAGCTCCTCCACCTTCTTGCCGCGCTTGGCCGCAACACGCGCCGGCGACTGCACTTCCGACAGACCCTTCAGGGTTGCACGGACCAGGTTGATCGGGTTACGCGAACCAACCGCCTTGGCCAGCACGTTCTTGACGCCAACCGCTTCCAGCACAGCGCGCATGGCGCCGCCGGCGATGACGCCCGTACCTTCCGAGGCCGGCTGCATGTAGACGCGTGCTGCGCCATGGCCGGACTTGACGGCATGCCACAAGGTACCGTTGTTCAGATCGACGGTGGCCAGGTTCTTGCGCGCCTGCTCCATCGACTTCTGGATGGCGACCGGCACTTCGCGCGCCTTGCCATAACCGAAACCGACCTTGCCCAGACCATCGCCGACCACGGTCAGCGCGGTGAAGGTGAACTGGCGACCGCCCTTGACCGTCTTGCTGACGCGATTGACCGCGACCAGCTTTTCGATCATGCCATCGTCGACTTTCTCTTCGCGGTTACGGTCGCGATCACGACCCCGCGGTGCACGTTCTTCTGCCATCTTGATTCCTTGATTGATTGAGTATGTACGGCTCGAAGCCGCTTATGGTTGTGAAGTCACGCAGTGTTCCCGGCTCCGTTGCAAAAGAACGGGACGGTCCGGCATCTCCCTGCCGGCGGTATCGCGGACGTGACCGATGGCCACGTCCGCAGCAGTGCTTAGAACTGCAGGCCGCCTTCGCGAGCTGCATCGGCCAGCGCCTTGATACGGCCATGGTAGCGGTAGCCCGAGCGGTCGAACGCGACCTTCTCGATGCCCGCAGCCTTGGCGCGCTCGGCGATCAGCTTGCCGACCTTGACGGCCGCATCGCTGTTCTTGCCGTTCTTCAGGCCTTCCTTGACGTCGGCCTGCAGGGTGTTCGCCGCGGCGATCACCTTGGAACCGTCGGCAGTGAAGACCTGCGCATACAGATGCTGGCCGGTGCGCAGCACCGACAGGCGAGCGACGCCCAGCTCACGGATGTGCGAACGGGTGGACTTGGCGCGACGCAGACGGGCGATGTTCTTGTTGATGCTCATGATATTTATCCTACGGAAGCTGAAGGAAGCAGGCTTTTGCATCGAAAGTCCGGGCCATGGATGGCCGGGCTCCTAGCAGAGGGACCTGCGTTACGCCTTCTTGGCTTCCTTGCGAATGATGACTTCACCGGCGTACTTCACACCCTTGCCCTTGTAGGGCTCCGGCGGACGGAAACCGCGAATCTTGGCGGCGACTTCGCCGACGCGCTGCTTGTCGGCGCCCTGGACCACGATCTCGGTCTGGGTCGGGGTCGACAGCGTGATGCCTTCCGGCGCCACGAACACCAGCGGATGCGAGAAACCGAGCGCCAGGCTCAGATCCTTGCCCTGCATGGCGGCGCGGTAACCGACGCCGACCAGCTCGAGCTTGCGCTCGAAGCCTTCGGACACACCCTTGACCATGTTGGCCAGGATGGCGCGCACGGTACCGGTGATGGCGATCTGCGACGGGTCATTGGCCGATAGCGTGGCAACGTCGCCGTCGATGGCGATTTCGACGCCAGTCGGCTTCGGCAGGGTCAGGGTGCCCTTCGGGCCCTTGACGCTGACCAGCTCGGGCTGGACATTGAGTTCAACACCCTTCGGAAGGGAAACAGGCTTCTTGGCTACACGGGACATGATCGATTCCTTCCCTTAGGCCACGAAGCACAGGACTTCACCACCAACGCCGGCTTCGCGAGCCTGCGCATCGGTCATGATGCCCTTCGACGTGGAGATGATGGCGATACCCAGGCCACCCAGGACCTTGGGCAGCTCGGTCTTGCCGCGGTACTGGCGCAGACCCGAGCGCGAGAAACGCTTCAGGGTCTCGATGACCGGACGGCCTTCGAAATACTTCAGCACGATTTCCAGCTCCGACTTGTTGTTCTCGGTCGCTGTCACGCGCAGGTCGGTGATGTAACCCTCGTCCTTCAGGACCTGGGCGATCGCAACCTTGATCTTGGACGACGGCAATTTCACCGTCTGCTTACCAACCGCGGCCGCATTCTTGATGCGTACCAGCAGGTCGGCGATGGGATCAGTCATGCTCATATGAGTACCTTTGAGTGCACCGATATCCGCTTTCGCGAAAATCTTGTGTTTTCCTGGGGATGGGCCAGGACCCTTTACGCCATGCCGCGCCCATGCGGGCAAGACAGAAGCGGAAGTATACGACAAAAGAGCCCGACTTGCGTCGGACTCCCCTGTTGAACAGAACGATCCTGTTCAAGCCGGCCGCAAACGGCCGGCAATGCTGTTACCAGCTTGCCTTGCGCAGGCCCGGAACGTCACCGTTCATCGTGGCCTTGCGCAGCATGTTGCGACCCAGACCGAACTTGCGGTAAACACCGCGCGGACGGCCGGACAGCTCGCAACGGTTGCGGTGGCGGCTCGGCGACGAATCGCGCGGCAGCTTCTGCAACTTGGTCGACGCATCGATCTTCTCTTCGTAGGACGCATCCTGACTGGAGAGGATCTTCTTCAGCGCATCACGCTTGCCGGCGAATTTCTTCGCCAGCTTTGCACGCTTGATGTCGCGGTGGATCATGGAGGTCTTTGCCATTTCGGATGTCCTCGACGGTCAGTTACGGAACGGGAACTTGAACGCTGCCAGCAGCGCCTTCGCTTCCGCATCCGTCTTGGCGGTGGTGGTGATGGCGATATCCATACCGCGAATCGCGTCGACGGCGTCGAAGTCGATTTCCGGGAAGATGATCTGTTCCTTCACACCCATGTTGAAGTTGCCACGACCGTCAAAGGAGCGACCGGAAACACCACGGAAGTCGCGCACGCGCGGCAGCGAGATGTTGATCAGACGATCCAGAAACTCGTACATCTTGGCGCGACGCAAGGTGGTCTTGCAGCCGATCGGCCAACCGTCACGAATCTTGAACGATGCGACCGAAACGCGCGACTTGGTGACCACCGGCTTCTGGCCGGAGATCTTGGACATGTCGGCGACCGCATTTTCCAGAATCTTCTTGTTGGTAGCCGCCTCGCCCACGCCCATGTTGAGCGTGACCTTGACCAGCTTCGGCACTTCCATCGGATTGGTGTAGCCGAATTCCTTCATCAGGGCCGGCACCACGTTTTCCTTGTAAAACTTTTCGAGACGAGTGTTCATGATCGCATTCCTCAGGCGTCGAGCGCCTCACCGCTGGAGCGGAACACACGCAATTTGCGTCCATCCTCCAGCACCTTGAAGCCAACGCGCTCGCCCTTGCCCGTTGCCGGGTTGACGATATTGACGTTGGAGATATGGATCGACGCTTCACGCTCGACCACGCCGCCGGCGACACCCGCCTGCGGGTTCGGCTTGGTGTGGCGCTTGATGACGTTGGCATTGGAGACGATCACGCGATCGCCGTCCACACGCACAACTTCACCCTGCTTACCCTTGTCCTTGCCGGTGTTGATGACGACCTGGTCGCCCTTCTTGATACGGTTAGCCATGTATATGTCCTCCGCTCACAGCACTTCGGGAGCGAGCGAGACGATCTTCATGAACTTCTCGGAACGCAGCTCGCGCGTCACCGGCCCGAAGATGCGGGTCCCGATCGGCTCCTGCTTATTGTTCAACAGCACAGCGGCGTTGCCATCGAAGCGGATCAGCGAACCGTCGGGACGGCGCACACCCTTGCGGGTACGCACCACGACGGCGTCGTAGACTTCGCCCTTCTTGACCTTGCCACGCGGAATGGCGTCCTTGACGGTCACCTTGATGATGTCGCCAATGTGTGCGTAGCGGCGCTTGGAGCCGCCCAGCACCTTGATGCACATCACTTCCTTGGCACCCGAATTGTCGGCGACATCGAGGTAGCTCTGCATCTGGATCATGATTCAGATCTCCCTTATTCGGCCGAACGGGTGACGATTTCGACCACCCGCCAGTTCTTGGTCTTGGACATTGGAGCAATCTCGGTCACACGCACGACGTCGCCTTCGTTGCAGGCATTGTCGGCGTCGTGTGCGTGGAGCTTGGACGAGCGCTTGATGTACTTACCGTACAACGGGTGCTTGACCTGGCGCTCCACCAACACGGTGACCGTCTTGTCCATCTTGTTGCTGACGACACGGCCTTCGACCGTGCGCAGCGTTTGCTTTTCGTTGTTGTCGCTCATCGCGGCCGTCCTTACTTGGTGCTGCCGAGCAGGTACTTGACGCGAGCAATCTCGCGGCGCACCCGGCGGGTATCGTGGGTCTTCGGCAGCTGGCCGGTGACCTGCTGCATACGGAGCGAGAACTGCTCCTTACGCAGATCGGTCAGGTGGGCCTTCAGTTCGTCAGCCGACTTCTCGCGGAGTTGTTTGATATCCATCAGCGCACCGTCCGGGTCACGAAAGTGGTGGTCACCGACAATTTCGCGGCGGCAAGGCGGAACGCCTCACGTGCGATATCTTCGGGAATCCCCTCGATTTCATAGATCATGCGGCCCGGCTGAATCTGCGCGACCCAGTACTCCACGTTGCCCTTACCGGAGCCCATGCGGACTTCGATCGGCTTCTTGGTGATCGGCTTGTCGGGGAACACACGGATCCACATCTTGCCGCCCTTCTTGACGTGGCGGCTGATCGTACGACGTGCTGCTTCAATCTGACGCGCGGTCAGCTGACCGTGCGCGGTTGCCTTGAGGCCGTACTCGCCGAAGCTGACGGCGTTTCCGCTCCATGCCAGGCCGTCGTTACGGCCCTTGTGCATCTTGCGGTATTTGGTTCGCTTGGGTTGCAACATTGCCGTTACCTCGCTTCACGAGCCGGGCGCGAAGGACGGTCACCACGGTCGCCGCGATCGTTACGATCGTTGCGCGGGCTGTCGTCCTGCTTCTCCTGGCCAACCTGGGAGAAGTCGAAGACCTCACCCTTATAGATCCAGACCTTGATGCCGATGATGCCGTACGTCGTGGACGCCTCGGCAAAACCGTAATCAATGTCGGCACGTAGCGTGTGCAGCGGCACGCGGCCTTCGCGGTACCACTCCGAACGGGCGATTTCTGCACCGTTGAGGCGGCCAGCCACGTTGACCTTGATGCCCAGGGCACCCAGGCGCATCGCGTTGCCGACCGAGCGCTTCATTGCACGGCGGAACATGATGCGACGCTCAAGCTGCTGCGCGATCGACTCGGCGACCAGCTGCGCATCCAGCTCCGGCTTGCGCACTTCGGTGACGTTGATGTGGGCAGGAACACCCATCATCGCGCTCACTTCCTTGCGCAGCTTTTCGATGTCCTCGCCACGCTTGCCGATCACCACGCCCGGACGGGCGGTGTGAATGGTCACGCGGGCGGTTTTGGCAGGGCGCTCGATCAAGATCTTGCTGATACCTGCCTGCGCGAGCTTCTTGCGCAGCATTTCACGCACTTTCAGGTCGGCTGCCAGATAGGCGGCGAAGTCGGCCTTGTTTGCGTACCACTTGGAATTCCAGTCCTTGGCGATGCCAAGGCGAATTCCAGTCGGATGAACTTTATGACCCATGGTCTTTTCCTTTCCGCTTACTTGGCGGCGCCGACAATCACAGTGATGTGACTGGTGCGCTTGAGGATGCGGGTACCGCGGCCTTTCGCCCGCGCCATGAAACGCTTCAGGGACGGACCTTCATCAACCATGATGGTCTTGACCTTCAGCTCGTCGACATCCGCGCCCTGATTGTTCTCGGCATTGGCAATCGCCGACTCCACAACCTTCTTGATCAGGTGCGCAGCCTTTTTATCCGAGAACTTCAGCAGATTGACCGCACGTTCGGCGGACAAACCACGCACCTGGTCAGCGACTAGGCGGGCCTTCTGCGGGGAGATGCGCGCGGTGCGCAGGATTGCTTTCGCTTCCATCGTCATCTCTCCCTTACCTGCTCGACTTCTTGTCGCCACCGTGACCCTTGAAGGTCCGGGTGACGGCAAATTCGCCGAGCTTGTGGCCGACCATATTCTCGTTGACGAGCACCGGAATGTGGTTCTTGCCGTTATGCACGGCGATGGTGATGCCTACCATTTCCGGCAGGATCATCGAACGGCGCGACCAGGTCTTGATCGGCTTCTTGCTACCCGCAGCGGACTCCACCTTCTTTGCAAGGTGGTGATCGACGAACGGGCCCTTCTTGAGTGAACGTGCCATGGTCGATTAGCCCCTACGATCGCGGACGATGAATTGCTGGGTGCGCTTGTTCTTGCGCGTCTTGTAACCCTTGGTCGGAACACCCCACGGGGTGACCGGATGCGGATTACCCTGGCCAGCCTTGGCCTCACCACCACCGTGCGGGTGATCGACCGGGTTCATGGCCGCACCGCGAACGGTCGGGCGAACACCGCGCCAGCGCTTGGCGCCAGCCTTGCCCAGCTTCTCGAGGTTGTGCTCGTCGTTGCCGACTTCGCCGATGGTAGCGCGGCACTCGACCGGCACCTTGCGCATTTCGCCCGAGCGCAGACGCAGCGTGGCATAGATGCCTTCGCGAGCGACCAGCTGGACGGCTGCACCGGCAGCACGTGCGATCTGAGCGCCCTTACCCGGCTTCAGCTCGATACCGTGGACCGTCGTACCGACCGGGATGTTGCGCAGCGGCAGCGTGTTGCCGGTCTTGATCGGTGCGTTGGCACCGGCAATGACCTGATCGCCAGCCTTCAAGCCCTTGGGGGCGATGATGTAGCGACGCTCGCCGTCGACATAGCACAGCAGGGCGATATGAGCGGTACGGTTCGGATCGTATTCGATCCGCTCCACACGCGCCGGAATACCTTCCTTGTTGCGCTTGAAGTCGATGATGCGGTAGTGCTGCTTATGACCACCACCGACGTGACGCACGGTGATGCGGCCATGGTGGTTACGACCACCGGACTTGCTCTGCGAATCGAGCAGCGCCGCGTGCGGTGCGCCCTTGTGCAGATCGGGAGTAACCACGCGCACGGCGGAACGACGGCCGGGAGAGGTGGGTTTGAACTTCATCAATGGCATGGGATGGACCTCAGGCCTTGGCCGTTACGTCGATGGACTGACCATCAACCAGGCGGACGTACGCCTTGCGCCAATTGCCACGGCTGCCAGCACGGTTACGGAAGGACTTGCTCTTGCCCTTGACGTTGACCACGTTGACCGCTTTGACCTTGACGTCGAACAGCTGCTCAACCGCGGCCTTTACATCGGCCTTGGTGGCTTCGTTCGAAACTTCGAAGACATACTGGTTGGAGATTTCCTGCAGGCGCGCGGTCTTTTCGGAGACTCGCGGAGCACGCAGCACGCTGAAGATTTTTTCGTTGCTGCTCATGCCAGCCACTCCTCGACCTTCTTGACCGCATCGGCGGTGATCACGACCGTATCGGCCCCGACCAGAGCGACCGGATCCAGACCCTGCACATCACGCACCTGCACATACGGCAGATTGCGGGCGGACAGATACAGGTGCTCGGAGGCTTCCTCGGTGACGATCAGCGGGCGCTTGCCCACATCCAGTCCCTTCAGCTTCTCGATCAGACCCTGGGTCTTGGTGGTTTCGACGTCGAACGCATCGACGATCATCAGGCGACCCTGGCGATTAAGCTCAGAGAAGATCGCGCAGATGGCCGCACGGTACATCTTGCGGTTGACTTTCTGTTCGAAGCTGCGCGGCTTGGCCGCGAAGGTCACGCCGCCGCCGACGAAGATCGGAGCCGTCAGCGCGCCATGACGCGCACCGCCGCCCTTCTGCTTCTTCGACTTCTTGGTCGTGCCCGCAACTTCCGAACGCGTCTTCTGTGCCTTGGTACCAGCGCGACCGGCATTGCGATAAGCGACGACGACCTGGTGAACCAGATCTTCGCTGAATTCGCGACCGAACACGGCATCGGAGACCGAGACCTTGTTGTTGCTACCCGTGATAACGAGTTCCATCGTCATCTCTCCTTATGCCTTGCTCGCCGGACGGACGATCACGTCGCCACCAGCTGCGCCAGGCACGGCGCCGCGGATAGCAATCAGACCACGCTCGACGTCGACCTTGACCACTTCCAGGTTCTGCGTGCTTTGCTGCACGGCGCCCATGTGGCCCGACATCTTCTTGCCCGGGAAAACGCGCCCCGGGGTCTGGCGCTGACCCAACGAACCCGGCGCGCGATGCGACAGCGAGTTACCGTGAGTTGCATCGCCCATACGGAAGTTGTAGCGCTTGATGGTGCCCTGGAAACCCTTACCCTTGGTGACGCCCTGGACGTCGACCTTCTGGCCGACCTCGAAGATGTCCGCCTTGATTTCGCCGCCGACGGCGAAATCGCCGAGCTGGGCATCTTCAACGCGGAATTCCCACAGGCCGCGACCCGCTTCCACCTTCGCCTTGGCGAAGTGGCCAGCAGCCGGCTTGTTGACCAGCGCGGCACGACGGGCACCAACGGTAATCTGCACGGCGCTGTAGCCGTCAGCTTCGACGGTCTTGATCTGCGCGATGCGGTTTGGAGTTGCTTCGATCAGCGTGACCGGTACCGAGCGACCGTCTTCGGTGAAGACGCGGCTCATACCAGCCTTGCGGCCTACGAAGCCCAACGAATATTTCTTCGTCATGGTCGTAGTCCTCAGGTCAACTTGATCTGAACGTCGACGCCAGCCGCGAGTTCGAGCTTCATCAGCGCGTCCACGGTCTTGTCGTTCGGGTCGACGATATCGAGCACACGCTTGTGCGTGCGGGTTTCGTACTGGTCACGCGCATCCTTGTCGGCATGCGGGGATACGAGGATGGTGTAACGTTCGATCTTGGTCGGCAACGGGATCGGGCCACGCACTTGCGCGCCGGTCCGCTTAGCCGTTTCGACGATCTCGCTGGCCGAACGGTCGATCAAACGATGATCGAACGCTTTCAACCGAATCCGGATCTTTTGTTCCGACATGACGGAAGCTTCCTTCGTTAAAAGAGCGACGGGCAAGGCCTCTGGGATACCTGCCCCGATATTCCTGACGTAGATGAAATCGCCATGCATCCTGCTGACGAGGGCATTTCCTCCGCCCAAAAACTGAGGCAGACCGGTAAACCGGCCTGCCCAGACGGAAAAGTATAATGCGCAACAAGAGCACGGTCAACAACGGGTGAGTTGTTGAGTGCTCCATGCAACGCGACCTTCCCGGTCTGGCGAACACGAGCGGCATCCTGCCGTTCTTTTCGCTGTAACTCAGCGCCCTACCCAGGGACACCGAGCCGCGCATTATAGCGGGGCACTTTTACATGCGCAAGCGCCCTACCCGATAAAAACGCCGGCCACGCGCGCGCCTCCGACGCGGCCCACGAAAAAGGGCCGGCTTGCGCCGACCCTTTTTCGTGCGGATCCAGCGACCGAAGCCGCCGGATTGCAAGACTTACTTGACGATCTTGGCAACCACGCCGGCGCCGACGGTACGACCGCCTTCACGGATGGCGAAGCGCAGGCCTTCGTCCATCGCGACCGGATTGATCAGGGTCACGACCATCTTCACATTGTCGCCCGGCATCACCATCTCCACGCCTTCCGGCAGCTGGCAGGCGCCAGTGATGTCGGTGGTGCGGAAGTAGAACTGCGGACGGTAGCCCTTGAAGAACGGGGTATGACGGCCACCCTCGTCCTTCGACAGCACGTAGACTTCGGCTTCGAACTCGGTGTGCGGCTTGATCGAACCCGGCTTGCACAGCACCTGGCCGCGCTCGACGTCGTCACGCTTGGTGCCACGCAGCAGCAGACCGGCGTTGTCGCCTGCCTGACCCTGGTCCAGCAGCTTGCGGAACATTTCCACGCCGGTGACGGTGGTCTTCTGGGTATCACGGATACCGACGATTTCGATTTCGTCGCCAACCTTGATGATGCCGCGCTCGATACGACCGGTCACCACGGTGCCGCGGCCGGAGATCGAGAACACGTCTTCGACCGGCATCAGGAACGGACGGTCGACGTCGCGGGTCGGCTCCGGAATGAACGAATCCAGCGCCTCGACCAGCTTCAGGATCGCCGGCACGCCGATGTCGCTCTGGTCGCCGTCCAGCGCCAGACGCGCCGAACCGTGGATGATCGGCGTGTCATCGCCCGGGAAGTCGTACTTGCTGAGCAGCTCGCGCACTTCCATCTCGACCAGCTCGAGCAGCTCGGCGTCGTCGACCATGTCAGCCTTGTTCAGGAACACAACGATGTGCGGCACACCGACCTGACGCGAGAGCAGGATGTGCTCGCGGGTCTGCGGCATCGGGCCGTCGGCGGCCGAACACACCAGGATCGCGCCGTCCATCTGCGCCGCACCGGTGATCATGTTCTTGACGTAGTCGGCGTGGCCGGGGCAATCGACGTGCGCGTAGTGACGGGTCGGGGATTCGTATTCGACGTGTGCGGTCGAAATCGTGATGCCGCGTGCCTTCTCTTCCGGCGCCGCATCGATCGCGTCATACGCCTTGAACTCGCCACCGAAACGCTCAGCACCGATCTTGGTCAGCGCGGCTGTCAACGTGGTCTTGCCATGGTCGACGTGACCGATGGTGCCGACGTTCACGTGCGGCTTGGTGCGCTCAAATTTAGCTTTTGCCATGACTAACTACCTCTAATTGAAAAATTTGTGAGAAGCGGCTGAGCGAACTCAGCCCTTCTTGGTGACGGCGTCGGCGATGTTGGCCGGTGCCTCTTCGTAGTGGTCGAATTCCATCGAGAACGTCGCACGGCCCTGGCTCATCGAGCGCAGCGAGGTCGCATAACCGAACATCTCGCCCAGCGGAATCATCGCGTTGATGATCTTGCCCGACGGGCTGTCGTCCTGACCCTGCAGCACGCCACGACGGCGGCTCACGTCGCCCATCACGTCACCCAGGTAATCCTCCGGGCTGACGATCTCGACCTTCATGATCGGCTCCAGCAACACCGGGCTGGCTTTCGCAAAGCCCTGCTTGAACGCCATCGACGCGGCCAGCTTGAACGCCATTTCCGAGGAGTCGACGTCGTGGTACGAGCCGAACACCAGCTTGACCTTCACACCCACCACCGGGAAGCCGGCGATCGGACCACTGGTGATCGTCTCGCGCAGACCCTTTTCAACCGAGGGGATGAATTCCTTCGGGATGATGCCGCCGGTGATGTCGTTGATGAAGAGGAAATCGTCCTTGACGTTGTCGCTCTTGCGATCTTCCTCGGTCATCGGCGACAGCTCGATCACCACGTGACCGTACTGACCCTTACCACCGGACTGCTTGGCGTGCTTGTAGTCGGACTTGACGTCGGACTTGCGGATCGTTTCGCGGTAGGCCACCTGCGGCTTGCCGACGTTGGCCTCGACATTGAACTCGCGACGCATACGGTCGACGATGATGTCCAGGTGCAACTCGCCCATGCCCGAGATGATGGTCTGGCCGGATTCTTCGTCGGTCTTGACGCGGAACGAGGGATCTTCCTGCGCCAGACGGCCCAGGGCCATGCCCATCTTTTCCTGGTCCGACTTGGTCTTGGGTTCCACCGCCATCGAGATCACCGGCTCCGGGAACACCATGCGCTCCAGGGTGATGACCTTGTCCTGCGCACACAGCGTGTCGCCGGTGGTGACGTCCTTCAGACCCACGGCAGCGGCGATGTCACCAGCGCGCACTTCCTTGATCTCTTCGCGATTGTTGGAGTGCATCTGCAGGATGCGGCCCACGCGCTCTTTCTTCGACTTGACCGGGTTGTAGACCTGGTCGCCGGAGTTCAACGTGCCCGAGTAGACACGGAAGAACGTCAGCGAGCCCACGAACGGGTCGGTCATAATCTTGAACGCCAACGCCGAGAACGGCGCGGTATCGGTGGCAGGACGGGTGTCTTCCTTCTCGTCCTCGTCGATACCCTGGACCGGCGGACGGTCGGCCGGCGACGGCAGCAGGTGCACGACGCCGTCGAGCATGGCCTGCACGCCCTTGTTCTTGAACGCCGAGCCACAGAACACCGGCACGATTTCGACCTTCAGGGTGCGCTCGCGCAGACCCACCAGGATCTCCTCTTCGCTCAGGTCGCCCTCGTTGAGGTACTTGTCCATCAGGTCTTCGCTGGCTTCTGCAGCCGCCTCGACCATGAACGAACGCGCCTCGGTCGCGATCTCGACCAGGTCGGCCGGGATGTCGCGGTATTCGAAGGTGGTGCCCTGCGATGCGGTATCCCAATGGATCGCCTTCATCTTGAGCAAGTCGACCACGCCCTCGAAGCCGTCTTCGGCGCCGATCGGCACCTGCATCGGCACGGCGTAGGCACCCAGACGGGCCTTCAGCTGCTCGACGACCTTGTCGAAGTTGGCACCGGTACGGTCCATCTTGTTGACGAAGGCCATGCGCGGCACGGAGTACTTGTTGGCCTGGCGCCACACGGTCTCGGACTGCGGCTGCACGCCACCAACGGCGCACAGCACGAACACCGCACCGTCGAGCACGCGCAAGGAGCGCTCCACTTCGATGGTGAAGTCGACGTGCCCGGGGGTATCGATGATGTTGAAGCGGTGCTGCGGCATGGACTTGTCCATGCCCGACCAGAATGCAGTGGTCGCAGCGGAGGTGATGGTGATACCACGCTCCTGCTCCTGCTCCATCCAGTCCATCACTGCAGCGCCGTCATGGACTTCGCCGATCTTGTGACTGACACCGGTGTAGAACAGGATGCGCTCGGAGGTGGTGGTCTTGCCGGCATCGATGTGGGCCATGATGCCGAAGTTGCGGTAACGCTCGATAGGGGTGGTGCGGGCCACGGGGAGCCTCTCAATTTCTTGGATTTCGGATGGCCGAACGCCGCCTTTCGGCGGCCTTCGGATTGGATGCGACGCCAAAGGCGTCGCAAACAGCACTCAGATGGTGCTGAAGGGCCCCGTTACCAAGGCCCACGAGGTCACCAGCGGTAATGTGCGAACGCCTTGTTCGCCTCCGCCATACGGTGCGTCTCTTCGCGCTTCTTGATCGCGCCGCCACGGCTTTCCGAGGCGTCCAACAGTTCTGCAGCCAGCTTGCGCGGCATGGTGTTCTCGCCACGCTTGCGCGCGGAATCGATCAACCAGCGCATTGCCAGCGCCATGCGACGAGAGGAGCGCACTTCGACGGGCACCTGATAGGTAGCACCACCGACGCGACGCGATTTAACTTCGACAGCCGGGGCCACGTTGTCCAGTGCTTTCTGCACCAGCTCGACGGCATTCGGATTCTTTTCGCCAATGACGTCCATCGCGCCATAGACAATTTTCTCAGCAACCGACTTCTTGCCACTTTGCATCACCATATTGATGAAGCGGGCAATGGTTTCGCTGCCATGCTTTGGATCAGGCAGGACGGTGCGCTGCGGAGTAGAACCTTTACGGGACATTGGAGTGTTTCCTTAGCTCTTCGGGCGCTTGGCGCCGTACTTGGAACGACCTTGACGGCGCTTTGCGACGCCGGCGGCGTCCAGCGAACCACGGACGGTGTGATAACGCACACCGGGAAGATCCTTGACGCGGCCACCGCGAATCAGGACCACGGAGTGCTCCTGCAGGTTGTGGCCTTCACCACCGATGTAGCTGATGACCTCTTCCTGGTTCGTCAGGCGCACCTTGGCAACCTTACGCAGGGCCGAGTTCGGCTTCTTCGGGGTAGTGGTATAGACGCGTGTGCAGACGCCACGGCGCTGCGGACACTTGTCCAGTGCCGGAGAGGCACTCTTGTAGGTGGTCGCTTGCCGAGGCTTGCGGACCAGCTGATTGATCGTCGTCATCAGTTGATTCTTCTGATTGAGAGGCCGAGACGGCCTTGCACGAAAACAAAGGCAGGCCGAAAAACGGCCCGCCGAGACAGGGAAGTATAGCTGGCAGGACGAAACTCCGTCAACTTCACGGAAATCTAACCCTGCTGGCCCATCCAAAGGCCGGAAAACGGAGGGCCTCCTGCCCTCCTTTTCGCTTGGCTTACGGCGATCTTGCGACCGCCGTCGGAGCGCTTACTCCTCGTCCGCGCCAGCGTCGGCCACGGCTGCGACCGGTTCGGCAACCGTCGGCTTGCCCGACAGCGTTTCCATTTCCGAGTCGGTCAGACCCGACGACTTGCGGCGTCCGGCGTGATACGCCAGGCCGGTACCGGCCGGGATCAGACGACCCACGATCACGTTTTCCTTCAGACCGCGCAGGTTGTCGCGGGTGCCGCGCACGGCAGCCTCGGTCAACACGCGGGTGGTCTCCTGGAACGAGGCCGCCGAGATGAACGACTCGGTGGCCAACGAGGCCTTGGTGATACCCAGCAGCACCGGATCGTACTTGGCCGGCAGCTCGTTGCGCTTGACCAGGCGGGCATTTTCCTCGATGACGCGCTGGCGCTCGACCTGCTCGCCGTTGAGGAACTTGCTGGTGCCCTGGTCGGTGATCTCGACCTTGCGCAGCATCTGGCGGGTGATCACCTCGATGTGCTTGTCATTGATCTTCACGCCCTGCAGGCGATACACGTCCTGGATTTCCTTGACCAGATACGCGGCCAGCGGCTCGACACCCAGCAGACGCAGGATGTCCTGCGGGCTCGGCTCGCCGTCCACCACGGTCTCGCCCTTGGTCACATGCTCGCCTTCGAACACGATGATCTGGCGGTACTTGGGAATCAGCTCTTCGTGTTCCGACCCATCGGTGTCCTTGATGATCAGGCGCTGCTTGCCCTTGGTGTCCTTACCGAAGCTGATGATGCCCGAGCGCTCGGCCAGGATCGCCGGATCCTTCGGCTTGCGCGCTTCGAACAGATCGGCAACGCGCGGCAGACCACCGGTGATGTCGCGGGTCTTGGACGCTTCCTGCGGGATCTTGGCGACCACGTCGCCCACGCCGACGGCGGCGCCGTCCTGCAGGTTGACGATGGAGCGCGGCGGCAACAGGTACTGCGCCGGCAGATCCGTATTCGGGATCGTCAGGTCGTTGCCCTTGCCGTCGACGATGCGCACGATCGGGCGCAGCTCCTTGGCATGTGCACCGCGACGCTTCGGGTCGGTGATTTCACGCGAGGCCAGACCGGTCAGTTCGTCGGTCTTCTCGATGACGGTGACGCCGTCGACGAAGTCGATGAAGCGGATGAAACCGGCCACTTCCGACACGATCGGGTGGTTATGCGGATCCCAGTTCGCCACACCCTGCCCGGCCTTGACCGCATCACCATCCTTGGCGGTGATGGTGGCACCGTACGGCAGCTTGTAACGCTCGCGCTCGCGGCCATGGCCGTCGAGCACGGACAGTTCGCCCGAACGCGAGACAGCGACCAGCGCGCCGCTGGCGTGCGCCACCGACTTGAGGTTGTTGAACTTCACCGAACCGGTGGTCTTGACGGTGATGTTGTCCACCGCCGCCGCACGCGATGCCGCGCCACCGATGTGGAACGTACGCATGGTCAGCTGGGTACCCGGCTCACCGATCGACTGCGCCGCAATGACGCCGACCGCCTCACCGATGTTGACCTGGTGACCGCGGGCGAGATCGCGACCGTAGCAGCGTGCGCAAACGCCGAACGAGGATTCGCAGCTGATGGTCGAACGCACCTTCACCGACTGCACGCTGGCGTCTTCCAGCTTGGCAACCCAGGCTTCGTCCAGCAGCGTGTTGCGGGTGACGATCGGCTCTTCGTCGTTGCCCGGCAAGTACACGTCCTCGGCCACCACACGGCCCAGCACGCGCTCGCGCAACGGTTCCACCACGTCGCCGCCTTCCACGATCGGGGTCATGATCAACCCTTCGGTGGTGCCGCAATCGACCTCGGTGATCACCACGTCCTGTGCCACGTCGACCAGACGACGGGTCAGATACCCCGAGTTCGCGGTCTTGAGCGCGGTATCGGCCAGACCCTTACGGGCACCGTGGGTGGAGTTGAAGTACTCCTGCACGTTCAGGCCTTCGCGGAAGTTCGCCTTGATCGGCGTCTCGATGATCGAGCCATCCGGACGCGCCATCAGGCCACGCATGCCGGCCAGCTGACGGATCTGCGCCTGGCTACCACGCGCACCGGAGTCGGCCATGATGTACAGCGAGTTCATCGACTTCTGGTCGATGGTCTCGCCCTTGGCATTTTCGACCTTCTCGGTACCGATGGTGTCCATCATCGCCTTGGCGATGCGCTCACTGGTGCGCGACCAGATGTCCACGACCTTGTTGTAGCGCTCGCCGGCGGTGACCAGACCGGACTGGTACTGTTCCTGGATCTCCAGCACTTCGGCTTCGGCCTCGGTGAGGATGCCCTTCTTCTCGTCCGGGATCAGCATGTCGTCGATGCCGATCGACACGCCTGCGCGGGTCGCATAGGCATAGCCGGTGTACATCAGCTTGTCGGCGAACACGACGGTGTCCTTCAAGCCCAGCAAACGGTAGCTGGAGTTGATCAGACGCGAGATGTTCTTCTTGGTCATCTCGGTGTTGGCCAGCTGGAACGGCAGGCCTTCGGGCAGGATTTCGCTCAGCAGCGCACGACCGACCGTGGTGTCCACGATCGAGGTGCCGCTGCTGCGCTTGCCGTCGGCTTCCACGTCCACCTGGGTGATGCGGACCTTGACCTTGGCGTGCAGTTCCACCACGCGGTTGTCGTAGGCGCGCTTCACTTCGCTGGTGTTGGCGAACACCATGCCTTCGCCCTTCTTGTTCTCCAGGGCGCGGCTCATGTAGTACAGGCCCAACACCACGTCCTGCGACGGCACGATGATCGGCTCGCCGTTGGCCGGCGACAGGATGTTGTTGGTGGACATCATCAGCGCACGCGCTTCCAGCTGGGCTTCCAGCGAGAGCGGCACGTGGACGGCCATCTGGTCACCGTCGAAGTCGGCGTTGAACGCAGTACACACCAGCGGATGCAGCTGGATGGCCTTGCCTTCGATCAACACCGGCTCGAACGCCTGGATGCCCAGGCGGTGCAGGGTCGGCGCACGGTTCAGCAGCACCGGATGCTCGCGGATCACTTCTTCCAGGATGTCCCAGACTTCGGCTTCTTCGCGCTCGACCAGCTTCTTGGCGGCCTTGATGGTGGTGGCCAGGCCGCGACGCTGCAGCTTGGCGAACACGAACGGCTTGAACAGCTCCAGCGCCATCTTCTTCGGCAGGCCGCACTGGTGCAGCTTGAGGTACGGACCGACGGTGATGACCGAACGACCGGAGTAGTCCACGCGCTTGCCGAGCAGGTTCTGACGGAACCGGCCCTGCTTGCCCTTGATCATGTCGGCCAGCGACTTCAGCGGACGCTTGTTGGTGCCGGTGATGGCACGGCCGCGACGGCCGTTGTCCAGCAGCGCATCGACCGATTCCTGCAGCATGCGCTTCTCGTTGCGCACGATGATGTCCGGCGCATTGAGCTCGAGCAGACGACGCAGACGGTTGTTGCGGTTGATCACGCGGCGGTACAGATCGTTCAGATCCGAGGTCGCGAAGCGGCCGCCATCCAGCGGCACCAGCGGACGCAGGTCCGGCGGCAGCACCGGCAGCACGGTCATGACCATCCACTCCGGACGGTTGCCCGATTCCAGGAAGGCTTCGATCAGCTTGATGCGCTTGGTGAGGCGCTTGAGCTTGGTTTCCGAACCGGTGCTGGCGATTTCCTCGCGCAGGCGGGTCATTTCCGACTGCAGGTCGATCGTGCGCAGCAATTCGTACACGGCCTCGGCGCCCATGGCGGCGTCGAAGTCGTCGTTGTACTCCTGGCGTGCGGTCAGGTACTGCTCTTCGGTCAGCAGCTGGCGGCGCTCGAGCGGGGTCAGGCCCGGCTCGGTGACCACGTAGGCTTCGAAGTACAGCACGCGCTCGATGTCACGCAGGGTCATGTCCAGCATCAGGCCGATGCGCGAGGGCAGCGACTTGAGGAACCAGATGTGCGCGACCGGCGAGGCCAGGTCGATGTGACCCATGCGCTCGCGACGCACCTTGGCCAGGGTGACTTCGGTGCCGCACTTTTCGCAGACCACGCCGCGGTGCTTCATGCGCTTGTACTTGCCGCACAGGCACTCGTAGTCCTTGATCGGTCCGAAGATGGCGGCGCAGAACAGGCCGTCACGCTCGGGCTTGAAGGTCCGGTAGTTGATGGTTTCGGGCTTCTTCACTTCGCCGTAGGACCACGAACGGATCAGGTCCGGCGATGCCAGCGCGATCTTGATCGCGTCGAAATCCAGCGTCTGGCGCTGTTGATTGAAGAGGTTGAGCAGGTCTTTCATTTGATATCTCCGGGTCGGAGGAATTTCGTATCTGAGATGAAACCGAGGGACTTACGTTCCAGATCCCGGCACCGCGTTGCGGCACCGGGATCCGGCGCGATCACTCTTCCAGTTCCATGTTGATCGCCAGCGAGCGGATTTCCTTCACCAACACGTTGAAGGATTCCGGCATGCCCGCGACCATCTCGTGCTCACCATCGACGATGTTCTTGTACATCTGGTTGCGGCCCTGCACGTCGTCGGACTTCACCGTCAGCATTTCCTGCAGGGTGTAGGCCGCGCCGTAGGCTTCCAGCGCCCAGACTTCCATCTCACCGAAGCGCTGACCACCGAACTGCGCCTTGCCGCCCAGCGGCTGCTGGGTGACGAGCGAGTACGGACCGGTCGAGCGCGCATGCATCTTGTCGTCGACCAGGTGGTTCAACTTCAGGTAGTGCATGTAGCCGACCGTGGTCTTGCGATCGAACGCTTCGCCGGTACGACCGTCGTACAGCTGGGTCTGACCGCTCTGCGGCAGCTCGGCCAGTTCCAGCATGCGCTTGATTTCCGCTTCGCTGGCGCCGTCGAACACCGGGGTGGCCATCGGCACGCCATCGATCAGGTTCTTGCCCAGGTTGAGCAATTCCTCATCGCTGAACTGCGACAGGTCCACGCGCTGTGCATTGATCGCGCTGTCGTGGTTGTAGATGTCGTCCAGGAACTTGCGCAGCTCGCTGACCGCCGCCTGGGCTTCCAGCATGCGCTGGATCTTGCGACCCAGGCCCTTGGCGGCCCAGCCCAGATGCACTTCCAGAATCTGGCCGATGTTCATACGCGACGGCACGCCGAGCGGATTCAGCACGATGTCGACCGGCTCGCCGGTGGCCATGTACGGCATGTCCTCGACCGGCACGACATTGGAGACCACACCCTTGTTGCCGTGGCGGCCTGCCATCTTGTCGCCCGGCTGGATGCGGCGCTTCACTGCCAGGAACACCTTGACCATCTTCAGCACGCCCGGTGCGAGGTCATCGCCCTGGGTGATCTTGCCGCGCTTGTCGGCAAAGCGTGCTTCAAATTCCTTCTCGTGCGCCTGGATCTGCTTCTGTGCGCGTTCGATGGCGTCGGCGGCGTCTTCGTCCTTCATGCGCAGCTGGAACCAATCGGATTTCTTCAGCCCGTCCAGATACGCGTCGGTGACGTTGTCGCCCTTCTTCAGGTTCGGACCGCCGTTGGCAACCTTGCCCACGATCTGCGAACGCAGACGTGCGTAGATGGCCGCTTCCAGGATGCGGAACTGGTCGTCGAAGTCCTTCTTAACGCGCTTGATCTCGGACTCTTCGATCTGACGCGCACGCTTGTCCTTCTCGATGCCGTCGCGGGTGAAGACCTGCACGTCGATGACGGTGCCGTCCATGCCCGGGGGCACGCGCAGCGAGCTGTCCTTCACGTCGGACGCCTTCTCACCGAAGATCGCACGCAGCAGCTTTTCTTCCGGGGTCAGCTGGCTCTCGCCCTTCGGCGTGACCTTGCCGACCATGATGTCGCCGGCGCGCACTTCCGCACCGATGTACACCACGCCGCTCTCGTCCAGACGGTTCAGCGCCTGCTCGGACACGTTCGGGATGTCGGCGGAAATTTCCTCCGGCCCCAGCTTGGTGTCGCGTGCAACGCAGGTCAGTTCCTCGATGTGGATCGTGGTGTAACGATCCTCTTCCACCACGCGCTCGGAGAGCAGGATGGAGTCTTCGAAGTTGTAGCCGTTCCACGGCATGAACGCGATCAGCATGTTCTGGCCCAGCGCCAGTTCACCGATGTCGGTGGACGGACCGTCGGCCAGCACGTCGCCGCGCGCGATCACATCACCCACGTTCACCAGCGGACGCTGGTTGATGCAGGTGTTCTGGTTGGAGCGGGTGTACTTGATCAGGTTGTAGATATCCACGCCGGCATCGGTGCCGCCGCCGATTTCCGCCTCGTTGACCTTGACCACGATGCGGGCCGCGTCGATCTGCTCGATCACGCCACCACGCACGGCATTGACGGTCACGCCCGAGTCGCGCGCAACCGCACGCTCGATGCCGGTACCAACCAGCGGCTTCTGCGAACGCAGCGTCGGCACGGCCTGGCGCTGCATGTTGGCGCCCATCAGTGCGCGGTTGGCGTCATCGTGCTCCAGGAACGGCACCAGCGCCGCGGCGACCGACACGGTCTGCATCGGCGAGACGTCCATGAAGTGCACTTCGGCCGGCGGCTTCAGCAGCGACTCGCCCTGGAACCGGCACGGCACGAACTGCTCGGTGAGCATGTTCTTGGCATCGGTTAGCGCGTTCGCCTGGGCGATCACGTACTCGTTCTCTTCGATCGCCGACAGGTATTCGACGTCGTCGGAGACCTTGCCGTCCAGCACCTTGCGGTACGGCGTCTCGAGGAAGCCGTACTGGTTGGTGCGGGCAAACACGGCCAGCGAGTTGATCAGGCCGATGTTCGGGCCTTCCGGAGTTTCGATGGTGCAGACGCGGCCGTAATGGGTCGGATGCACGTCGCGCACTTCGAAGCCGGCGCGCTCGCGGGTCAGGCCGCCCGGGCCCAGTGCGGAGACGCGACGCTTGTGCGTCACTTCCGACAGCGGGTTGTTCTGGTCCATGAACTGCGACAGCTGCGAGGAGCCGAAGAACTCCTTGATCGCCGCAGCCACCGGCTTGGCGTTGATCAGTTCCTGCGGGGTCAGACCCTCGGACTCGGCCATCGACAGGCGTTCCTTGACCGCGCGCTCGACGCGGACCAGGCCCACGCGGAACACGTTCTCGGCCATTTCGCCGACCGAACGCACGCGACGGTTGCCCAGGTGATCGATGTCATCGACCACGCCGCGACCGTTACGGATCTCGGTAAGCACCTTGATCACTTCCAGGATGTCGGAGGTGTCGGTGTGCTCGGCGACCAGGCGCTTGGATTCTTCGTCGTTGCGCTCGGCAAAGTACTTCTTGTCGTACAGCACCGACTCGCCCAGCACGTCCTTGCGGCCGACGCGACGGTTGAACTTCATACGGCCGACCGTGGACAGGTCGTAACGCTCGAAGGTGAAGAACAGGTTGTGGAACAGGTTCTGAGCGGCTTCCTTGGTCGGCGGCTCGCCCGGGCGCATCATGCGGTAGATCTCGACCAGCGCTTCGAGCTGGGTCTTGGTCGGATCGATGCGCAGGGTGTTGGACAGGTACGGACCACGGTCCAGATCGTTCACCCACAGGGTGCCGACCGCATCGACGCCGGCCTTGCGGAAGGCCGCCAGCTGGTCTTCGGTGATCTCGTCGTTGGCGTTGGCCAGCAGTTCGCCGGTCGAGCCATCGACCACGTCGTGCGACAGGATGCGGGTGAGCAGATAGTCGTCCGGCACGGCCAGCGCGGCAACGCCGGCGGCTTCGAGCTGCTTGACGTGACGGGCGGTGATGCGCTTGCCCGCTTCCACGATGACCTTGTCGCCATCGGCCAGGTCGAAGTTCAGCGTTTCACCACGCAGACGCTCCGGCACCAGCTCCAGCTGCACGCCTTCGTCCGGATTGATGTGGAAGGTGTTGATCTCGAAGAACTCGGCCAGCATCTCTTCGTTGCTGTAGCCGAGCGCACGCAGCAGGATCGACACCGGCAGCTTGCGGCGGCGGTCGATACGGGTGAACAGCGCATCCTTCGGGTCGAACTCGAAGTCCAGCCAGGAACCGCGGTACGGAATGATGCGGGCGCTGTACAGCAGCTTGCCCGAGCTGTGGGTCTTGCCACGGTCGTGGTCGAAGAACACACCCGGCGAGCGGTGCAGCTGCGAGACGATGACGCGCTCGGTGCCGTTGACGATGAAGGTGCCGTTGTCGGTCATCAGCGGGATTTCGCCAAGATAGACCTCCTGCTCCTTCACGTACTTGATGGCCTTGGTCGACGACTCGCGGTCGTAGATCACCAGACGCACGGTCACGCGCAGCGGCGCGCCATAGCTCATGCCGCGCTGACGGCATTCACGCTCGTCAAACACCGGCTGACCCAGCTTGTAGCCAACGTATTCCAGCGCGGCGTTGCCGCTGTAGCTGGAAATCGGGAACACCGACTTCAGTGCCGCGTGCAGACCGAGGTCCTTACGCTTGGTCGGCTCCACGTCTTCCTGCAGGAATTCGCGGTAGGAATCCACCTGGATCGCAAGCAGGAACGGCACTTCGAGAATCGAGCGCTGCTTGCCGAAGTCCTTGCGGATACGCTTTTTTTCGGTGAACGAATAAGACGTCATGAGTCTTCACCCTAGGCTGCGGGGGCCGCGTCGCGGCGGCCCTGAAATAACAAAATTGTCAGTTGGAAGTCGCTGGTATTGCCGGCACCAGCACGCCTTCTCCCGCTACTTCCAACTACCAACTCGGTGAAGCAGGGATTGGGGATGACGAGATTGGGGATACGCGAAGATTGCCTTCGAATCCCGAATGCCGACTCTCAAATCCCGGCCTTCCATCAACGGCCAAAGGCCGGGAGCTTTACGCTCCCAGCCTTCAGTGCATCACCATGAAACGCTGGCGATGCAAGGTACTGCTTACTTGATTTCGACAGTCGCGCCAGCTTCGGTCAGTTCCTTCTTGATCTTCTCGGCTTCGTCCTTCGAAGCGCCTTCCTTCAGCATGCCACCGGCTTCGGTCAGGTCCTTGGCTTCCTTCAGACCCAGGCCGGTCACGGCGCGGACGGCCTTGATGACGCCGACCTTGTTGGCGCCGCAGTTGGTCAGCACCACGTTGAACTCGGTCTGCTCTTCGACCACGGCGGCCGGGCCAGCTGCAGCAGCAGCGACCGGAGCGGCGGCGGAGACGCCGAACTTCTCTTCGATGGCCTTGACCAGCTCCATCACTTCCATCAGGGACTTCTCGGCGATGGCGTCGACGATCTGTTCGTTGGTAAGGGACATTGTGATTACCTTTAAATGATTTTCTGGATTGGGGTTCTAGCGAACGCTAGGACATCAAGCTTCGGCAGTCTCGGCGACCGGCGCGGCGGCTTCGTCGCCACCACCCTGCTTGTCGCCCACGGCCTTGACGGCACGGGCAAACATGGCAGCCGGTTCGGACAGCACGCGGGCCAGCATGGCCA
This sequence comes from Xanthomonas sp. BRIP62418, assembly GCF_003993495.1. Lineage (NCBI taxonomy): Bacteria > Pseudomonadati > Pseudomonadota > Gammaproteobacteria > Lysobacterales > Lysobacteraceae > Xanthomonas > Xanthomonas sp. BRIP62418. The sequence goes on from NZ_QEZG01000049.1 coordinate 270,200, forward strand.
GGGCCTGGTCGCGGGTCGGCAGCGAAGCCAACACGTCGACGTGGCCAGCCGGGAACAGTTCCCCGCCGATGGACACGACCTTGGCCTGCAACTTGTCGTTGCCCTTGGCGAATTCCTTGATCAGGCGACCGGCAGCGCCGGGCTCCTCCATCGAAAACGCGTACAGCAAAGGACCGACCAGCTTGTCAGCGACGACAGCGAACTCGGTACCTTCAACGGCGCGCGCAGCCAGGGTGTTCTTAACAACTTTCAAGAACACACCGGTTTCGCGGGCCTGCTTGCGCATCGCGGTCATCTGGGAGACCGTGATGCCAGCGTATTCGGCGGCGATCAAGGAGTGAGCCTTGGCGGCGATGTCTGCCAGCTCGGCGACTACTTCTTGCTTCTGAGACAGATTGAGAGCCATTGCACTCCTCCGTTAAAGCCGGGATGGGTGATTGGTGATTGGTGATTCGTCGAAAGCCATGAAGCCGCTCCTGCAAATCCCCAATGCCGAACCCCTAATCCCCGCTTCAAACTACTCCGCTCGCGGCTCCTGCCGGTTGCGGTCCAGGGCAGCCTCCTTCCTGGAAGCCGGGAACATCGACCGATGTTCCTTTGGTGGCCGTTCTAGACCTGGAGTGGGCTCGATCCGGGATGTCCCAGACGCGCGTAAACCAGAAAGCTCCAGAAGGGCGACACCATCTACGCCGGCCGGCTCTTGCGAACCTGATTAAGCGATCCCGCTGCATCGACGGCGACTCCTTGCCAGTGCGAGCATCCGTGCCCGTCGTCGATCTGCGCTGACCGCGCCTGCGGTCTTTGACGGCTACCGCCGGACAAGCCGGCGATCGCCTTCAAAATGTCCGTTACCCCAAAGGAGGGAACGGACTCCCAGCACACGGTGACCCGGGCCGGAAAAACAATGCTGTACTCCATCGACGGGTCAGGCCCATGACAGGCCCGACCCTTCAACTCACTTCAGCGCAAGGCTCGACTGGTCGACCGTCACGCCAGGACCCATCGTCGAGCTGACCGACACCTTCTGCAGGTAGGTCCCCTTGGAGGTGGCCGGCTTGGCCTTGATCAGATCGACCAGCAGCGCCTGCAGGTTCGACTTCAGCGCTTCGTCATCGAAGCTGGCCTTGCCGATGGTGCAGTGGATGATGCCGGCCTTGTCGGTGCGGTAACGCACCTGACCCGACTTGGCATTCTTGACCGCTTCGCCCGGGTTGGCCGACACGGTGCCGACCTTCGGGTTCGGCATCAGGCCACGCGGGCCCAGCAGGGTGCCGAGCTTACCGACGACGCGCATCGCGTCCGGGGTGGCGATGACCACGTCGTAGCTCAGGTCGCCGGCCTGCATCTTCTCGGCCAGGTCGTCCATGCCCACCGCCTCGGCACCAGCGGCCAGGGCTTCGTCAGCCTTGGCGCCGGCCGGTGCGAACACCGCAACGCGCACGCTCTTGCCGGTACCGGCCGGCAGCACGGTCGAACCGCGCACCTGCTGGTCGGACTTCTTGGCGTCCACGCCCAGGCGCACGGCAACGTCGATCGACTCGACGAACTTGGCCTTGGCAACGGTCTTCAGGATCTTGATTGCGTCTTCGAAGGCATAGGTCTTGCCCGGAACGACAGCGGCCGCAATGGCCTTAACGCGCTTGCTCTGTGCCATGTCTTAGCCCTCCACCGTCAAACCCATGCTGCGGGCAGAACCCGCAATCGTGCGCACTGCCGCTTCCAGCTCGGCCGCCGTCAAATCGGCTTCCTTGACCTTGGCGATCTCTTCCAGCTGCTTGCGCGTCACCTTGCCCACCTTGTCGGTGTTAGGGCGCTTGGAACCGGAGGTCACGCCTGCGGCCTTCTTGAGCAGCACGCTGGCCGGGGTGCTCTTGGTGATGAAGGTGAAGGTACGGTCGGAATACGCAGTGATCACCACCGGCGTCGGCAGACCCGGCTCCAGCTTGGAGGTCGCTGCATTGAACGCCTTGCAGAACTCCATGATGTTCAGACCGCGCTGACCCAGTGCAGGGCCGACCGGCGGCGCAGGATTAGCCTGACCAGCCTTGACCTGCAACTTGATGTAAGCAGTTATCTTCTTTGCCATTTCGATACTCTCCGGGTGCTAGCGCCTTGACTGCAGGCTCCCCATCGGACCGGGAAATCACGTGTCCCGGCTTCACGTTTCTGACCACACGCAGATGGCTGCCATGCGGCAGCCATTGATTCCCGGCGGTTCGCCAGGTGAGCGAGCCGCGCACTATAGCAGCATTCGAGGCGGGCGCCTAGACAGCGCCCAACCGACCTCAACCCTTCTCGACCTGACCGAACTCGAGCTCGACCGGCGTGGAGCGACCGAAGATGAGCACGGCAACCCGCAACCGGCTCTTCTCGTAATTGACTTCTTCCACGACGCCGTTGAAGTCGTTGAACGGACCGTCGGTGACGCGCACCATCTGACCCGGCTCGAACAGGACCTTCGGACGCGGCTTCTCGACGCCATCCTGCACACGCTGCAGGATCGCATCCGCCTCTTCGTCGCGGATCGGCAACGGACGGTCGGCGGTGCCGCCGATGAAGCCCATCACCTTGGAAGTTTCCTTCACCAGGTGCCAGCTTTCATTGTCGATGCGCGGAATACCGGCTTCTTCGTGGGTCTCGATCTGCACCAGCACGTAGCCGGGGAAGAACTTGCGCTCGGACCGGCGCTTCTGGCCGGCGCGCATTTCGATGACTTCTTCGGTCGGCACCAGGACGTCGCCGAAGCGATCTTCCATCTCGGTGCGCGCGATACGGTCGCGCAAAGCCTGCGCAACGGATTTTTCGAAGCCTGAATAGGCGTGAACGACATACCAACGCTTCACTGCTTGATTCTCCTCAACGAGCCAGGAACCACTGCGTGAGCTTCTGGATGACGAAGTCGAAGCCGCCCAACAGCAAACTCAGAATGATCACAACAACAATCACGACCCAGGTCGTGCGGATGGCTTCCTGGCGCGTCGGCCAGACCACCTTGCGCAACTCGAACCTGGATTCGGACATGAATTCACGGGCTTCCCGGCCTTTGCCGGTCCCCAGAAACACAAACGCACCGGCCACCAACCCCACGATCACAGCCAGCGCGCGCAACTGCGGCGTCCAGGCTCCAAACTGCGTGGCACGCTCGGGCGCAGAAAACCAGAACCACACAAACAACCCCGCGATCACCAGGAGCGCGGAGATGACGTATTTCACGATATCGGCGCTGGCAGCAGACGCGCTTTTGGAAGGCTCGATTTTGCTATTCATCCGGCTCTAGTTACCGATCTGACCCGAATCGCTGGGCCGGAAAGAGGAGTGGCACGCCAGGAGGGACTCGAACCCCCAACCTGCGGTTTTGGAGACCGCTGCTCTGCCAATTGAGCTACTGGCGTATGTACTCGTTTACCGCAAACCCTAAGACAACGAAGGCGGACCGCGGTTTAGCCGGCCCGCCATTCGTTTGAATCCAGCCGCCGCAAGGCGACTGGACGCAGGCACTTACTTGACGATCTTGGCAACCACGCCGGCGCCGACGGTACGACCGCCTTCACGGATGGCGAAGCGCAGACCTTCGTCCATCGCGACCGGATTGATCAGGGTCACGACCATCTTCACGTTGTCGCCCGGCATCACCATCTCCACGCCTTCCGGCAGCTGGCAGGCGCCAGTGATGTCGGTGGTGCGGAAGTAGAACTGCGGACGGTAGCCCTTGAAGAACGGGGTATGACGGCCACCCTCGTCCTTCGACAGCACGTAGACTTCGGCTTCGAACTCGGTATGCGGCTTGATCGAACCCGGCTTGCACAGCACCTGGCCGCGCTCGACGTCGTCACGCTTGGTGCCGCGCAGCAGCAGACCGGCGTTGTCGCCTGCCTGACCCTGGTCCAGCAGCTTGCGGAACATTTCCACGCCGGTGACGGTGGTCTTCTGGGTATCACGGATACCGACGATTTCGATTTCGTCGCCAACCTTGATGATGCCGCGCTCGATACGACCGGTCACCACGGTGCCGCGGCCGGAGATCGAGAACACGTCTTCGACCGGCATCAGGAACGGGCGGTCGACGTCGCGGGTCGGCTCCGGAATGAACGAATCCAGCGCCTCGACCAGCTTCAGGATCGCCGGCACACCGATGTCGCTCTGGTCGCCGTCCAGCGCCAGACGCGCCGAACCGTGGATGATCGGCGTGTCATCGCCCGGGAAGTCGTACTTGCTGAGCAGCTCGCGCACTTCCATCTCGACCAGCTCGAGCAGCTCGGCGTCGTCGACCATGTCGGCCTTGTTCAGGAACACGACGATGTGCGGCACACCGACCTGACGCGAGAGCAGGATGTGCTCGCGGGTCTGCGGCATCGGGCCGTCGGCGGCCGAACACACCAGGATCGCGCCGTCCATCTGCGCCGCACCGGTGATCATGTTCTTGACGTAGTCGGCGTGGCCGGGGCAATCGACGTGCGCGTAGTGACGGGTCGGGGATTCGTATTCGACGTGTGCGGTCGAAATCGTGATGCCGCGCGCCTTCTCTTCCGGCGCCGCGTCGATCGCGTCATACGCCTTGAACTCGCCACCGAAACGCTCAGCACCGATCTTGGTCAGCGCGGCTGTCAACGTGGTCTTGCCATGGTCGACGTGACCGATGGTGCCGACGTTCACGTGCGGCTTGGTGCGCTCAAATTTAGCTTTTGCCATGGGTGCGTGTCTCGGTAATCGTTTGGAGTTGAAGACGATTGAGTAATGGTGCTCACGAAAGGAATCGAACCTTCGACCTCCTCCTTACCAAGGAGGTGCTCTACCGACTGAGCTACGTGAGCGAGTTTTGCATTATGCCATGCATTTGCGTTCAATGGAGCGGGAGACGGGAATCGAACCCGCACCATCAGCTTGGAAGGCTGAGGTTCTACCGTTGAACTACTCCCGCGCCGGGAACTGCATGCCACAACGTGAAACTGGTGGAGGGAGGTGGATTCGAACCACCGAAGGCGTAAGCCAGCAGATTTACAGTCTGCCCCCGTTGGCCGCTTGGGTATCCCTCCAGCTTTTACTACCGGACCGGTGCGCGATGAAGCGAATTCGGTTCGGGGTGAAGCAGCCCGTTATTTTGTTGTGGGACGCACCCGGTGTCAACAAAAATTTTGAACTCTTCGCCACTCCCGAAAGCGCGCGAGGACCAGCGCCGCGCGCACGGGATCAGACGTTGAAACGGAAGTGCAATACGTCGCCTTCCTGCACGCGATATTCCTTGCCTTCCAGGCGCAGACGCCCGGCATCGCGCGCACCGGCTTCGCCGCGATGCTTGATGAAGTCGTCAAAGCCGATCGTCTCGGCGCGAATGAAGCCCTTCTCGAAATCGGTATGGATCACCGCCGCGGCCTGCGGCGCGGTCGAGCCAGCCTTGACCGTCCACGCGCGCACTTCCTTGACGCCGGCCGTGAAGTAGGTCTGCAGGCCGAGCAGCTTGTAGGCGGCGCGGATGACGCGATTCAGGCCCGGCTCGTCCAACCCCAGATCGGCCAGGAAGGTGTCGCGGTCCTCGTCGTCGAGCTGCGACAGCTCTTCTTCGATCGCTGCCGAGACCGGCACCACTTCCGCACCCTCGGTCAACGCATGCTTGCGCACTGCCTCCAGGTGCGGATTGTTCTCGAAGCCGTCCTCAAGCACGTTGGCGATGTACATCACCGGCTTGAGCGTCAGCAGGAACAGGTCGCGCACCAGCGCCTTTTCATCCTCGTCCAGACCGGCTGCACGCCCGGCCTTGCCGTCGGCCAGCGCGGCCTGCAACTTGGCCAGCACCGGCTTGCGCGCCGCTGCGTCCTTGTCGCCGCCCTTGGCGCTGCGCTCGGCACGGTTGAGTGCCTTTTCCACGCTGTCCAGGTCGGCCAGCGCCAGCTCGGTATCGATGGTTTCAATATCGGCGATCGGGTCGACCTTGTTGTTGACGTGGATGACGTCGTCGTTTTCGAAGCACCGCACCACGTGGGTGATGGCATCGACCTCGCGAATGTGCGCGAGGAACTTGTTGCCCAGCCCTTCGCCGCTTGCCGCGCCCGCCACCAGGCCGGCGATGTCGACGAACTCGACCGCGGTCGGAATCAACTTCTGCGGCTTGACGATCTCAGCCAGCTGATTGAGGCGCGGGTCCGGCACCGGCACGATGCCGACATTCGGCTCGATGGTGCAGAACGGGAAATTGGCCGCAGCGATGCCCGCCTTGGTCAGCGCATTGAACAGGGTCGACTTGCCGACGTTGGGCAGGCCGACGATGCCGCATTTGATACCCATGGGTCACATCCGGGATTTGGGATTCGGGATTGGAGATTCGCAATGCCGCACGGCTGCAAATCCCCAATCCCCAATCACGCATCCCTGCTGGTATGCAGGCGCTTCATCGCCTCGTTGAAATTACCTTGCATTGCCAGCGGCAGCACGTCGATGGCGGCGTCCACTGCAGTCCCGATTGCCGCGTCGTCGTCGCGCCCTGCCCGTCCCAGCACCCATGGCACCACGCGGTCCTTGTGGCCGGGATGGCCGATGCCGACCCGCAGGCGGTGGAATTTGCCGTGCCCCAGCAGGCGGATGGTATCGCGCAGGCCGTTCTGGCCACCGTGGCCGCCATCGAACTTGAGCCGTGCGACGCCTGGCGCCAGATCCAGTTCGTCATGCGCAACGAGCAACTGCTCCGGCTCGATCTTCCAGAACCGCAACGCGGCGGTGATCGATTTGCCGCTGAGATTCATGAAGGTGGCCGGCTTGAGCAGCCAGACCGGCTGGCCGGCGATCTCGACCTTGGCGGTCTCGCCGAACAACTTGGCATCCAGCCCCCAACGCGCGCCATGGCGCTGGACAAGGGCATCGACGAAACGAAACCCGGCGTTGTGCCGGGTTTGCGCGTGTTCCGGACCGGGATTCCCGAGTCCGACAATCAGGCGGAGTGCAGACATGCCAGCGACCGCGGCCGATCCCACGCAGTGCGAAGGATCGGCCGACGGCTTATTTGGTCTCGGCGCCGTCGCTGCCTTCTTCACCGGCAGCGTCTTCTTCCTCGACCCGCACGTGCTTGGCAGCAACCACCGCCACGTCGTGCTCCTTGCCCAGCTTCAGCTCCGGAATTTCCACGCCGGCCGGCAGCTTGATCTCGGACAAGTGGATCACGTTGCCCACTTCCAGGGCGCCGAGGTCGACCTCGATGAACTCCGGCAGGTCCTTCGGCAGGCAGACCACCTGGACTTCGTTGAGCTCGTGGGTGACGACCACTTCGCTGGACTTGCCGGCCGGCGAGGTTGCCTCGTTGACGAAGTGCAGCGGCACAGCGGCACTGAGCTTCTCGTTGGCGCTGACGCGCTGGAAGTCGATGTGCATGATCAGCTGCTTGAACGGATGGCGCTGCATGTCACGCAGCAGCACCTGCTGCACGTCGCCATTGAGATTCAGGTCCAGGATCGACGAGTAGAACCACTCGTTCTGCTGGGCAAGCCAGATCTGCTCGTGGTTGAGCTGGATGCTGACCGGCTCGAGTTCGCCACCGTAGACGATGGCCGGAATGACGCCAGCGTGACGCAGGCGGCGGCTCGCACCCTTCCCCTCGTCTGCGCGGCGCTCGACCTTGATTTCGTGAGTCTTTGCCATGTTGTTTCACTACCTAGATTGGAATACCGCCTCGCGGCGATGAAGCGTCTCACCCGCGACCAGGAGAGACGTGGTACCGGCACCCGCACACTGCGGGCACCGAATGGGGTTCAGTCGACGTAGAGCGAACTCACCGATTCGCCGAAGGCGATGCGGCGAATGGTCTCGGCCAGCAGTTCGGCCACGCTCAGCTGACGAATCTTGGCGCAGGTGCGCGCAGCTTCGGTCAGCGGAATCGTGTCGGTGACCACCAGCTCGTCGAGCTGCGAATTGTTGATGTTGTCCACCGCCGGGCCGGACAGCACCGGGTGGGTGATGTAGGCCACGACCTTGAGCGCGCCGCGCTGCTTCAGCGCTGCGGCGGCTGCGCACAGGGTACCGGCGGTATCGACCAGGTCGTCGACCAGCACGCAGGTCTTGCCCTGCACGTCGCCGATGATGTTCATCACCGTGGCCACATTGGCGCGCGGACGACGCTTGTCGATGATGGCCAGATCCGCATCGTCCAGGCGCTTGGCGACGGCGCGCGCGCGCACCACGCCACCCACGTCCGGCGACACCACTATCAGGTTGTCGGTGCCATAGGCGCGCCAGATGTCGGCCAGCAGCAGCGGCGAGGCGTAGACGTTGTCCACCGGCACGTCGAAGAAGCCCTGGATCTGGTCGGCGTGCAGATCGACCGTCAGCACGCGGTCGGCCTCCATCGCGCAGATCATCTTGGCGGCAACCTTGGCGGTGATCGGCACGCGCGAGGAACGCATGCGGCGGTCCTGACGCGAGTAGCCGAAGTACGGGATGACCGCAGTCACCGAGGCGGCGCTGGCGCGCTTGAGCGCGTCGATCAGCACCAGCAGCTCCATCAGGTTTTCCGCACTTGGCGCGCAGGTCGGCTGGATCACGAACACTTCCTGCCGGCGCACGCTTTCCTCGATTTCGACCTGCACCTCGCCATCGGAAAAGCGCGTGACCAGCGCCTTGCCCATGCGAACGCCGAGCTCCTTGCAGATGCTCAGGGCAAGCGGCTTGTTGGCATTGCCGGAGAACACCAGCAGATTACGTTGGTCTTGCATGAGGTCTCTCGGGCGGCGGCGAAGAGCGTGCGGGCGATGGTTGAGCTGGACAAACCGACCAAATGCCGGGCTTTCCTTGAATCCCCGCACATGGAGGTGCGGGCTGTTGCAGAAGGATCTGCATATACGACTGTTGCAGAGGGATCTGCATATTGGCAGGGGCGGTAGGATTCGAACCTACGAATGCCAGGATCAAAACCTGGTGCCTTGGGCCTCTTGGCGACGCCCCTGCATCAAACCTGTCTCGCGTCCAGTGCGTCGAGCAGTGGCGAGTGCGCTGCACCTTCCACGACCCACGCCCTCAGGCTGCCCGGCAACTGCGCCATGGCCTGCTCTGCAGCAGCGCGCGTGGCGAATTCGACGAAACACCCGCCCCCTGACCCGGTCAAACGCGGCGTCCCGATCCTGGACAGCGCCTGGAACACTGCCTCGATGGCGGGTTCACGGCGCCGCAGGACCGGCTCGAACGCATTGTCGAGCAGAGAACCCGAAGCGAAGTCCGCTATTTTCACGGGCGCAGCATCCCGCGTCAATTCCCGTGACTGAAATAAGGCCGGGGTGGGCACGTGGATTCCCGGATCGACCAGCACATAGGACGCTGCCGGGAGGCTGATTGGCGTCAGTTGCTCGCCGACACCCTCGGCCCAGGCATTGTGCCCGCGCACGAACACTGGCACGTCGGCACCCAGCCGCAATCCCAGCCCGGCCAGCGTATCGACCGGCAAACCCAGGCCCCACAAGGCGTTCAGCGCGACCAGTACGGTGGCGGCATCCGACGAGCCCCCCCCGAAACCACCGCCGGCGGGGATGCGTTTGTCGACCCGGATGTCGGCGCCGGCCTGCGTGCCCGCGCTGGACTGCAGCAGGCGCGCGGCACGGATCACCAGGTCGTCGTCTTCCGCCACGCCGGGCAGGCTGTCGCCGATACGCCGGATCAGCCCGTCATCGCGCAGGCGAAGATGAATGGTGTCCCCCCAGTCCAGCAGCCGGAACACGGTCTGCAGCAGGTGGTAACCATCGGCGCGGCGCCCGACGATCCGCAGGAACAGGTTGAGCTTGGCCGGCGCAGGCCACGCCGACCAGCCCGCTTGCGCCGCAGGCATCAGGGCGACACCGCCCAGTGGTCGACCAGCAGACGCACCTTGGCCTCGCCATTGCGGGCTTCGATGCGCTGCGGCAGCTCGAGTTGGCCTTCGCCAGCCGGCGCCCAGGCGAGGAAATCGATCGTCCAGCCATCCTGCTGCACGGTGCGCGGCCGACCGGCTGCATCCAGGTCCACGCGTTCGGCGCCCGCGTCGGCGATGCGCAGCGCACGGACCCAGTCCGGCATCTGGTTGACCGGGATGGTCCAGCCGGTTGCTTCCAGCAGTACCTGCTCGGCATCGGGGCCGCTGCGCGGGCCACCCTCCAGTCCTTCCAGGCGTCCGGCGCCAGTGGTGGTGTCGCCGGTGAGCACCCAGCTCTGCCGGGTCACCGGCGCGCTGAGCTGCACGCGGTATTGCGCACCGTCCTGCTGCCAGTCGATACGGCCGCTCCCGCCCTGACTGCCCTTGCTGATCGCCACCCGGCCCTGGAACGACCAGTTCGGATGCGCCTGCAGCCAGGCCTGGCGCGCAGCTTCGGCCTGGCGCGCGTGCTCGGACACCTGCTCCACCACGGCCGCGCCACTGCCCTGCCCGCGCGGCACGCTGACGCAGGCCGACAGCCCGACCAGCACCAGCCCGCTCAGGGCCAGTGTTCGGATCGCCGTGCTCATAGGCCGAATTTTTCCGCGGCGCGTTGCAGCGCGCGGTTGTCCGGGTCCAGACGCCGCGCTTCATCGAAGTAGCGCCGCGCTTCGTCCTGCTTGCCGCTGACCCATAGCACCTCGCCCACATGCGCGGCGATTTCCGGGTCCTTGACCAGGGCCCAGGCACGGCGCAGCTGCACCAGGGCCTCCTTGGCGCGGCCCATGCGGTACAGCACCCAGCCGTAGCTGTCGACGATGGCCGGGTTGTCCGGGTCGGCGGTGCGGGCTCGGTCGATCAACGCCAGCGCTTCCTTGTAGCGGGTGGTGCGGTCGGCCAGGGTGTAGCCCAACGCATTCAGCGCCGCCACGTTTTCCGGCTCGGCGACCAGGATCTTGCGCAGGTCGGCCTCGGCACGTGCGACATCGTCGCGGCGCTCCCAGGCCAGGCCGCGGGCGTACAGCAAGGCTCCGTCGTCCGGATAGGCGGCCAGGCCGCGCTCGAAGGCATCCAGTTCGCCCGGTGCGTCGCCGGCGCGCTGGTGCAGCTCGGCCTCGAGCACATAGGCGTCGCGACGTGCGTCGTCGTCGGCAGTGGCATCGCTCTGCAAGGCGCGGACTTCGGCCAGCGCCTCGGGCTTGCGGCCCAACTCGTACAGCGCACTGGCGGCGCGCAGACGCGCTTCGCTCAGCTGCGGGCCGCCGGGTACGCCGCGATACCACTCCACCGCCTCGTCGTAGCGCTTGAGGAATTCGGCGATCTTGCCGAGCAGCAGGCGGCGGTCCGGGTCGGGCTTGGCGGCATTGCTCTTGAGCTCGCCGTACAGCGCCTCCAGCGCAGTGCGATCCTTTTCCTTGGCCAGCATGGAGGCGCGCAGCCCGTAGGTCTGGGTGTCCTGCGGCCCGGTCGACAGCACCCGCGCGGCGGCTTCGGTCTGCCCCATGGCATCGTAGGCAAAGGCCAGCGCGCCACGCAGCTCGGAATCCTTGACCGCCTGCGGCTCGACAGTCTTCAGCAGCGCCAGCGCCTCCTCGTTCTTGCCTTCCTGCTGCAGCTGGGTGGCGTGCAACAAGGCCACGCGCGGCTCCTCGGGGAAACGGCGCACCACTTCGTCGACGATGCGCTTGGCCAGCGCCGGGCGCTCCATGCGCAGGGCGAGCCGGCCGAACTCCTGCCAGGCTTCGATCTGGTTGGGAATGGCGCCGGCCTTGACCAGGTCCTCGAGCACGTCGGCCGAGGCTTCCGGCTCGCGTCCGCCATTGGCCAGGGCGATCAGGGCAAAGCGCCAGCCGCGCGGGTCGGATTCCCTGAGCAGGCCAAGCAGATCACGGCGGGCGGTCCGCAAGTCGTTGCGGCGCAAGGCCAGCGAGGCTTCGGTACTGCGCATGGACATCGACGACGGTGCGCGGGCACGCCACAACGCCAGGGCCTCGATCGCACGCGGGTCGTCGTTGGCCAGCATGGCGATGCGGGCAGCGCGCTCGGCCAGCCCGGCGTCGCCGGCCTCGGCCTTGGCGGCGTCCAGATAGGCGCGGGCGGCCTCGTCCAACTGCCCGGCCTGCAAGGCGAATTCGCCGGCGAGCACCGGCTCCAGCGAGGTGGTGCCGGCGCCCTTGGGCGGCGGCGCAGGCGGTGCTTTCTTGGGTACTGCGGCGGCACTGGTGGAGACTGCGACCAGCAGAAGAACACACAGGATGCGAATCGGTACAGGCATCGGGGGCAACCGGGCCGTAAAATGGGGCCCTGAATGGCCGCCAGCTTATCGCAAGCAACTGAACAATGACGTTGTGGGTGCTCGGACTGAATCACCAGACCGCACCTGTGGACCTGCGCGAACGCGCGGCGTTCGCAGGTGACGCGTTGCCGCGCGCGCTCGAATCCCTGCGCGCGTTGCCGCAGGTGCGCGAGGCCGCGTTGCTGTCCACCTGCAACCGCACCGAGCTGTATGCGATGGCCGACGACCCGCACAGCCTGGTGAGCTGGCTGGAAACCCACGCCCCTGGCTTGAGCGGCTATCTGTATCAGCATCAGGAGGAGCAGGCGGTACGCCACCTGTTCCGCGTCGCCACCGGGCTGGACTCGATGGTGCTGGGCGAGCCGCAGATCCTGGGCCAGGTGAAGGATGCCTGGGCAGTGGCGCGTGCGCACGGCGCGCTGGGAAGCGGACTGGACCGCTTGTTCCAGCAGACCTTCTCGGTGGCCAAGCGGGCACGCACCGATACCCGCGTTGGCGCCAACCCGGTGTCGGTGGCCTCCACCGCGGTGCGGCTGGCACAGGAATCCTTCGCACGGCTCAACGAATCCACCGTGCTGTTGATCGGCGCAGGCGAAACCATCGAGCTGGCCGCCAAGCATCTGAGCGAAGGCCGCGTGCGCCGCCTGTTGATCGCCAATCGCACGCTCGCCCATGCGCAGGCGCTGGCCAGCCAGCACGGCGGCTACGCACTGCCGCTGACCGATCTGGACCTCCACCTGGCCGAGGCCGACGTGGTGTTCTCGGCCACCGCCGCGCGCGAGCCGATCGTCACGCGCGCGCAGGTGGACCAGGCGCTGCGCGCGCGCAAACGCAAGCCGATGCTGCTGTTCGACCTGGCGGTGCCGCGCGATATCGAAGCCTCGGTAGCCGAGCTGGGCGACGCCTACCTGTACACCGTGGACGACCTGGAACGCGCGGTGGAAGACAACCGCCGTGGCCGCCGGGAAGCCGCCGACCAGGCCGAGGCCATCATCGACCTGCAGGTGGCACGCTATGTCGAAACGGTGCAGGCCAATGCGCGCCAGGCGCCGCTCAAGCGCTTGCGCGCGTTCGGCGACAGCACCCGCGACGAACTGCTGGCCAAGGCGCGCCAGCAATTGCACAACGGCAAGCCGGCCGACGAGGTGCTGGAACAGCTGGCGCACGCGCTGACCAACCGGCTGCTGCATCCGCCCACCGCCGCGCTGCGCGATGCTGCGCTCAACAACGACCTGGAATTGACCAGCGCGGCCGACCGGCTGTTCCCGGAAAAGCCCGGTTACCAACATCCCCCTGTCACTACCCCGATCGCGAGGACCGATGACGCCGACCCTGCGCCGTAAGCTCGAAGCGCTGGCCGAGCGCCGCGAAGAACTGCAGCACCTGCTCTCCGACCCCGATGTGGTCAGCAACAACGACAGGTTCCGCACGCTGTCGCGCGAACTGTCGCAGCTGGAGCCGGTGGCCGTGGCCCTGGAAGACGAGGCGCGTGCCAAGGCCGACCTGACCGCGGCCGAAGCGATGCGCAACGATCCGGAAATGCGCGAGCTGGCCGAGGAGGAGATCGCCGCCGCACAGGCGCGCCTGGAAGAACTGGATGCGCAACTGGCGTTGCTGCTGGTGCCCCGCGACCCGCGCGACGACGGCAACCTGTTCCTGGAAGTGCGCGCCGGCACCGGTGGCGACGAGGCGGCGATCTTTGCCGGCGACCTGTTTCGCATGTACGCGCGCTATGCCGAGCGCCAGGGCTGGAAGGTGGAGATCGAGTCCGACAGCCCCGGCGAGCACGGCGGCTACAAGGAGGTGGTGGCACGGGTGGTCGGACGCGGCGCGTATTCGCGGTTGAAGTTCGAATCCGGCACCCACCGTGTGCAGCGCGTGCCGGCGACCGAATCGCAGGGCCGCATCCACACCTCGGCGGCCACGGTGGCGATCATTCCCGAAGCCGACGACGTGGAAGAGATCGTGATCAACCCGGCCGACCTGAAAGTGGACACCTTCCGCTCCTCCGGGGCCGGCGGCCAGCACGTCAACAAGACCGAGTCGGCGATCCGCATCACCCACGTGCCCAGCGGGGTGGTGGTGGAATGCCAGACCGAGCGCAGCCAGCACGCCAACCGCGACAAGGCGATGAAGCGGCTGAAGGCGCAATTGGTGGAAGCCGAACGCAGCAAGGCGGCCGCCGCCGAAGCGCAGACGCGCAAGTTGCAGGTTGGCAGTGGCGACCGCAGCCAGCGCATCCGCACCTACAGCTTCCCGCAGGGGCGCATCACCGACCACCGCGTGGAAGGCCTGACGCTGTACGACCTGCCCAACATCATCGAAGGCGACCTGGATGCACTGATCGCACGCCTGCTGCACGAGCATCAGGCCGACGAACTGGCACGGTTGAGCGACAGCCCGTGAGTGCGCAGGTCCCGCGCGAGCTGCTGCAGCTGCGCGAGGCGGTGCGGCGCCAGCCGGGCGATTTCGTCGCCTGGCTGATGCTGGCCGATGCCGAACTCGGCATGGGCGCGATCGTTGCGGGCGAGGCCGCGGTGCAACGCGCGCTCGCGCTGCAGCCGGGCCACCCGGAAGCCGTGGCCCGGCTTGGCCGGGTGCGTTGGACGCAGCAACGGCACGCCGAGGCGGCAGCGTTGCTGCAGCAGGCATCGGACCTGGTGCCCCAGCATCCGGGCATCGCGTTATGGCTTGGGCATGCATTGGAAGATGCGGGCCAGGCCGAAGCTGCGGCGGCCGCGTATACGCGTGCGCATCAGTTGCTGCCCGACGAGCCGTACATCACTGCGCAACTGCTCAACTGGCGGCGCCGCCTGTGCGATTGGCGCGCGCTGGACGCACTTGCTGCGCAGGTGCGCAATGCCGTGGCGCAGGGCGCTGCGGCGGTGGAACCGTTCGCCTTCCTGAGCGAGGACGCCAGCGCAGCCGAACAGCTGGCATGTGCACGGACGCGCGCGCAGGCCGTCGCCGCGATGCTGCGCCCGCTGGCGCCGACTGCCGTGCGCAGCCGGGGTGCGCTGCGGCTGGGCTTCGTTTCCAATGGGTTTGGCGCGCACCCCACCGGCTTGCTGACGGTGGCGTTGTTCGAAGCGCTGAAGCGCCGGCAGCCGGCGCTGCAACTGCATCTGTTCGCCACCAGCCACGACGACCGCAGCGCGATCCGCACGCGCCTGGCGCACGCCACCACGCTGCACGATGTCACCACGCTCGGGCACCTGGCCACCGCGCAGCACATCCGCGACCAGGGCATCGATCTGCTGTTCGACCTGCGCGGCTGGGGCGGCGGCGGGCGCCCGGAAGTGTTCGCGCTGCGGCCGGCGCCGGTGCAGCTGAACTGGTTGGCCTACCCGGGCACATCGGGCGCGCCGTGGATGGACTACGTGCTGGGCGATGCCTTTGCGCTGCCGCCGTCGCTGGAGCCGTTCTATCGCGAGCGCGTGCTGCGCCTGAACGGTGCGTTCCAGCCGTCGGATACCTCGCGCGTGGTCGCCGAACCACCATCGCGGGCGCAGTGCGGCTTGCCCGAGCATGGCGTGGTGCTGTGCTGCTTCAACAATAGCTACAAGCTCAATCCACGCAGCATGGCGCGCATGCTGGCGGTGTTGCGCGCGGTGCCGGGCAGCGTGCTGTGGCTGTTGTCCGGGCCGGGCGAGGCCGACGCGCGCCTGCGTGCGGTGGCGCAGGCGCAAGGCGTGGATGCGCAGCGCCTGGTGTTCATGCCGAAGTTGCCGCATGCACAGTATCTGGCGCGCTACCGGCATGCCGACCTGTTCCTGGATACGCATCCGTACAACGCGCACACCACCGCCTCGGATGCGTTATGGGCGGGTTGCCCGGTGCTGACGACGCCCGGCGAGACGTTTGCCGCGCGCGTGGCCGGCAGTCTGAATCATCACCTGGGGCTGGATGAGATGAATGTGGCCGACGATGCCGCGTTTGTGGCCAAGGCGGTGGCGTTGGCGAGTGATCCAGCCGCGTTGAGTGCGTTGCGGGAGCGGGTGGCAGAGCGTCGGCGAGCGTCGGGCGTGTTCGATATGGATGGGTTTGCCGACGGGTTCGCCGACCTGATGCAAGCACTCGCGCGCCAACATGGTTGGCCAGGTAACTAGCGGCCTGCTTGCCTTTCCAAGGTAGATGGCTGTCTTCTGCTGTACCCCAACCCAACTCCCGCTCCGTGCCCCGGCCCGCGCTTGCGGCGCGGGCGCTCCAAGGCACGCGCGCCCAGCTGTGCCACCTCGCCCCTGCGGGAGAGGTGCTTAAAAGCGTCATTGAATTTCTTCGAGACCTTTTCAGGTCATGGAAACAACGTGCAGAGCGGCAGCGTGGCCGGGGATTGGCGGAGAGCGGCACACGGATGTGCCGCGGCGGCGAGTCAGACAGGATGTCTGCCGAGCCGAGGAGCCGATCCCCGGCCGCGCTGCCGCCCTAACCGAAGCCAGCAGCTGAGTTTTGCGGCTTCACGCCGTGGCGCTGTACCCGCGCGTCCCGGCTCGCTAGGCTTGCGGCATGCCTTCCAATCTCGACTTCATTCCCTTGCACCTGTGCGTGCTGACGGTGTCCGACAGCCGCACGCTGGCCGATGACCGCTCCGGCGACTATCTGGTCGATGCCCTGACTCACGATGGTCACGTGCTGCACGAGCGCGCCCTGTGTCCGGACGACCGTTACCGCATGCGCGCGATCGTCTCTGCGTGGATCGCCGACGCGCAGGTCGACGGCATCCTGATCACCGGCGGCACCGGCTTTACCGGCCGTGACAGCACGCCGGAGGCAATCACGCCATTGCTGGACAAGACCATGCCCGGTTTCGGCGAATTGTTCCGCGCGGTCAGCGTCGACGAAATCGGCACCTCGTCGCTGCAGTCGCGCGCGTTTGCGGGGCTGGCCAACCACAGCTTCGTGTTCTGCCTGCCCGGCTCCACCTCGGCCTGCCGCACGGCCTGGGAAAAGATCGTGCGTGCGCAGCTTGATGCACGTACCAAGCCCTGCAATCTGGCGACACTGCGTCCACGCCTGGGCGAATAGCCTGCGCGCTTCACCGCTGTCGGAACGCGCATGTCGCACCTGAAACGCAAGGCCTACAAGAAGCTGTTGGCACCGCTGCAGCTGGAACTGGTCAACATGGCCCGCTGGCTGCGCCACACCAACCAGCGCGCGCTGGTGCTGGTGGAAGGCCGCGACACCGCCGGCAAGGGCGGCGTGATCCAGGCCATCGCCAGCCATCTGAACCCGCGCCAGTGCCGGGTGGTGGCATTGCCGACACCCAACGACCGCGAAAGCACGCAATGGTATTTCCAGCGCTATGTGGCGCACCTGCCCGCGGCGGGCGAGTTGGTGCTGATGGATCGCAGCTGGTACAACCGCGCCGGCGTGGAACGGGTGATGGGCTATTGCACCGACGCCCAGTACGAAGCGTTCCTCGATCAGGCGCCGCGTTTTGAACAACTGCTGGTCGACGACGGCATCCTGCTGTTCAAGTACTGGCTGTGCGTGGATCAGGCCGAGCAGGAACAACGCTTTGCCGAACGCCAGGAAGATCCGCTCAAGGGCTGGAAGTTGTCGCCGGTGGACCTGCAGTCACGCAGCAAGTACGAGGACTACACCGCCGCGCGCGAGCGCATGCTAGAGGTGACGCATACGCCGGACGCACCGTGGACGCTGGTGGATTTCAACGACCAGAAGCGGGGCCGACTGAGTCTGATCCGCAACCTGCTGGATCGGCTCCCGGACATCGCGGTGCCCGATGACACGCTGCAGCTGCCACCGCTGGATGGCAAGCCGCACAAGGAACGTTACGGAGTACTGGAACCGATCGACGATTACGCCGGCCAGTCCTGAGATATCTCGTCGCTGGCCGTGGCGCGTGGCAGGGGATACAGGCCGGACTGGCGTTCGGCCTGTTCGGCCTGCAAGACCAGCTGGCTCAGGCGCTGACTGAACAGCTGCATGAACCCGCGGTGCAGCGGGCGCATCGCTTCGATGTAATCCACATCGTCAGCCTGCGGACCGAGCGGGCTGCAGGACGATAGCAGCACTTCGTCCAGGCGCAGCGCGCTGTCGGGCAGACGCACCAGCGCGGCGCGGCGCAACCAGTCGCGCATGCCCTGGCGGTACTCGGCGGCCAGGATGTAGGCCACTTCGACCTGATCCAGGTCCACGTCCGGATTCCACGCCAGCACCTGGATGACCTGCGAGCGCTCGTCCAGCATGCGGCTTTCGGCAACCAGGCCGTGCAATTGCTGCAGCAGACGCCATTGGACGCCGGCGGCTTCGCGTTGCGGGGCCGGCAGGCTTTCGATCGCCAGCGCCAGGCGGCGTGCGAACAGTGCAGGCACCTCGGCCAGGACGACCGGGCCGGCATCGGCGCCGAGCAGGAAACGTTCGGTGCGCAGCGTGGCGGTGTCGGGCAGGTAGCCGTCCTGCAGCGGCCGCATCACGCCATGGTCGAGCAGCGACAGCACCACATCCAGCCAGTAGCGACGCTCCTGTTGCAGCGCGCGGTTGGCGGTGGCGTTCTGCCAGGCCGGACGGACATCGTCCAGACGCGCGATGCAGGCCTGGGCATCGAGGTTGTCCCAGGGCGCACGGGTGGCGTCGTTGGGATCGAAATTTTCCACGCTGAGCATGCCGCCGCCGAAACGGTGCCAGGCTGCGCCGCGCTGGGTGCCGGCAGGATCGGGCCTGGACGCGGTCATCGGCGCGGCGGTGGCCGGGCGCAACAGGGCAGCATAGGCATCTGCCCAGGAATCGGGCAGACGCGCCGACAGCGGATAGCCAGCCGCCGACGGGCCCAGGCCGCGACGAGCAAGTTTCAGGCTCCACAGCACCGCACCGATCGCGATGCCGCCGAAGATCCAGGCCAGCAGCCAGCTGGTGGCCGCCTGCCCAGGCTGCAGCACACGGGTCTGCGGCTGCAGGAACAACAACCAGCCGCTGCCCGCCACGACGCCCAGGTACAGCCATGGCGCAAGCTGCGCCAGGCGGCGGTTGCGATGGTGGGCAGGCGGTTCGTGCCCGTCGGTGTGATCTTGAGATGGAGCGGCCATATAGTTCCCCTGCGCGCCTGATCGCGCTGACAAGGTTATCGGCGACGCATCGCAAGTCTGTTGGCCTGCGCCGGCGGCAGCGACTCAGCCAGTTACACATTCTTCAGTCGGCGGCTGCGCGCAGGGCATGCGTGTCACCGCCGCGACCCGGGCCGCCGGCGGGCCTTGCCATAACCAGGTCTCCAGCGCATCCAGGGCGGAGTCGGTCCCGGCAGCGACCACCTCCACACTGCCGTCGGGCAGGTTGCGCGCGTGTCCACGCAGGCCCAGCGCAACCGCGCGCTCGCGGGTGGCCGCACGGAACCACACACCCTGCACCACGCCGGTGACGATAAAGTGCGCCGCCTGCATCAGCCGGCCTTGCCGGTGATGCCGACCGCGGTTTCGATGTCGCGCGCGGTGACCGGGCCGAGGAACTGCTTGGCAACCTTGCCGTCCGGACCGATCAGATACGTCATCGGCAACCCGCGCGGCGTGGCGAAGTCCTGGGGCGGCTGGTAGGGGTCGAGGACGGCGATCGGGTACGACACCGGGTGGTCCTTCAGGAACGCCTGCATGTCGGCGCTGCTGATGTCTTCATAGGCCAGGCCCACCACCTCGATGGTGTCGCGCATGGTGTGCAGCGCCGACAGCTCGGGCATCTCCTTCAGGCACGGCGCGCACCAGGTGGCCCAGAAATTGACCACCACCCACTTGCCGCGATGCGCGGCCAGGTCGTAGGCCCCGCCGGTCACGGTCGGCAGCGACAGCTTGGGCATCTCGGCGGTCTGCTGCACCACCGAGGAGTCGGTCGCGCCTGCCGGGTCGGCGGGGGCGGCAGGGGTTTGCGGCGTCTGCGCGGTGGGCGCAGGCGCTGCACCGCCCGCAGCGGGCGTGCCCTCGCTGGCGGGCTTGCAGGCGGTCAGCAGCAACAGCGGCAACAGCAGCGCACAGGCGCCGCGCACGAGGCGCACGGTCATGAGGGGTCTCCGGGAAGGTGGGTGTAGAGGTCGCCGACCGGTTGCGCCAGCACGCTGCGCAAGGGTTGACGCAGTTGTTCCAGCGCAGCGGACGCGGCCTGGCCGTAGGCATCGTCGCGGCACGGCAGGGGGCGGTCTTCGATCGGCACGCGCAGCTGGCAGTTTTCGTAGAGTTCGGCCAGCGGCACCACGTCCAGATCGCGCGCCAGCAGCCATTGGCCGCGCTCGTCGCGGCGCAGCAGGCGGATGCGTTTGAGTTCGCACAGCAACTCCTGCATCAGCGTGTCGGTGAGCATCGGCTCCAGCGCCAGGATGCGGTCTTCGTCCAGCCCGTTGCCATGGATGCGTGCCTGGCGGAAACGACCAAGCAGGCGCAGCAGGCCATAGATCTCAAAGCCCGGCGGCAACCGCATCGCTTCGGGCTGGTAGCGAAACGCAGACATCGACGAGGCCAGCGAAGCGCCCAGCAGCACCGACACCCAGCTCAGATAGATCCACAGCAGCAGGATCGGCAGCGCCGACAGTGCGCCGTAGATGCGCTGATAGGTCTGGAAGTTGCCCAGATAGAAGCCGAAGCCCCATTTGACGATCTCCATCAGGATCACCGCCAGCAATGCGCCCGGCAGCGCGTGCCGCAGGCGCACCGCATGCTGCGGCACCACGCGGTAGATCAGCACGATGCAGACGAACTCCACCGCCATCGGCGCCAGCCGCCAGGCGAATTCGGCCAGCCACTGGCCTTCGGTGGTGCGGAACAGCGGCAGTGCGAACACGTAGGCGGCCATCGCCATCGAAGCCGCCGCCAGCATCGTGCCCAGGGTCAGCACCGTCCAGTAGATCAGGAAGCGGGTCACCTTCGGCCGTGCGGCGGCCACCCGCCAGATGCTGTTGAAGGTCTGCTCGATGCTGTGCAGGGTGATCAGCAGCGAGGCCACCAGCGCGACCATGCCGGCCACGGTGAACTTGCCCAGATCTTCCAGCGAACGGTTGAGGTAGTTCTGCACCGAACGCGCCGCGCCGGGCACGAAGTTGTTGAAGATGAAGTCGGTCAGCGCGTCCTTCCATTCGTTGAAGGCCGGAAACGCCGACAACACGCCGAACACCACGATCGCCAGCGGCACCAGCGCGAACACTGTGGTGTAGGCGAGCGAGGCGGCCGCCTGGAACAGGCGGTCATCGAGAAAGCGGCGCCACAGGAAGCGCCCGAAGCTCACGGTCCGCGCGCGGTCGCGCAGCCGTTCCTTCCATTGGTGGAGTTTGTTCACGCGCGACATCGCGCAAGGGTACCCGATGCGCCGTCATCGCGGCCTTGCCGCAGCCGCAGCGTGCAGCGAGGTGGTGGCTTGGCCGATACTGCGGCAACTTACACAGGCGGTGGATGCGCGATGGCGGAGATTCTGGTGCTGTATTACAGCCGTGGCGGTTCCGTGGCGCGGCTGGCGCGGCAGATCGCGCG
The DNA here is from genome assembly GCF_003993495.1 of Xanthomonas sp. BRIP62418. Classification (NCBI taxonomy): domain Bacteria; kingdom Pseudomonadati; phylum Pseudomonadota; class Gammaproteobacteria; order Lysobacterales; family Lysobacteraceae; genus Xanthomonas; species Xanthomonas sp. BRIP62418. Next base: position 291,816 of record NZ_QEZG01000049.1, read on the forward strand.
CGGCATCGGCGAAGTGCCCGGCATGAGCGCGCGGCTGCGCACGGTGCCGCCGGTGGCGGCAGTGACCCAGGCCAGCGCCCCGCCGGTGCCGGACGAGGGCGCGCCGTATGTGGACAAGGCCGATCTGGCCGAGTGCAGCGGGCTGCTGCTGGGCAGCCCGACCCGCTTCGGCAACATGGCCGCGCCGATGAAGCATTTCCTCGATAGCCTGGGCGCCGAATGGGCCAGCGGCACCCTGGCCGGCAAGCCGGCAGGCGTGTTCACCTCCACCGCCGCGATGCACGGCGGCCAGGAATCCACCTTGCTGTCGATGCACCTGCCGCTGCTGCACCACGGCTGCCTGATCGTCGGCATTCCGTTCACCGAGCCGGCACTCAGCCACACCACCAGCGGCGGCACGCCCTACGGCGCCAGCCATGTCTCCGGTGCCGGAGGCGACCCGCAGCCGAGCGAGGACGAAGCCGTGCTGGCGCGTGCGCTGGGCCGGCGGGTGGCCGACATCGCCCGGCGCCTGGCCAGCCAGTGAGCCTGCGCGCCACGCATTGGCTGCTGACCGCCGCGCTGCTCGCGCTGACGGTGTTGTTCGTGACCTGGTTTCACGACGACCGCCACCGCGCCGCAGCGCTGCTGGTGTTTGCACTGCCGCCGGCGCTGATGGCCGCGCTGGCGCTGCGCAGCGCGCGCGCGCGTTTCTGGGCCGGCGTGTTCGCGCTGGGCTGGTTCAGTCACGGCGTGATGGCCGCCTGGAGCCAGCCGCAGGCGCGTGCACTGGCCTGGCTGGAAGTGCTGCTGGCCCTGCTCGTGGTGGCACTGGTGGGTGGCCCCGGGATGGCGGCGCGCTTCGGCCGCCCTCGCCCTCCGCGTTGACCCGGCTTGGGCAGCGCACGCGCCGGGGTCGTATCATGACGGCCCTCGCGCGGCCTGCACCGCGCCCGTTTGAAGGACTGGCAGCAATGGAAGACCTCCTGATCGTCACCACCGGTGGCACGATCGACAAGATCTACTTCGACGACAAATCGGACTACCAGATCGGCGACCCGCAGATCGGCCAGATCCTCAAGGAACTGGGCGTGACCTTCCGCTTCTCGGTGATCCCGATCATCCGCAAGGATTCGCTGCACATCACCGATGCCGACCGCGAACTGGTGCGCGCCACCATCGCCGCCCAGCCGACGCGCCACGTGCTGATCACCCATGGCACCGATTCGATGGTGGAAACCGGCAAGGTGCTGCAGTCGATCGCCGACAAGACCATCGTGATGACCGGCGCGCTCAATCCGGCGCGCTTCCGCGGCTCGGATGCCGAGTTCAATATCGGCTGCGCGGTCGGCGCGGTGCAGTCGCTGCCGGCCGGCGTGTACATCGCCATGAACGGGCGCATCTGGAATCCGGAAAAGGTGCGCAAGAACGTCGCCGCCAACCGCTTCGAGTCGCTCTGACGCCATGAGCAAGGCCACCCGCGCGACCAGGGCCCTGGATGCGGCCGGCGTGGCCTATGTGTTGCACCCCTACGTGTACCAGGCCGATGCGGACGCCAAGGGCGTGCAGGCGGCAACCGCCCTGGGGCTGGCGCCGCACACGGTGCTGAAGACACTGATGGCCTGGGTCGACGACCAGGCCGTATGCGTGGTGATCCCGTGCGATCGCCGGGTGTCGTTGAAGAAACTGGCCAGTGCCTGCCACGGCAAGTCCGCGCGCATGATGGAGGTGGCCGATGCCGAGCGTCGCACCGGCTACAAGGTCGGCGGCATCAGCCCGCTCGGGCAACAACGCCAGGCGCCGGTGCTGATCGAAGCCAGCGCACTGGATGTCCCGTCGCTGTGGATCAACGCCGGGCAACGCGGTTTGCTGCTGGAATTGCCGGGCGACGGCATCGTCGCCGCATTGCAGGCGCGGCCCTGCAGTGTCTGCGACTAGACGCGGCGATCCCCGTGCCGCGTGCATGTCGGCTGGTGCCGGCCAGCACCTGGGACATGCAAAAAGTGCCTTCTGCTTGCGGCAGCGATCACGCACGTGCCAGGAGACGTGAGTGGTGCGCCGGTGCCACGTGCCCGACGCGCGATCACGCGCATAGGCCGGGCGCAGCCCTGCACCCACCGGCGCGCAGGGCCGCGCGCACGTTCAGTACGTGGCCACCAGCGTGACCGCCGAAAATGCCAGCGTGGCCTTGAGCCGCACGTAATACACCCCTGCCGCAGGCGCGGTCAGCGTGCAGCTGTCGGCGTTGCCCACCACCGCGGCACGGCAGCCATAGGCGGTATCGCTGGGCAATGCGCCGGCGCGCAGCGACAGATCGGCATTGCCGCTGCCTCCGCTGAGCGCCACCCGCAGGCTGCGCGTGCCCGCGGGCACATTGACCTGGTAATACAGCGAACCACCGGTCGCCGCGGCCAGGCCGCTGCGCGCTGCTTTGCTGGTCAGGGTGGTCGAGGCGATCACCGCAGCCACCGCACCATCGGCATTGACCAGCCCTGCCCCGCACCCCTGCGGACATGCCACCGGCAATGCACGCGCAGTGCTCTTGAGCATGGCTTCGACGCTGGCCGCACTGAGCGGATTGAGCGCCACCGACTGCATCAACGCCACCACGCCGGCCACGTGCGGCGCCGCCATCGAGGTGCCGCTGTAGACCGCGTAACTGGGATTGCCCGCCGCGGTGGTGCCGCTGTTGAGCGTGGACAGAATCGCCTGGCCGGGAGCGGCGATATCCACGCCCTTGCCGAAGTTGGAAAAACTGGCCTTGGCCCCGGACGACGTGGTCGCGGCCACCGCGATCACGTTCGGGCAATTGGCCGGCACGCTGTTGGAGACATCGACATTGCTGTTGCCGGCGGCCACCACCACGCTGGTGCCGCGTGACACCGCGCTGGCGATCGCATTGCTCAAGGTGGTCGAACAGGTGCCGATGCCACCCAGCGACAGGTTGATCACCTTGGCCGGGGTCGGATTGGCCGGCACACCGGACACCGTGCCGCCGGAGGCCCACACGATCGCATCGGCGATATCGGACAGATAACCGCCGCAACGGCCCAGTACGCGCACCGGCAGCACCTTGGCATTGAATGCCACGCCTGCCGTGCCGGTGCCATTGTTGGCGGCGGCCGCGACGATGCCGGCCACATGGGTGCCATGCCAGCTGGAGCTGGACGCACTGGCACCGCTGCCGCAGTCGTTGGCCGCGGCCCAGTCGCCCACATCGGCGGCGCTGGTGTCGCGTGCGTTGCCGTCGCGGGCGATGAAGGCGTCGCTGATGAAGTCGTAGCCGGCCAGTACATTGGCCGACAGCTCTGGATGCGTGGTGACGCCGGTATCGATCACGGCCACCACCGCGCCCTTGCCGGTCGCCTTGTCCCAGGCCGGCCGCACGTTGATGCCGGCGGTCGTGGTGCCCAGCGCCCATTGCTCGGGCAGGCGGGTGTCATTCGGCACCAGCATCGGGCGCATCAGCATGTCCACTTCCACGCGCTTGACCGACGGGTCGGCCGCCAGACGCCGCATCAGCGTTTCCGCATCCACCCGGTCCAGCGCACGGTCGGCCACCAGCAGTTGCGGCCCGACGCCCAGCCAGCGCGACGACGACAGGCCGAGCGCGCGCCCGCGCCGCGCCGGCACTGCGCGGGCGATCTCGCGCAGCGAGCCGCTCAGACGCCCGCCACGGTTGCCGGCGCTGCTGTCCTTGTAGCTGACGATGAAACGCTGATGAGCCGACGCCGAGCCCAGCCCCTGCAGGCTGACATCGCCGGCGAACGCGGGCGCAGCGCCGCACAGCAGTGCACAGGCCAGCGCGACATGGCGCAACCCTTTGAATGATAGATGGTGCATGGATCGACCCCTCCCCAAGATGTCGTGGTGCAAACGCGGGCACAGGTGTGCCGCTTCGCATCGTGGTGAGGCGCGCCGACTGGCGTCGCTGCCCACCTGCCCACGCTATCGACCCGGTACGAGCGGACCTGAGCGGGGATGGCCGGCCAGACGTGGCGAACCATGGGGTTCGTTAAGGCGGCCGCTTGAAGAGCAGATGCCGGCGACGACCGGAACTGCGCCGACCTGCCCTCCCCGTACACCTCAAAAACGCCATTGCCCCGCGTTTTGGCGGGGCAATGGGGATACCAAGCGTGCTGCAGCCACGCTGCATCACGCAGACCGACGCGATGCCAACGGTCCGGCCGCTGGCACCGCGCGTGGCTTACGGGGTCTGGCTGACGGCACCGGCCGCGTTGACGATGCCGGCACCGCAGCCACCCGAGCAGGCGCCCGGCAGCGGACGGGCGGTGTTCTTCAACAGGGTTTCCACCGCCGCCGGGGTCAACGGACGGCTGGCCGCCGACTGCACCAGCGCCACCACGCCGGCCACGTGCGGGGCCGCCATCGAGGTGCCGTTGTAGGAAGCGTAGCTGGCGCTGCCCGGCGTGGTGGTGCCGCTGTTGAGCGTGGACAGGATCGCCGAGCCGGGGCCGGAGATGTCGATGGTGCTGCCGAAGTTGGAGAAGCTCGAACGCGCCCCGGCCGAGGTGATCGACGCCACCGAGATCACGTTGGCGCAGCTGGCCGGGGTGAAGTTGGCCACGTTGGCATTGCTGTTGCCGGCCGCCACCACCACCGTGGTGCCGCGCGACACCGCGCCGTTGATGGCGTTCTGGTAGGTGCTGGAGCAGGTGCCGTTGCCGCCCAGCGACATGTTGATCACCTCGGCCGGGTTGGCGTTGGCCGGCACCCCGGACACGGTACCGCCGGACGCCCAGACAATCGCATCGGCGATGTCGGAGGTGGTGCCGCCGCACAGGCCCAGCGCACGCACCGGCACGATGCGCGCATTGAACGCGGTGCCGGCCACACCGGTGCTGTTGTTGGTGACCGCGGCGATGGTGCCGGCCACGTGGGTGCCATGCCAGCTGGAGTTGGCCGCTGCCACGCCGGAGCCGCATTGGTTGGCAGCGCGCCAGTCGCCCTGGTCGGCCGGATTGCTGTCGCGACCGTTGTTGTCGCGCGCGCGTGCCGCGTCGCTGATGAAGTCGTAGCCCGGCAGCACGTTGGCATTGAGGTCCGGGTGGCTGGTGATGCCGGTGTCGATCACCGCCACCACCACGCCGGTGCCAGTGGCCGTATCCCAGGCCGGACGCACGTTGATGCTCGAGGCGGTGGTGCCGAAGCCCCACTGCTCGGACAGACGGGTGTCGTTGGGGGTCAGCGTCGGGTACATGATCTGGTCGACTTCCACGTACTCCACGCTCGGGTCGGCGGCGATCCGGCGCATCAGCGTCTCGGCCTCGGCGCGGTCCAGGCCACGGTCGGTCTTGAGCACTTCCGAGCCCAGCGCGGTGCGACGCACGTGATTCAGGCCCAGCGCACGGCCGGCGCGTGCGGGCACGGCGGTGGCGACCGACTTGAGCGATGCACGCATCGAGGTCGGGCTCACCGCGGCGCTGGAACCGTCCCTGTACTTGACGATGAAGCGATCCAGGGTGGGCTGCGAATCCAGGCCGGAAAGATTGACCTGACCGGCAAACGCCGGCACCGCCAGCAGCGAGGTCAGCGCGGACACACCCAGGACCACCAGCGCGCGCGTGGGCGCACGACGTTGCGACACATTGGACATCGATCGTTCCTTATTTGAGAGGGTGCCGCAGGTGCGGCGAGATGGCCGAACCATCCCCGCGTGCTGCGGATCGGGTCGGGCAGTGCACGGGCGCGTGCGCCCGGCGAGACGACTGACCGATGTCCATTCCGGTCGAGCGGCAACACATCACCGGCGCCTGCCGATGCGGCAGACGTGGGCGATACGTCGCTGATGGGGTAAAGCCGCTCTGCGGCACCGGATCGGCACTGCCCGGCCATGGCCAGGCAGTGCCGACGTGCCTCAGTAGCTAGCGCGCAAGGTCACGCCGGAGAACGTGCTGTACGCCTTGACCCGCACGTAGTACGTGCCCGACGGCGCACTGATGCTGCAGGTCTCGGCATTGCCGCTGCGGTACGGGCGGCAGGTGTAGGTGGTGTCGGTCGGCGCACTGCCGGCACGCACGTACAGGTCTGCATCGCCGCTGCCGCCGCTGATCGCCACGGTCAGCGTGCCGCTACCGGCCGGCACCGCGATGGTGTAGTTCAGTTCCGCACCCGTGGCCGCGCCCAGTCCGGTAACCGGCGTGCCGTTGGTCAGGGTGTTGCCGGTGCCGCCACCGCCGCCACCGTTGCTGCCACTGATGGCGGCGGTCACCGCCGCATCGGCATTGACGATGCCGGCACCGCAGCCGCCCGAGCAGGCGCCCGGCAGCGCACGCGCGGTGTTCTTCAACAGGGTTTCCACGGCGGCCGGCGTGAGTGCACTCGGCGCGACCGACTGCACCAGCGCGACCACGCCGGCCACGTGCGGCGCCGCCATCGAGGTGCCGTTGTAGGAGGCGTAGCTGGCGCTGCCCGGCGTGGTGGTGCCGCTGTTGAGCGTGGACAGGATCGCCGAGCCCGGCGCCGACACGTCGATCCCGGTGCCGAAGTTGGAATAGCTGGCCTTGGCGCCGGCCGAGGTGGTGGCTGCCACTGCGATCACGTTGGCGCAGTTGGCCGGCAGCGAACCGGACACGTTGACGGAATCGTTGCCCGCCGCCACCACCACCGTGGTGCCGCGCGAGACCGCACCGCTGATCGCGTTCTGCATGGTGGCCGAGCAGGTGCCGCCGCCGCCCAGCGACATGTTGATCACTTCGGCCGGGTTGGCATTGGCCGGCACGCCGCTGACGCTGCCGCCGGACGACCAGACGATGGCGTCGGCGATATCCGACAGCGAACCGCCGCACTTGCCGAGCACGCGCACCGGCACCACCTTGGCGTTGTAGGCAGTGCCCGCCACGCCGGTGGTGTTGTTGGTCACTGCGGCCACCGTGCCGGCCACATGGGTGCCATGCCAGCTGGAAGTGGCGGCGGGAATGCCGGTGCCGCACTCGTTGGCGGCGTACCAGTCGCCTTCGTCGGCGGGATTGCTGTCGCGTCCATTGCCGTCGCGCGCGGTGGTGGCATCGCTGATGAAGTCGTAGCCCGGCAGGATGTTGGCGTTGAGATCGGCATGGGTGGTGATGCCGGTATCGATCACGGCCACCACCACATTGGCGCCGGTGGCCTTGTCCCAGGCCGGGCGGATATTGAGGCCGGCGTTGCTGGTGCCGAAGGCCCACTGCTCGGACAGGCGGGTGTCGTTCGGGGTCAGCGTGGCGTGCAGGATCTGATCCACCTCCACGCTCTGCACGTTGGGGTCGGATGCCAGCTGGCGCATCAGGGTTTCGGCTTCGGCGCGGTCGAGTGCGCGGTCGGTCCTGACCAGCTCCGGTCCCACCGCCAGGCGGCGCACCGAGTTCAGGCCCAGCGCCTTGCCGGCCTTGGCCGGAACAGCGCGCGCGGCGGTGCGCAGCGACGTGCTCAACGCGGTGGGACTGGCCAGCGCGGTGCTGCCGTCCTTGTAGGTCACGATGAATTTCTGGTGGGTCTCGGCGGTGGCCAGGCCATCCAGATAGACCTCACCGGCAAAGGCCGGGGTCGCCAGCAACAACGAGGTCAGCGCAGCCGCGCTCAGGATGGTGAGTGCGCGGGGGCACTTGCGGAAAGACTCGTTCGACATCGAATTCCCTTCTAGATCAAAGAGCACCGCCGTGGCGGTGGTAGCCGGTGCCGCCTTCCATAGGTCAGCACCGGGGTCCCGGATCGACCCCCTGTTATCGATCCGTTCAGCGAACCTACCGCACTGCAACCAGACTGGACAATAAGAAGTTCGCACTTTCTACAAATCAAATATCAGATTTGTGACACCGTACGGCACCGTTCAGTCAGTTGAAGACATGTTCGGACATGCATAGCCACACCCCTGCTGCGCTGCGCCCAAAAAAAAGGCCCCTGCGCGACTGCGCAGAGGCCTTTTTTGACGCGATGTGTTGGCTCAGGACAGACGCACCAGCCAACCATGGCGATCCGGGATGCGCCCATATTGGATATCGGTCAGCTCCTGGCGCAGCGACATGGTCACCTCGCCAGCCGGGGCGGACAGATCGCCGACGGCAAAGCCATCGCCCTTCAACTCGCCGATCGGGGTGACCACGGCGGCGGTGCCGCAGGCGAACACCTCGGTGATCTCGCCCGACGCCACGCCCTGCTTCCACTCGTCGATGGCGACCTTGCGCTCGATCACCTGCATGCCGCGGTCGCGGGCCAGTTGCAGGATGCTGTCGCGGGTGATGCCTTCCAGGATGCTGCCGGACAATTCCGGCGTCACCAGCGTGCCGTCCTTGTAGACCAGGAACACGTTCATGCCGCCCAGCTCTTCGATGTACCTGCCTTCGACCGGGTCCAGGAACAGCACCTGCGAGCAGCCCTGTGCATAGGCCTTCTGCTGCGGCAGCAGCGAGGCGGCGTAGTTGCCCCCGCACTTGGCCGCACCGGTGCCGCCCTTGGCCGCACGTGCGTATTCGGTGGACAACCAGATCGACACCGGCGCCACGCCCTTGGCGAAATACGGACCGGCGGGGCTTGCGATGACGTAGTAAGAGGCCTTGTGCGCGGCACGCACGCCCAGGAATGCCTCGTCGGCGATCATGAACGGGCGGAAATACAGGCTGGTTTCCGGGGCCGACGGGACCCAACCGGCATCCACCGCCACCAGCTGGCGCAGCGATTCGACAAACAGGTCGACCGGCAGTTCCGGCAACGCCAGCCGGCGCGCCGAGCGCTGCAGGCGCTCGCCATTGGCCTGCGGGCGGAAGGTCCAGATCGAACCGTCGGCATGCCGGTAGGCCTTGATGCCTTCGAAGATCTCCTGGCCGTAATGCAGCACCGAGGCGGCCGGATCCAGCTGCAGCGGGCCATAGGCGCGCACCTGCGCGTCATGCCAACCGAGCTCGTTGGTCCAGGAAATGGCGACCATATGGTCGGTGAAATGCAGCCCGAAGCCGGGCGCGGCCAGGATCACGGACAGCTCGTCGGCACTGCGCGGCGACGGGGAACGGGTGGAAGCGAAGGACACGGACACCGGAAGATTCCTGTATGGCGGGCGAAAGGACGCGGCGCCACCTCTTGGACATGGCGCCTGATGATCAGAGCATGCCGGTCTCAAGACGGGCTGCTTCGGACATCATATGCCGGCCCCACGGCGGGTCGAAGACCAGCTCGACGTCGGCTTCGGCAATGGTCGGGATCATTTCCACCTTGCTGCGCACGTCGTCGACCAGGATCTCGCCCATGCCGCAACCGGGGGCGGTGAGGGTCATCTTGACGTCCACCCGGCGCTGATCGTCTTCCTCGCGATGGCTGACCACCGCCTCGTAGACCAGGCCCAGATCGACGATGTTGAACGGGATCTCCGGGTCGAAGCAGGTGCGCAGCTGCTGCCACACCAGCGCCTCCACCTCTTCGTCGCTGGCATCGGCGGGCAGTTCCAGCCCCGGCGGGGCCTCCTTGCCGATCGCATCGCCATCCTTGCCGGCAATGCGGAACAGGTTGCCTTCGACAAAGACGGTATAGCTGCCACCCAGCGCCTGGGTGATATAGCCGTAACTGCCTGCGGGCAGGGTCACCGAATCGCCCTGCGGCACCATGACGGCATCGCAATCGCGTTCGAACTGGACGGGTTCGCTGCTACGGGAATACATGGGCTGGATATGGGGCCGCGGCGGGTGCGCGCAAGTCCGCCATTCTAGCCGACCACGGCAAGGCCGCTGCCGGTTGCCGGATGGAGCCAGCGACGACGCTGCATTCCATCGGCGCGCCCATCACCGCGCAAAGCACGTCGCGCGCCTTATCATGTGCGCACTGTCAGGAGCTCCAATGCCGCCCACCACCGCGTCCGCCAGAACCGCCCACTGGCTCTGGCCCCCGCTCCTGCTGCTGGGATGCGTCACCGCCCTGATCGCCTGGATGCTGATTGCGCTTGCCGCCGGCAACCAGGCCGGCTGGATGGCGGTACTGACGGCCCTGGAAATCGTCTGGATGCTGCGCCTGGGCACGCTGGGCGCCGGCCCGCTGCGCACCGGCGTCGCGATCGTGGCGACCGCGCTGATCATCGTCGGTGCCAACTGGGGTATCGCCTCGGCGCACCTGGGTGGTGCACTGGGCCTGGACCCGTGGACCTCGGCGCAGAAGATGGGCACCGGGCTGGCCTGGACCCTGCTGCAGCTGGCCAACAACGGTTTCGACCTGCTGTGCTATGCCGCCGCACTGGTCCTGGCGTGGTGGACGGCGCGCTGAGCCAGGCGCGTTTTGTTGCAATCGCCGGCGCACAGATGCGTTGAAGCGGCGGCCGCGCAGCTTCGGGTAACGCTACTGCTGCTGGGTGCTATGCGCTTTGTTGCGCTGACGCAGCGATGCCTGGAGAACTGTGCGACTTGGCTGCAGGGCGCTCTAGCTTGGCTGCAGGGCCCTTGCCCGCCCACCATCGCGGGACACGCCGCAAGTACGTCCTTGTAGGCTCCGGCGCGGCATCCATGCCGCTCAGGGTCCCGCGACGGTGAGCGGGCAAGGACCTATCGAGTTGGTCGGTGTGCATGGTAAGAGCAGTGCTGGATGCGCCTCCATCATGAAGCGTCGGCTCCACGTCTGATGCACACCGCGCTACAGACAGCTTTTCAAACAAGGGCCGGCCAACTGCCTGGTGCGGTGTTCTTGCCGGTTGCCGGACCGTATGACGGCATGGATGCCGCCACCGAGCCCCCCATGGATGTGTTCACGTCGTGTCCCGCGAGCGGTGAGGGCGCCGCGCCCTCACTAGCCAGGCTTTTGACTATCTGCAAAGACACCGCTGCGACTCGAAAGCCCGGTGCTTTTCTGAAAGCTCCGCGTCCTGCTCGGGACTGGCTGGACACGGCGAACAGTTCGACTTGGCGCGACTGTCCTGCAACGCCGCTACACGGGCCCATGTGCTGAGGACGGCGCCGCTTCCACGCATGACGTCACAGACGCATCCACCTGATCCGTCGCACGAGGCCTCAGTGCCCGCCCCCGTCCAGCGCCTTCAGCTCGCTGACCAGCGCACCGGCCGCTTCCGCGCCATCGCCGTACAGCATGCGGGTGTTGTCGGCGTAGAACAGCGCGTTTTCGATGCCGGCAAAGCCGGTGCCCTTGCCGCGCTTGATCACCACCGTGTTCCTCGAATTGACCACGTCCAGGATCGGCATGCCGTAGATCGGACTGGCCGGGTCGGTCCTGGCCACCGGGTTGACCACGTCGTTGGCGCCGATCACCAGCGACACATCGGTGCTGGCGAACTCGGGGTTGATGTCGTCCATGTCGGCGATCAGGTCGTAGGGCACGCCGGCTTCGGCCAGCAGCACGTTCATGTGCCCGGGCATGCGCCCGGCGACCGGGTGGATCGCGAACTTCACCTTGACCCCGCGCGCGATCAACCGCTGCGCCAGCTCCCAGATCTTGTGCTGCGCCTGCGCCACCGCCATGCCGTAGCCGGGCACGATCACCACCCGCTCGGCGAACGCCATCATCGCCGCCACGTCGCCGGCCTCGATCGGCTTCTGCGCACCGCCGATCTCCTGCGCCTGGCCGCCGCCACCGAAGTTGGAAAACAGCACGCCGCTGATCGGCCGGTTCATCGCCTTGGCCATCAAGCGGGTCAACAGGATGCCGGCCGCGCCGACCATCATGCCGGCGATGATCAGCGCCTCGTTGCCCAGCACGTAGCCCTCGAACGCCACCGCCAGGCCGGTGAAGGCGTTGTACAGCGAGATCACCACCGGCATGTCGGCGCCGCCGATCGGCAGCGTCATCAGCACGCCCAGCGCCAGCGCCACCACGAAGAAGGCGACGATCGCCAGTGGCTGCAGACTGCTGGCCGCCCAGATGCCGAGCACCAGCACCGCCAGTGCCACCAGCAGATTAAAGGCCTGCTGGCCCGGAAATGTCACCCGGCGGTCGAGCCGGCCATCCAGCTTGGCCCAGGCCACGATCGAGCCGGACAGCGACACCGCGCCGATCGCCGAGCCCACCACCGCCAGCACCACGGTGGTGGTATCCGGCCGCCGCGCCGCCAGGTCGGCGATGGCCTGTGCACTCCAGTGGGTGGTATCGCGGTTGGCGAAGAAGGCAAAGCGCAGCAACTCCACTGCCCCGATCGCCGCCGCCGAGCCGCCGCCCATGCCGTTGTACAAGGCCACCATCTGCGGCATGTCGGTGATGGCGACCTTCCTGGCCGACCACCACGCCACCCCGGTGCCGATCGCCAGCGCGGCCAGGATCAGCGGCACGTTATGCAGTTCGGGCAGGAAGAACGTCGCCACCGTGGCGATCAGCATGCCCAGCCCGGCCCAGCGGATGCCGCTGCGCGCGGTCAGCGGCGAGGCCATGCGCTGCAGCCCGAGCAGGAACAAGGTCGCCGCGACCAGATAGCTGGACTTCACCAGCCACGCCAGCAACGCGGCGGTGGAGACGTTCATGGCGCGTCCCCGCCCGGCGGCTTCCTGCTGGACCTGAACATGTCCAGCATCCGCTCGGTCACCACGTAACCGCCGGCCGCATTGCCCGCACCCAGCATTACCGCGACAAATCCCAGCGCCTTTTCCAGCGTGGTGTCGGCATGCCCGAGCACCACCATCGCGCCGATCAGCACGATGCCGTGGATGAAGTTGGAGCCGGACATCAGCGGGGTATGCAGGATCACCGGCACCCGCGAGATGATCACGTGGCCGGCGATGGCCGCCAGCATGAAGATGTACAGCGCTACGAATCCGTCGCTCATCGTCGTTCGCTCCACTGGCCGGTGTGGCCCGCCGATCATACCCACGCCATGCGTGCCTGGGCGCGTGTCAACCGAATCGGCGCTCGTCCGTTGACGTCGTATCGTCTCCGCGGAAGCTACGCTGTGCTGGTGGGAACCCCTTTCGATCCGCAACCTGCCGCACCGGCCGCCACCGCGCCGGTTTCGCTGGACGCCTTCCTGGCCGGCATCGGCCCGCGTGCGTTCCGCTTTGCCGAGGCCGGCCTGCGTCACCGCGAGGATGCGCTGGACGCGGTGCAGGACGCCATGGTGAAGCTGCTCGGCTACCGCGAGCGCCCGGCCGCCGAATGGACGCCGCTGTTCTGGAGCATCCTGCGCAGCCGCATCATCGACCTGCAGCGGCGGCGCAGCTTCCGCCTGAAGTTCTGGGCACCGGCCGAGCGCGCCGACGACGAAGGCACCATCGACTGGGCCGACCCCGGCACCGGGCCGGTGGACGAACACCAGCATCAACAGGCCTACCAACGGCTGGTCGAGGCCTTGCGCAGCCTGCCGGCGCGCCAGCGCGAAGCGTTCACGCTGCGGGTGCTGGAAGACCTGGACGTGGCCACCACCGCCAAGGCGATGGGCTGCTCGGAAGGCTCGGTCAAAACCCACCTGTCGCGTGCGCGCGACGCGTTGCAAACACAGTTCGAGGATTTCCTGTGAACCGCTCCCACCACCCGGCCAAGCTGGATACGCAATTGCGCCAGCTGCATGCCACCGCCCTCACCAGCCTGCCGCCGCAGACCCTGGCGCGCCTGCGCCAGGCCCGTCATGCGGCCGCTCCCACGCGTTCCCGACGCGGTTACTGGTTGCTGGCGACCGCGTGTTCGGGGCTGCTGGCGGTCGGCATCGGCCTGCAGCTGCGTCCGGGCGAGACCGCCTCGCCTGCCTCCACCCCGACCCAGGCAATGGCCGGCGCCACCACCGATACCGACGACATGCTGACCCAGAATCCGGACCTGTACGTCTGGCTGGGGTCCGACACCGCCCTGGCCATGGAATAAGCATGATGACCCGCACCACCCGCCTGTTGTTGACCCTGCTGCTGTGCGCGGCGCCCTGCGCCTCCTTGCTGGCCCAGGCCCATTCCCCCGGACCGCCGGGACCGCCACCGCCGGATGGCCCCGGCCCGCGAGGACCCGGACCGCGCGCGGCAGAGACGCCAATGCCCGAGTGGGACGCGCTGACCCCGCAACAGCGTCAGGTGCTGATCGACGCGCTGCGCGAGCGCTGGAACGATGTGCCGGAAGAACGCCCGCGCATGTATCGCCACGCGCGCCGCTGGCTGGACATGACCCCGGAGCAGCGCAAGCAGGCCAAGGCCGGCATGGACCGCTTCCGCAACATGAGCCCCGAGCAGCGTCGCGAGGCCAAGGCCTTGTTCGACCGCATGCGCACGCTCAACCAGCAACAACGCAACGAGCTGCAGCAACGCTGGCAGAAGATGAGCCCGGCCGAGCGCAGCACCTGGTTGCGCGAGCATCCGCCAACCGACGACTGACGGCAGCGTCGCCGCGGCGAGCGCGGCACGCCATCGCTAGGGCGGCATCCCGGGCGCAGGTGGACGTGCGTGCGGCCACTGTAGGAGCGCGCTGGCCCGCGATGGAGCTTCATCGGTAACGCTCCATCGCGCGCCAGCGCGCTCCTACCCGGAAACGCCGACGCGCAAGGCGCATGGACGCGGCGGGGCTATGCAGTCGCTGTCGCCGACCAGCGTGTCTTGGCCAGCAGTTCGTCGTCCCAATCGAACGACAGCGCGCCATCCTTGATCAGCAATGCGGCGAACGCGTAGACGTTGCGCGCGAACATCTCGCTGGCGTGCACGGCACCCTGGCTGGGCAGATCGAGCGGGCCGGCGATCACCACGCCGTCGAGCTCATACGTTTCGCCCGGCCGGGTGGCGGCGCAATTGCCACCGGTCTCCGCGGCCAGATCGACGATCACGCTGCCGGCGCGCATGCCGTGCAGCATCTGCATGCTCAGGATCTTCGGCGCCGGCCGGCCGGGCACGGCGGCGGTGCAGACCACCACGTCCACGCCCTTGAGATGGTCGGCAAGACGGCGTTGCTGTTCGGCACGCTCCTCGTCGGTGAGCTGGCGCGCATAACCGCCCTCGCCGGCCGCGCTCACGCCAAGGTCCAGGAAGCGCGCGCCCAGCGAGGCGATCTGTTCGCGGGTTTCGGGGCGCACATCGAAGCCTTCGACCTGCGCGCCCAGCCGTTTGGCAGTGGCGATCGCCTGCAGCCCGGCCACGCCCGCACCGATCACCAGCACCTTGCACGGGCGCATGGTGCCGGCGGCCGTGGTCAGCATCGGAAAGAAGCGTGGCGCCAGCTGTGCGGCGATCAGCATCGCCTTGTAGCCCGCCATGCCGGCCTGCGAACTCAAGACGTCCATCGATTGCGCACGCGTGGTGCGCGGCAGCCGCTCCAGCGGGAATGCGATCAATTCATGCTCTGAGAAGGCCTGCGCGCGGGCAGGGTCGGCATCGGGCGAAAGCATGCCGATCAGCACCGTGTGCGGCTTGCACCGCAGCAGGACATCGATCGGCGGTCCCTGCACGCACAGCACCACGTCGGCCTGTCCCAGTGTGTGTGCGCCGGCCAGTTGCGCGCCGGCCTGTTGGTAGGCCGCATCGTCCATGCTGCTGGCGCGTCCGGCGTCCGGCTCGATCCACACGCTGGCGCCAAGCGCGACCAGTTTCCTGATCGTTTCCGGCGTTGCCGCCACGCGGCGCTCGCCGGCCGCCCGTTCTTTCAGCACCAGCACCTGCACAGCCATGGGTTGCTCCGGTCTCGCGCTCCAGTGGCGGCGATGCTAGCAGAGCCACGCACCGCCGCCGGGCGTGCGGACCGGCACGCGGCCAGCCAGGCCATGCCCGAGCAGGTCCGGCCCGTGTTTCAGGGTTCGAGCACGGCGTGCAGCAACGGCGCAAACACCACCTCCGGTGCGAAGGCCAGCAAGGCCGTGTGCTTGCGGTCGATCGCAAGCGAGGCATAGCCATGCACCGCGCTCCAGGCCAGCAGCGTGCGTTGCTGCAGCACGTCCGTGGCCGGGGCATGGCCGTGACGGGCGACCCACTGCGTCCGCACTGTCTCGCGCAGGCTCGCCATCGCCGCATCGCTGGCCTGCACGAGCCGCGGCAGGCTGCGCGGGCTCACCTCCAGCCCCAGCATCAGCCGAAACTGCTGCGGGTAGTCCAGCGCAAACCGCACATACCCCAGGCCACAGCCGAGCAAGGGGTCGGCCAGTTCCTGCTGGGCGGCACGAATGCAGGCGAGCATGCGTTCGTAGCCGTCGGCCGCCAGCTCCGCGAGCAATCCGTCCAGCGAACCGAAGTGATGCGCCGGAGCCGCGTGCGAGACGCCGGCGCGCCGCGCGCATTCGCGCAAGCTCAACCCACGCACGCCGGATTCGCTCAGCAGCTCCCAGCCGGCGCGCCGCAGCGTGGCCGGCAGGTCGCCGTGATGATAGGCAGCAGACGCATCGGTGCGCGACATGGCGGCTTCGTTTTTCGGGATTCCAGTGGAGCAGATCATCTTGACGATGACAAGATCCAACTGCAGACTCGCTGATCTTGTCACCAGCAAGATATAGCGCCTCCTCTTCCACAAGGATCCTTCCGATGAGCGCGTCCATCGCCAAACTGCGTCTCCGGATGCTTCGCGGTGTGCTGGCCGGCGCCAGCTGCCTGGCCCCTGGCCCGACCGGGCGCTATCTGGCGCGCCGTTTCGTGACACCTGCGCGTAAAGGGCGGCAGCAGGCGGCTGCCCTCGCGGCAACCTTGACCGACGTGCAACGCCAGACGCTGCACATCGACGGGTTCGACATTGCGGTGTACCAGTGGGGCGAGCTGAGCCAGCAACCGTATGTGCTGCTGTCGCATGGCTGGTCCAGTTACGGGCTGCGTTTTGCTGCATGGGTGCCGCAGCTGCGCGCACTCGGCTACGCGGTGCTGGCGTTCGATCAGGCCGCGCATGGCCTGAGCAGCGGACAGATCAGCAACATGCCGCATTTCGTGCAGGTCCTGCGCCAGATCGGCAGCCGTTTCGGCCGCCCTGCCGCCTTCATCGGGCACTCGATCGGCGCGGCAGCGGCGGTGTTTGCCAACGACCCGGCATGGCGGCCCGAGCGCTACGTGCTGATCGCGCCACTGGTCGAACCCAGCGCCAGTGCGCACCGCCAGTTTCGTGCCTCGGGGATCGCACCCGCCGCGTTTGCGCCATTCGAAAACTGGCTGTGCCAGCTCACCGGCCTGCGTTTTGCCGATCTCGACGCGAGCCTGCACCTGCCACAGTTCGATCGCCCGGCGCTGGTCATCCACGACCGCCGCGACCGCGAGACGCCGTGGGAGGAAGGCGCGCGCTTTGCCGCATTGTGGCCGGGCGCGCAGCTGTTCAGTACCGAGGGCCTGGGCCATAACCGCCTGGTCGATCACGCTTCGGTAATGGCGCGGGCGCTGGAGTTCATCGGCCCGGCAGCGCAGTAACTGCACGCGCGTTGTGCCGCAGGCGCGTGCTGCGGTGGTGCGATGCCCCCCGGCACGCATGCTGGACGAAGCCTCGCTTGCGCCGGTTGCGGTGCGCTGCATCGCAATCGTACGGCCCTGTGCTGATCAACCACGACGCGGCAACGCGGTGACTGCCGCTCAGTGCACCGTGCTGTTATGCAGCGGATCCAGCCGATCGATCACGCCCTGCATCGCGCTGTCGAACGCGCCATCGTTGATGTGTTCGCGCAGCCGGCCCAGGCGCACCATCACCGCCAGTTCCTCCGGCGAGGCGACGCAGAAGCGCACGCCGCGGCGATTGACGAACAGCAGCCGCTGCGAGATCGGACTCACCCACGACAGCTTGCCTGCCTGCACCTTGCCGTCCTTGTCGACGAAATCCAGCCAGGTGCCGATATCCATCGCGCGGAAACGCTCGGCATCGGCGCTGTCGATGCTCTGCGCCACCGCTTCGGCGCCGAGCACCACGCTGACGCTTTCGGCAGCCGGCGGCGGCAGATTGACCTGCGGCAGCTCCGGCAAGGCCTTTTCCAGCTCCGGACGCGCTTCGGCGATCGCCTGCAGGGTGTCGTGCAGCGCGCTGATCGCCACCACCACCGCATCACCGTGCAGGCCGATGCTGGCGAACACGCGATGCAGGGCCGGCTGCCAGACCTGCAGCCACGGCTTGCCGACGATGTGGCGACGTGCCTCGGCCAGTTCTTCGAGCACGCCGTCGGCCAGGGCGAGGGCCTCGAGGGTGCCGGGACCTTCGTCGCCGTCGCGCAGGATCGCCATGGTCAGGTGATGCAGCCACGGCTGACGCAGGAAATCCTCCACCGCCCCGGGCAGCGGCGTGCCGGCCTGGGTGCGCTGTTCCAGCTCCGACAGCGCGCGGCTGCGCGCCAGCTCGAGCTTTTCCTGGCCACGCTGGGTTTCGGTGGCGCGGCGCTCGGCGATCTCCACCCGGCGCCGGTGCTGGGACAGGAAATCGCGGAATTCCTCTTCCAGGGTCATGAAGATCGCCAGGTTCTCGTTGAACTCGGCCACCAGGCGGTCGACGATTTCCTCGACCTTGCCCATCAACACGCGCTCGGCGGCGCTGTCGCCGTTGTTGCCTTCGCAGGCCTCGGCCAGCGAGTTGAGCAGGCGCCGCGCGGGATGGGTCTTCTGCACGAACATCTTGCGGTCCAGCAGCGCGACCTTGACGAAGGGCACCACCAGGCGGCCGATCATTTCGCGCGAGCGGTTTTCCAGGTCGCGTTCGTCCAGCATCACGTCGAACAGCATGCCGACCAGATCGATCGCATCCTCGTCCATCGGGTCCAGGCGCGCGGTGGCCGGATCCACGCCCAGCCGGGTGGCGCTGGACAGCACTTCGTTCTTCAGCCGCTGGGCCAGCGATTCGGTGTCGTCGCCGATGGCCGCCTGCAGCGTCGCGCTCGGCGTGGCCTGCAGCAACGACAGCACCGACATCATTTCGCGCTGGCTCAGCGGGCGTTGCTGGCCCACCGCCACCGAGGCGGCAGAGGCGGCGTTGTCGCGCACGCTGCGGGTTTGCTGCAGCAGTTCGTGCAGCGCCTCCAGCAGCATGCCCTGGCTCCCGCCGGGATGATCGGCCTCGCCACCGTCCATGCCGCCCGCACCGCCGCCGTCGGCCTGGCCGCGCTGGGCGGCAGCCTGCATGCGGCCGCGGCTATGTGCCCAGCGGTCCAGAAAACGGTTGGCCCAGGCCGGTGCGTACTGGTCATTGAGATCGTCGCCGCCCATCTGCGCAGCAGCGCCCTGGGCCGCGGCCTGGACGCGCTCTTCGGGCGTCTCGCCCCGGGGCTGCGCGCGCGGCGGCGGGCGCTTGGGCTGGGAGATCTCCGGCATGACGCCGGCCTTGGCCAGCGTCTCGTCCAGACGCGCATACAGCTTGCCGATCGACTCGGCCAGGTCGCGCTCGCACAGCTTGATCAGCACCAGGCGCACTTCCGGCGCCAGGTCGCAGGTGGCGAAGGCTTCGTGGATCGCCACGCCCAGATGTTCCGGACCCAGCGGATTGGTATCGGCCACCAGCTCCAGGCCGCCGGCAATCCAGCCCAGGCGGCGGTCCACCCGCGCCAGCACCTGCTTGAAGTCGCGCAGCAGCACGGTGGCCAGATTGCGCACCGCCAGCCGCGACTCGAGCACGTGTTCGGGCACCAGGCTCAGCGGGCCGGTGCCGATGTCCCCTGCCAGGACCACCTCGGCCGACAAGGGCTCGCCCAGCAGCAACGCCTGCCAGCCGTCGTCCAGCTGCTGGCGGAACTGCGTGGCCACCTCGTCGCGCTTGCGGCGCAACTCGCGCATGCCATCGAGAAACAGCAGCTGCGATGCGCCGGCGGACTCGGCGCGATCGAACAGCACATCGTCGAAGTGTGCGACGGCAGCTGCGAACACCTGCGCGAGTGGGGGCACGAACACGGCGTGCGCCTGTTCGAGCAAGCGTTGGTCACGGCCCGGATGTCCCGACGGACTGGGCTGAAAAGTCATGCGCAAAGGCTCCCCGCCCCTGCAGGCGTGAAAATATTCAAACGAGAAACAGCAGACGCGGCCCCAAATTCCGCCACCGCATGGTAGGCGTTTCGCTCGTTTGTTAAGTGTGACACCGTTCGCACTTTACTCGTGACCGCCCAAGGTTTGCGTGTCAAGCCAACATCCTAGCTGCATCGTTGCGGTGGCGCTTGCCCACACGCGTTCATCGCCTGCGGGGGTTAAGGCTCCAGCCTGTACGGCCGCTCCAGCGTATCGACCACGTCCTGCATCGCGCCGTAGAACGCATCGTCGTCGCGATGCAGGCGCAGCCGGTCCAGCCGCGCCATCATCGCCAGCTCCTCCGGCCAGGACACGCACAACCGCCCGCCGCGCCGGTTGACGAACATCAGCCGCCCGGAAATCGGGCTGATCCACGACAGCTTGCCGGCCTGCGCACGGCCCTGCCGGTCGATGAAGTCCAGGCAGGTGCCGACCGGCATGGCACGGAAGAAATCGGCGGTGACGCGATCGAATGCCACCTGCGCGCTGGCGTCCAGCAACGGGGTCAGCGGCGCGCCGACCGGGTCGGCCGGAGCGGGGCTCAGAGGCAGCGCAGCCAGGGTTGGCGCGCGCAGGACCGGATCGGGCGGCCCGGTCACCGCGACCGGGGGCGTGGACACCAGCGCATGCTGCAACTCCTGCACGGCCCGCCCGGCCTCGCATGGCGCCAGCCCGGCCAGGGCGAAGGCCTGCAGCAGCTGCGCGCGCTGCGCCTCCAGCGCCGTGTCGCCAGGGGCAGCCGTCAGTTGCGCCAGTACCGCATCGCCCAGGGCCACCGCGGCCTCCAGCGCCGGGCCGCCGCCGTCGCCGCGCAACGCCGCCTGTTGCACATACGGCTGCCAGACGCGGCCGAGAAAATGCGCGACCAGCGGCGGCAGCGGCCCACGCGCCAGGCGTTCGGCCAGCGCCTGCGCGGCGGCGCGGCGTGCGCGCTCGCGGCGCTCTTCGGCGTGCTGCAATTCGTTGGCACGGCGCTCGGCGATCTCCACCCGACGGCGGTAGTGCGCGTAACTGGCACCGAACTCGGCTTCCAGCGTCAGAAACACCCCCGGATGCTCGTCGAAATCCCGCACGAGCGTATCGACCACCTCCTGCACCTGGTCGAGCAAGGCCTGTTCTGCCGCGGTTTCGCCGGCATTGCCGTCGCAGGCCTCCACCAACAGGTTGAGCAGGCGACGCGCCGGGTGGCCATCGCGCACGAACAGGAGGCCGTCCAGCATCGCCAGCTTGGCCATCGGCACCAGCAACTGGCCGAGCACACTGCGCTGCGCATCGGACAGATGGCTTTGCACCAGGATCGCGGTGAACAGCAGGGCCACCAGATCCAGCGCGTCGTCGTCGTCGGGGTTCAGGCAGGTGGTGGCCGGATCCACGCCAAGCGCGGCAGCGGCACGCCTGACCTGCTGGCGCAGGCCACGCGCCAGGCCCAGGCCGGCACCGTCGATGGCGTCGAAACCGGCCGCAGGCATGGTCTGCAGCAGCGACAGCGCCAAGACCACCTCGCGCGGCGACAGCAGACGCCGCGCGGCAAAGGCGGGCGTATCGATATCCGCATCGGGTTCGCGCTGGCGGCGTGCATGCTGCAGCAACTGGTGCAGGCCCGCCGGCAGCAGCGCGCGGTCGCTGCGCAGATGCACGTCGATCGCCCCGCCGCCGGCCAACGCACCCTGCCCGCCCGACCAGCCGGCAAAGAAGCGCGCAATCCAGTCCGGCGTCTCGGCGGCCTGCGCGCCTGCGCCGTCGTCCTGGCGCGGAATGCCACGCCGCCGGCTGCGTGGCTGCGGCAGCTCGCGCAAGCGCGCCACCTGCACCAGCGCCTGTTCCAGCGCGCCATAGCGCTGGCCGATGCGCTCCATCAGGTGCTGCTCGCAGACCTTGATCACCGCCAGATGCGCCTTCGGCGCCAGCGGCACTCCCTGAAAGGCCTCGTACAAGGCCACGCCCAGATGCTCCGGCCCGAACGGATTGCTGTCGCCGTCGATACGCAGCCCGCCGGCAATGAAGCCGAGATAGCGATTGAGCCGCATCAGCTCCGGGCGCCACTGGTGCTGCAGCGCGCCGGCCAGATTGCGCACCGCCAGGCGCACCTCCAGATCCTGCTCGGGCAGCAGGGTCAGCCCGGCCGCACCGCGTCCCAGGCTGCGATCGGCCGACAACGGCCGCCCGGCTTCCAGCCCCTGCCAGGCCTTGGCCAGATGCCCGCGAAAACGCGCAGTGATCGGCTCGCGCTGCTGCCGCACCGCCTGGATGGCTTCCAGGAAGTCGTTCTGGGCCGTGCCGGCATCGGCCGCCAGCCGGAACAGTGCCTCGGCCAATGCATCCTGGAATTGGACAAAGGCATCGGCCAGCGGCACCAGCACGATCTCGCGTACCTGATCGAGCAGCTGCGGGTTGCGGCTGGGAAGCACGGGGGTGGACACGAACTGGGTCATCGGGCAGCGCACAGGACGAACACGGAAGGGATTCACGACCGGGCCGACCTCGGCCCGCCGCCCATGATGCGGCGGACGTTGGGAAGGGCCCGTCTATACTTGCCCGCATCCTTGCCTCGACCCGAAATTATGCACGCACCGTATTCGCTCCAGGCGCTGGACGCGCGCCGCTCGGTCCCATCCAAACAGCTGGGCGAACCCGGCCCGGATGACGACACCTTGCTGCGCATGCTCGCCTCGGCAGTGCGCGTGCCCGACCACGGCAAGCTGGTGCCGTTCCGCTTTCTGCGCATCAGCGGTGACGCACGCCAGGCACTGGGCGATTTCCTGGCCGAGCGCACCCAGGCCGCCGACCCGCTGGCGCCGCCCGCAGCAGTGGAAAAAGACCGCAACCGTTTCAATGATGCGCCGCTGGTGGTCGTGGTGATCGCCGCGCTGCGCCCCGGGCACAAGGTGCCCGAGCAGGAACAGCTGCTCACCGCCGGCTGCGTGTGTTTCGCGCTGCTGCAGGCCGCGCAGGCGCATGGCTTCGGCGCGCAGTGGCTGACCGCATGGATGGCCTACGACCCGGCGGTGACCGGCTATCTTGGCCTGGAGCAGAACGAGCGCATCGCCGGTTTCATCCATATCGGCACCCCGCGCATGCAGGTGCCCGAGCGCGAGCGCCCGGACCCGCGTGCGCTGCTGCGCGACTGGGCCCCGTGACCACGCACACCCCCACGCTTGCGGGCGCGCCCCTGGCGGTCACTCGCCCGACCCCGCTGTATCTGGTCGATGCCAGCCTGTACGTGTTCCGCGCCTGGCATTCGATCCCGGACGAATTCCAGGATGCGCAGGGCTGGCCGACCAATGCCGTGCACGGCTTTGCCCGTTTCCTGCTCGACCTGCTCGAGCGCGAGGACCCCGCGCACATCACCATCGCCTTCGACGAGGCGCTGGACAGCTGTTTTCGGCATGCGATCTACCCGGCCTACAAGGGCAATCGCACCCCGGCACCGGATGCCTTGCGGCGCCAGTTCGCGCACTGCAAGGCGCTGTGCGCCGCGCTGGGCCTGAGCGTGCTGGCACACCGCGACTACGAGGCCGACGATCTGATCGGCAGTGCCCTGCACAGCGTTCGTGCGCACGGCCTGCGCGGGGTGATCGTGTCGGCCGACAAGGACCTGTCGCAGCTGCTGCTCGAGCACGACGAACAGTGGGATTACGCGCGCAACCTGCGCTGGGGCATGGACGGGGTCAAGGCGCGCCACGGCGTGCATGCGCACCAGATCGCCGACTACCTGGCGCTGTGCGGCGATGCGATCGACAACATTCCCGGCGTCACCGGCATCGGTGCCAAATCGGCGGCGGTCCTGCTGTCGCATTTCGGCAGCCTGGATGCGTTGCTGGAACGCATCGACGAGATTCCGTTCCTGCGCCTGCGCGGCGCGGCGCAGATGGCCGCGCGCCTGCGCGAGCAACGTGAACACGCATTGCTGTGGCGCCAGCTCACCACCATCGCCCTCGACGCGCCATTGGCGCTGACCGGTGCCGGTTTCACGCGCGCGCAAGCCGATACGGACATGCTGGGCCGATTGTGCGAGAGCCTGCGCTTTGGTCCGCTCACCCGGCGCCGGTTGCTGGCCGCGTGCAGTGGCGCGCCGGCACCGCGCACTCCCGTTTCCCTGGAACAAGGTCTGCATCCATGAACCGACACGATACCCCGCCCACCGTGGTCTACGAAGGCAAGTACCAGCGCATGGTCGTGCGGGGCACCTGGGAATATTCCGAGCGCGTGCATGCCGGCGGCCTGGCCGCGATCATCGTGGCGGTGACCCCGGACGATGCGATGTTGTTCGTCGAACAGTTCCGCGTGCCGCTGCAGGCACGCACCATCGAAATGCCGGCCGGCCTGGTCGGCGACGTGCATGCCGACGAGTCGATCGAGCTGTCGGCCATTCGCGAGCTGGAAGAAGAAACCGGCTGGACCGCCGAGCACGCCGAAGTGCTGATGATCGGCCCCACCTCGGCCGGCGCCAGCAGCGAGAAGATCGCCTTCGTGCGCGCCACCGGCCTGCGCAAGGTCGGCGCGGGCGGCGGCGATGCCAGCGAGGACATCACCGTGCACGAGATCCCGCGCGCGCAGGTCGGCGCCTGGCTGGTGCAGAAGATGGCCGAGGGCTACCAGATGGATCCCAAGCTGTGGGCCGGGCTGTATCTGGTGGATCACGCATTGGACGGCACCCCGCGTGGCTGAAGCGACCGCTGACCGCCTGCTGGGCGCCGACGATCCGGCAGCCTTCAGCGTGCACAACCCGCAGGCCGCCTCGCCGTGGCTGTTGATCGCCGACCACGCCGGTCAACGCGTGCCGGCGCGGCTGGCCAATCTCGGCCTGCCACAGCATGCGCTGGACCGCCATATCGGCTGGGATATTGGCATTGCCGGGGTCACCCGCCTGCTGGCCGATGCGCTGGATGCCATCGCCATCGCGCAGACCTATTCGCGCCTGGTGATCGACTGCAATCGCCCGCACGGTTCGGCCACGCTGATGCCCGAGGTCAGCGACGGCACCCCGATTCCCGGCAACCTGCAGCTGTCGGCCGACGTGCGGCAGCAACGCATCGACGAGATCTTTGCGCCGTACCACGCGCGCATCGCGGCGGAGCTGGATGCGCGTGCACAGCGCAGGCAACCGACCGTGCTGGTGTCGATGCACAGCTTCACACCGATCATGGCTAGCACTGCGCGGCCCTGGCATGCCGGCGTCCTGTACAACCGCGACACCCGGCTGGCGCACCGGCTACTGCAGGCCTTGCGCGAGGAGCCGGATCTGGTGGTCGGCGACAACCAGCCGTATGCGGTCAGCGACAGCAGCGACTACGCGATTCCGGTCTACGGCGAAGGCCGCGGCCTGCTGCATGTGGAGCTGGAGATCCGCCAGGACCTGATCGCCGACGCGACCGGCCAGCAGGCCTGGGCACGGCGACTGGCACGCATCCTGCCGCCACTGGCACAGGCATTGCTGCCGCCCTGAAACCGGCAGTCACCGTAGGAGCGCTTGCGCGCGATGGGGCGTCATCGGTAACGCCTCATCGCGCGCAGGCGCGCTCCTACGGGGCATGCGGCGGCCGCGCTGATCCGCAGCCTCGGTGACGACGGTTGCCTCGTAGGAGCGCACCCGGGCGCGACAGGCCGTCCCGTTACCCTACGTCGCGCCCGGGTGGGCTCCTACCGCTGGCGCGCGAGCGCTGCTGCAGCTTCCCGTGCACGCTCCCGGTTGCGATCAGGCAAACCCATCGGTCGCGCGCACCAGCGCATCGACGTTTTCCGGCTCGAATGCCGAATGACCGGCGGCCGGGCTGACCTGCAGCTGCGCCTTCGGCCAGGCCTTGTGCAGATCCCAGGCGCTTTGCATCGGGCACACCACGTCGTAACGCCCCTGCACGATCACGCCGGGGATATCGGCGAT
This sequence comes from Xanthomonas sp. BRIP62418, assembly GCF_003993495.1. Taxonomy (NCBI): domain Bacteria; kingdom Pseudomonadati; phylum Pseudomonadota; class Gammaproteobacteria; order Lysobacterales; family Lysobacteraceae; genus Xanthomonas; species Xanthomonas sp. BRIP62418. The sequence goes on from NZ_QEZG01000049.1 coordinate 317,484, forward strand.
GCGGTGCGCATCGCGCAGCAGCTGGTCTTCGACCTCGAAGAAACCGCCGTTGACGAAGTAGTGGTTCTCGATGCGCGCGAACGCCAGTGCAAAGTGCGCGTCCTCATGCCCGGTGACGAAATCATCGTCCACATGCAGGAAGCTGGTGGCGCCTTCCCATACGCTCCACGCCTTGGCCGCGGCCAGCCGCGTGGCTTCGTCGTCGCTGGTGAGGCGGCGATGGAAGGCAGAGATCAGATCGGCGCGCTCCACCAGCGGAATCGCGTTGATGTAGTGCTCCCAGGCATCCGGGAACAGCCGGCTGGCGCCTTGCTGGTAGAACCATTCCAGCTCGAAGCGGCGCAGCAGGAAGATGCCGCGCAACACCAGCTCGGTGACCTGCTGCGGATGGGTCTGCGCGTAGGCCAGCGCCAGCGTCGAGCCCCAGCTGCCGCCGAACACCTGCCAGCGCGCGATGCCCAGGTGCGTGCGCAAGCGTTCGATATCGGCGACCAGGTCCCAGGTGGTGTTGTTCACCAGATCGGCATGCGGGGTGGAGCGGCCTGCGCCACGCTGATCGAACAGCACGATGCGGTACTTGGCCGGGTCATGGAAGCGCCGCATCTTGTCGTTGCAACCGCCGCCGGGGCCGCCATGCAGCATCACCACCGGCTTGCCCTGCGGATTGCCGCACTGCTCGAAATACAGGGTGTGGCGGTCGTCGACCTGGAGGGTGCCGTGGTCGTACGGCGTGATCTCGGGATAGAGCGTGCGCATGCGTCGGTCCTGCGGGAAACCGCTAGTGTATCGGCAGCCGGCACACCCACGCCGGGCGCACCCACGCGATCGACCAAGGGCAGGTGCACGGCGATACACGAAGGCCTGGTGCAGCTGATCCAAGACGCCCGCAGGCGCCGCCAGGCAGGCGCGGTTGCCGCCCGGATTCGGATTGCCCCATGCGCCTGGCCCCGGGGCAGAGCGCGCCGTCTGCACCCACCTGACGACCGCTTTTCACTGTGGCTAGCCTAACTGTGGCTAGCCGCCCAGTCCGTCCGCAGCGCGCGACCAGCGCCCCGTCGTCACCCGATCGCGCTGTTCCAGGTCCTGGTAGGTCGCCACCGCATCGAAACCGCGCGCCCGCAGCAGCTCGGCCACCGCCGCGCCCTGGTCCCAGCCATGTTCGAGCAGCAACCAGCCGCCCGGCAGCAGATGCGCGGGCGCATCGGCAACGATCAGGCGGATGTCGTCCAGGCCGTCGGGGCCGGAGGCCAGCGCACTGGCCGGCTCGTAGCGCAGATCGCCCTGGCGCAGATGCGGATCCTGCGCGGCGATATACGGCGGATTGCTGGCAACCAGATCGAAGCGCTCGCCGGCCAGCGGCGCGAACCAGCTGCCCTGCCGGCAGTCGACATTGCGCAACCGGTGGCTGTCGGCATTGCGCTGGGCAACCGCCAGCGCCGCCGCACTGGCGTCGGTGGCAATCACCTGTGCCTGCGGCCGCTCGCTGGCGATCGCCAGCGCGATCGCCCCGCTGCCGGTGCCCAGATCGACAACGCGGCGGCCAGGCAGGCCGTCCAGGCGCTCGAGTGCCAGTTCGACCAGCAGCTCAGTGTCGGCGCGCGGGATCAGCGTGGCAGTGGAGACCGCCAGCTCCAGCGTCCAGAACCCACGGCTGCCGGTCAGATACGCCACCGGCTCGCCGCCCTGGCGCCGCTGCACCAGCGCCTCGAACGTCCGGGCCACAGACGGGTCGACCGGGTCGCGGCCATGCGCGAACAACCAGGCACGCTCGCGGCCCAGCGCGTGCAGCAGCAGCGGCTCGGCATCGCTGCGGTCGATTCGCTCCACTGCCCGCCGCAACAACTGCTCAGCGGCAAGAGCGTGCGGGTCCTGGCTCATGCGGTTCATTCACTCCTGCGCAACATCGGCCGACCATTATCGGAGATGGAATCTGCCCCTGCAGCGGCAGACGCCGTCTGCGCACTCGATAGCCACAGCCTATCTATACAATTCCATCAATCGATTTGAGAAATCTATCGATCCTGCCTACCATGGCGACTGTTCCATCCCCCGTCCCCTTCACCGCACGAGGAAACTCAATGTCTCTCATCAACACCCAGGTCCAGCCGTTCAAGGCGAATGCGTACCACAACGGCAACTTCATCGAAGTCACCGAGGCCAGCCTGAAGGGCAAGTGGTCGGTGCTGATCTTCATGCCGGCCGCCTTCACCTTCAACTGCCCGACCGAAGTGGAAGACGCCGCCGACAACTATGCCGCGTTCCAGAAGGCAGGCGCCGAGGTCTACATCGTCACCACCGATACGCACTTCTCGCACAAGGTGTGGCACGAAACCTCGCCGGCCGTGGGCAAGGCGCAGTTCCCGCTGATCGGCGACCCGACCCACAAGCTGACCCGTGCCTTCGGTGTACACATTGAAGAAGAAGGCCTGGCCCTGCGCGGCACCTTCATCATCAATCCGGAAGGCGTCATCAAGACCCTGGAAATCCACGACAACTCCATCGCCCGCGACGTCACCGAGACGCTGCGCAAGCTGACCGCTGCCCAGTTCGTCGCCAACAACCCTGGCCAGGTCTGCCCGGCCAAGTGGAAGGAAGGCGCCAAGACCCTGGCTCCGTCGCTGGACCTGGTCGGCAAGATCTAAATCGACCATCCCTTGCGGCCTGTCCTCAGGCCGCAAGGACATCTCCGGCCCAGCACTGGGCCGGGGGTGAACCGGAGCCGGTGCCGGGCTGCCCGCCAGCCATCGCCAGCACGCATTCCCGACATCGCGCCGGCTGCGGTTCATCCCCTCCTCCCCGGCGACCTGCCCCACCGCAGCGACGCCACGCCCTCCCCTTGCCCATTCCCAGGAGTTCTCCATGTTGGATGCCAACCTCAAGACCCAGCTGACCGCCTACCTGGAACGGGTCACGCGGCCGATCCAGATCAATGCCTCGATCGACGACAGCGCCGGCTCGCGCGAAATGCTCGACCTGCTCGAGGACCTGGTGCTGCTGTCGGACAAGATCAGCCTGGACATCCACCGCGACGACAACCAGCGCAAGCCTTCGTTCGCGCTGACCACGCCCGGCCAGGACATCTCGCTGCGCTTTGCCGGCCTGCCGATGGGCCACGAGTTCACCTCGCTGGTGCTGGCGCTGCTGCAGGTGGGCGGGCACCCGTCCAAGGCTGCCGCCGACGTGATCGAGCAGGTGCAGCATCTGGATGGCGACTACCAGTTCGAGACCTATTTCTCGCTGTCGTGCCAGAACTGCCCGGACGTGGTGCAGGCGCTGAACCTTGCCGCCGTGCTCAACCCGCGCATCAAGCATGTGGCCATCGATGGCGCGTGGTTCCAGGACGAGGTGGAAACCCGCCAGATCATGTCGGTGCCCACCGTGTACTTGAACGGCGAGCTGTTTGACCAGGGCCGCATGACGCTGGAGCAGATCGTCGCCAAGCTCGATACCAATGCGGCCAAGCGCGATGCCGCAAAAATCGCTGCGAAGGACGCGTTCGACGTATTGGTGGTCGGCGGTGGCCCGGCCGGCTCGGCAGCGGCCGTGTACGCCGCACGCAAGGGCATCCGCACCGGCGTGGCCGCCGAGCGTTTCGGTGGCCAGGTGCTGGACACCATGTCGATCGAAAACTTCATCTCGGTGCCGGAAACCGAAGGCCCGAAGATGGCTGCCGCGCTCGAGCAGCATGTGCGCCAGTACGACGTGGACATCATGAACCTGCAGCGCGCCGAGCAGCTGATCCCGGCCGGTGCCGATGGCCTGATCGAGATCAAGCTGGCCAATGGCGCCTCGCTCAGGAGCAAGACCGTGATCCTGTCCACCGGCGCGCGCTGGAGGCAGATGAACGTACCGGGCGAAGACCAGTACAAGAACAAGGGCGTGGCCTATTGCCCGCATTGCGATGGCCCGCTGTTCAAGGGCAAGCGCGTGGCGGTGATCGGCGGCGGCAATTCCGGTGTCGAGGCCGCGATCGATCTGGCCGGCATCGTGGCGCATGTCACGCTGGTGGAGTTCGACGACAAGCTGCGCGCCGACGAAGTGCTGCAACGCAAGCTGCGCAGCCTGCACAACGTGCGCATCATCACCAGTGCGCAGACCACCGAAGTGCTGGGCGATGGGCAGAAGGTCACCGGCCTGGTCTACAAGGACCGCACCGGCGGCGACATCCAGCACGTCGATCTGGAAGGCGTGTTCGTGCAGATCGGCCTGCTGCCCAACACCGAATTCCTCAAGGGTTCGGTTGCGTTGTCGCCACGCGGCGAGATCATCGTCGACGATCGCGGCCAGACCAATGTTCCGGGCGTGTTCGCGGCCGGCGACGCCACCACGGTGCCGTACAAGCAGATCGTGATCGCGATGGGCGAAGGTTCCAAGGCTGCGTTGAGCGCGTTCGACCACCTGATCCGCTCCAGCGCACCGGTCAGCGCCGACAACGTCGCCCAGGCTGCGTAAGCGCACTCGAGCCAGCGCCCGGCCCGGCCGGGCGCTACGCTCCGGGCGTCCCCGTCACCGCAATGAGGGCTGCTGCACATGAATCTGCGTGACCTGAAATATCTGGTCGCCCTGGCCGACCACAAGCATTTTGGCCGTGCCGCGACGGCGTGCTTCGTCAGTCAACCGACGCTGTCCACACAGATCAAGAAACTCGAGGACGAGCTTGGCGTGCCGCTGGTGGAACGTGCACCGCGCAAGGTGATGCTGACCCCGGCCGGCCGCGAGGCGGCGATGCGCGCACGCGGCATCGTGGCCGAAGTGGAACAGATGAAGGAAGCCGCGCGGCGCAGCCAGGATCCGGAAGCGGGCACGGTGCGGCTGGGCATCTTTCCCACCCTGGCGCCGTACCTGCTGCCGCATGTGGTGCCGCGGATCCGCGAGCGCTTCCCGCGCCTGGAACTGCTGCTGATCGAGGAAAAGAGCGATCAGCTGGTGCACCAGCTGCGCGAAGGCCGCCTGGATGCGGCGCTGCTCGCACTGCCGTTGCAGGATGAGCAGTTGCATGCCGAATTCCTGTTCGAGGAACCCTTCGTGCTGGCCGTGCCGGAAGGTCATCCGCTGTCGCGCCATGACAGCATGACGCTGGACGATCTGTCCGAGCAGCGGCTGTTGCTGCTGGAAGATGGCCACTGCCTGCGCGAGCAGGCGCTGGATGTCTGCCATCTTGCCGGTGCCCTGGAAAAATCCGAGTTCCAGGCCACCAGCCTGGAGACGCTGCGCCAGATGGTGGCCGCCAACGTCGGTGTGACCTTGCTGCCGCTGCTGGCGGTCAAGCCACCGGTCGCACGCTCGGAGAACATCCGCCTGATCCGCTTCCGCGAGGACAAGCAACCCAGCCGCCGCATCGCCATGGCCTGGCGCCGCAGCTCGGCCATGACCGCGTTCCTGGAGCAGCTGGCGCAGTTGTTCAAGGAGTTGCCGGAGAGCCTGTTCACGCTGGACCAGCCGGCGACGGGCCCCAAGGCGGTTGCGGCCTAGGAATCGGGATTCGGGAATCGTGTCACGGCTGCGGTTGCTTGGCGTGATGCGTTTTCACCTGCTAGTGGACAGAAGCGACGCGCAAGCGTCGTTTTTTGTTTGGCCGCTGGTGACGGTGCGATGCATTTGGACACGGCCGGCAGCTGCGGCGTCATTGACGCGCGACGGACTCCACCCCCGTCGCTGGGCGCTGATGCGCGCGGCGGTGTGCTGACGCATTGCCGCGCTTGCCGGATCCCTGGCCACGGCGCGAAACGCGCGGTGCCGCGCCGGCCTCAACCGGTGGCATGCGCTGCCCCATCTCGCCATGCATTGCGATCGGGCAACGGCGCCCTCATCTGGTGAGTGACGCTCACCATGTCGGCGAGCGGTAGTCGTCAAGGAGATTGCCATGACTTCGCAGCACCACAGCGGCTTGCCGCCGTCCATCCTGGTTTCCAGCCATGACCTCGCCCGGCTTGAGGCCCTGCTCGATTCCCCCGCATTCAACAAGCACCCGGCCGCCACCGCGCTGAGTGACGAACTGGGCCGTGCACGCGTCGTGCCGCCCGACCAGATTCCCGGCGATGTCGTCACCATGCACTCCCGCATCGATTGCGAAGATGAGCTGCATGGCGAACGGCATACGCTCACCCTCGTGTATCCGCACGAGGCCGATGTGCAGCACGGCCGCATCTCGGTGCTTGCGCCAGTCGGCAGTGCGCTGCTCGGCCTGTCGGTCGGCCAGAGCATCGACTGGCGCACGCCCGACGGGCGCGACCTGCGTCTGCGCGTGAGTGCCGTGCACGATCAACATGCGCTGGCCGGCGCCTGACTTCCCACGCCAGGCGCGCTACCGTAGCGCGCTGCGTCCTATCCACGACCCGTTCCACGATTCGAGAGAACCCGCATGACTGCATCTCCCTCCAAGCTTGCCCAGCTGCGTGACCTGTCCGTCGTCGTTGCCGACACCGGCGACTACGACGCCATCAAGCGTCTGAAGCCGGTCGACTGCACCACCAATCCCACCCTGGTCAAGAAGGCCCTGGACCTGCCGGTCTATGCCGATCTGATCGAGCGCGAACTGGCCTGGGGCCGCGAACATGGCGGCGAAGACCGCACCGCCACCGTCAACGAAGTGGCCGACCGCCTCACCATCGGTGTCGGCGTCAAGCTGGCCGAACTGGTGCCGGGCCGTGTCTCCACCGAGGTCGATGCCGACCTGGCGCACGACACCGAGGCGACCATCGCCAAGGCGCGCAAGTTCATCGCGATGTATGCCGAGCGTGGCGTGTCCAAGGACAAGATCCTGATCAAGATCGCGGCCACCTGGGAAGGCATCGAAGCCGCCCGCCAGCTGCAGCGCGAAGGCATCGACTGCAATCTGACCCTGATCTTCAACCGCTCGCAGGCGCTGGCCTGTGCCGAGGCCGGCGTGTTCCTGATCTCGCCGTTCGTGGGCCGGATCCTGGACTACTACGTCGCCCAGGGCCAGACCCCGGCCAGCATCGACGAAGACCCGGGCGTGGTGTTCGTGCGCACGGTCTACAACGAGTTCAAGCAGCGTGGCTCGTCCACCGTGGTGATGGGTGCCTCGTTCCGCTCCACCGCGCAGATCGAAGCGCTGGCCGGTTGCGATCGCCTGACCATCTCGCCGGAGCTGCTGGAAAAGCTCGATGCCGAACACGGCCAGCTGACGCGCAAGCTCTCGCCTGCGCAGGCCGACAACGCGCAGATCACCCCGATCGACAGCGACCGCTTCGCCACCGACCTGGCGGCCGACCCGATGGCCACCGAAAAGCTGGCCAGCGGCATCGACGCCTTCGCCAAGGATCTGCAGGCACTGCGCAAGACCATCACCGACAAGCTCGCCGGCTGATTGCAGCGCCACGGGTCGCACCGACGACGCCTGCAGCCTCCTGGCTGCAGGCGTTTTGGTTTGCATCGTCTGGCTGCATGACATGCTGTCGCCACGACGCGTGGTGATGCCGGCCGATCGATGGCTTTCTCGAAGGCGAATACACCCGTTCCACCGCGGCCATTCTCGCCCGGCTCGGCGTGCGAGGCTGGCGCGGGAACTGCTTCCGGCCAAGGGGGTCTTGCCGGGCATCGCTGAGCGTGCGGGCATGTTGACGCCTGCGCGGCCGCCACCGGGCTGCCAAGCGTCTGTTTGGTCTGATCGAAGAGCACATCGACGTCGCTCTCCACACATCGCTTACACCCGCGCAACCCGCACTGCCTAGAATCCGGGTTCCTCAACTGGCGTAGCGGACAATGGCAAACATTGCAGTGGTGATGGTCGACGGCGTGGCCGACTGGGAAATTGGCATCGTCCTGCCGGCGGCGCGCGAATGGTTCGGCGACCAGGTCGCCATCGCCAGCATCGATGGTCAGCCGGTGCAGTCGATCGGCGGGCTGCGCATCACCCCGGACTTCGCCCTCTCCGATCTGGCGCCGCTGGATGCGGATCTGTGGATCCTGCCCGGCAGCGAGCGTTGGCAAGCAGGCGAAATCCCCGGACTGAGCGGCCTGCTGGTCGAGCGCGTGCAGCACCAGCGCCCGGTCGCCGCGATCTGCGGTGCCACCATCGCCCTGGCCTATGCCGGCCTGCTCGACGAACGCGCGCATACCAGCAACGCGCTGGCCTTCCTGCAGGAACACGTGGTGCCGTACGCCGGTGCTGCGCAATACCGGCACGAAAAGGTGGTGACCGCCGACGGCGTGATCACCGCGCCCGGCACCAGCCCGGTCGGCTTCGCGCTTGCCTGCATGCGACTGCTGCATCCGGAACGCACCGACATGCTGGCCCAGTTGCGCGGCATGTTCGCCGGTGAGTTCGTCTGATCCAGCGGATTCAGTCGCACCCGGCGCATTGGCTGCGCTGACTGGATGGAGCGGGTCGCCGCACCGATCCATTGCACCGATTGGCCGTCAGGATTGACCGCAATGATCCGCCGGGCCGGTTCGCCGCTCGGCCACCCGCAGCGGTGCCGGCGCGTCTTGCGTACGCCCCACACAAAAAGATGGCCACGTCGTCTCCGACGTAGCCATTCGAGTTGCCTGGCATGCACTCCCATGCGCTGCCTGATCGTGAGAAAGCTGCCGGTCACTGTTGGCCATCGGCACGCCGCCACGATCACGTGGATGACAGCGCTTCAATCCGGCCCGCCTTTCCGTCAGGCATCCAGCCCGATCGGGCAGCTCACTCCCGTTCCGCCAAGCCCGCAATAGCCGTTGGGATGCTTGGCGAGATACTGCTGGTGATCGTCTTCGGCGTAATAGAACGTGGGCGCCGGGAAACGGATCTCCGTGGTGATGGCGCCATACCCGGCGGCGTCCAGCTGCTGCTGGTACGCATCGCGGCTGGCTAGCGCGGCGTCGTATTGCGCCTGTGTCGTGCAATAGATCGCCGAGCGGTACTGCGTACCCACATCGTTGCCCTGCTGCATGCCCTGGGTGGGGTCGTGGCTTTCCCAGAACGTGCGCAGCAGTTGCGCGAACGACACCTTCTCTGCGTCATAGACCACCAACACCGCCTCGGTGTGGCCGGTCTGCCCGGAACACACTTCGCCGTAGGTGGCGTTGGGTGTTTCGCCGCCGGCATAGCCCACTGCCGTGGTGTACACCCCTGGCAGGTTCCAGAACTTGCGTTCTGCACCCCAGAAGCAGCCAAGCCCGAATTGCACCTGGGCCAGGCCGGTGAATTCCCCGCGCAACGGATGGCCGTTGATCAGGTGGGTGTTGTGGAGCGGTAGTGCCTGCTCGCGTCCGGGTAAGGCCTCGCCCGGACGTGGCATACGTTGTTTGAAAGCGCCGATTCCCAGCATGGTGCAACTCCGCAATCGTGAGGATTGCCTGCTGGATGGCGCCGGCCGTAGCGGCTTTCAAGCCACTACGACCGATGCGGCATCACTTCCTGGTCAACGAGGCGGTGGCGGTGTCCACTTCCGGCATCGCCGAGCTGTGGTGGTTGATGATCAGCCACTTGCCGTCGCGCTTTTCGTACACGAAGGTGTAACGCGCCTGCACCTTGCTCTTCTTGCCGTCCTTGTCGGTCAGCGTGAAGGTATAGACGCCGGCATCCACTGCGCTGTCGTCATCGAGCACGCGCACGGTGCGGTAGTTCACCACGCCCTGCGGCTTCTTGGTCAGGAACATCTCGAAGTACTTTTCGATCTGCGCGCGCGAGGCGCGCACCTCGTTGGAGACGGTCGGCAGCAACACGCCGTCCGGGGCATACAGATCGGCCACCTTGTCCGGATTGCCGGTGGCCAGCGCCGCGTTCCAGGTGTCGAACAGGGACGCGACTTCGCGTTCTTCGCCGCCTGCCGGCAACGTGGCCTTGTCTGTGTAGTGCATCACGCCGCCAGCCAGCGCCGGGGTGGCAGCCAGAGCCAGAACCAGAGAGAACAGAGTGCGACGCATGGGAAATCTCCGTGTGGTGGATGGGGGTGCCTCATCGGGCAAGCGCAGTATCGAAACCAAGCGGCCCCAACAATTCTGCCGGGTGGCATATACTCAAATATGCTGATCGGCCTAGAGCGAACCTATGGAAACCCCTACCAACGCTGGCGATTGGCGCCTGACGCTGCGACGCGAGGCATCCGACAGCGCACGCTGGCAGGCGCTGTGGGAGGCGGCGGTGGCGCTGCGCCAGGCACAGACGCCGGAGCAGGCCTGCGACGCGGTGCTGGGCCGGGTGCTGCTGTTGCTGGGCCTGGAACATGGCGCGGTGCTGGCACAGCGCGGGCCGCGTGCGCAGGTGCTGGCCAGCCGCGGCCGCGCATTGCCGCCCGGAGCCAGCGCAGCCGGCGACAGCCATGAGGCCGCATGGCTGATGCCGCCGCGCCCGGCCGATATCCGCGAGGCCAAGATGCCGATCCATGCGCTGGGCAGCACCCTCGGCATGCTGTGCGTGGCCTGGAACGACAACCGCCCCGCCCCCGGCAACGATGACGTCCAGGCGCTGCAGGCCTTCGCACTGCTGCTGCCGGCGATGGTGGCCGAACCGGCCAAACCGCTCGTCACGCGTCGGCGCAAGCCGGTGCAGGACGACCGCCTCGGTACGCTCAGCAAGCGCGAGAAACAGGTGCTGTCACTGCTGCCGCGCGGCCTCACCAATGCCACCCTGGCAGCTGAACTGGGGATTTCTCCCGGCACGGTCAAAGTGCATGTGGAGCGAATCCTGCAGAAACTTGAGGTAAAAGATCGCACCCAGGCCGCGGTGTACGCGGTCCAAGCCGGACTCGCGCTATGAATGCAGTGGCGGTGCGTTGGAACGATTGGCCGATCACCCGCAAGAGCCTGGCGGTGGTGACCCTGCCCTTGCTGCTGCTGGCGGTCGCGTTGATGGCGATCTACAGCGTGGAGCGGCAGAACATCGCTGCCGAAAACGATGTGCGGCAGACGCTGGAAGTGCTGAGCGATCTGTACGAAGCCCATGCGCTACTGGCCGAAACCGCAGCCGGCGTGCGCGGCTATCGGCTGGTGCGCCGCGATGAATTCCTCACCCCGTACCGCGATGCCGAGCCGCGCCTGCAACGGGTGGCAGAGCGGCTGTCGCAACGCATCACCGACCCGGGGCAGGCGCAGCGGTTCGCGCGCATCAAGCCCTTGTTTGCGGAAAAGATGCAGGGCTGGCGCCGTCTGCTGGCGCCGGATCTGAGCCGCGAGGAAGAGATCCGCCAGCTGTGGGACGGCAAGTACAAGCTCGACATCCTGCGTGCCGAACTGCGCGAACTGCGCAATTACGAAACCGCGCAATTGCAGGTGCGTACCGCCAAGGCGCAAGGGCTGCGCCAGCGCAACCTGATCATCACCCTGAGTGCGGCAATGCTCGGCGGCCTGGGCGCGGTGTTTGCGGTGGCGTGGTTTGCCTCGGCGCTCTCCGGGCGCCTGCGCACGCTGGCCGCCAACGCCGACCGGCTGGGCGAAGGCCTGCCGCTGGCACCACAGCCGCGTGCCGGCGATGAGCTGGGCCAGGTCGGTCAGCGCCTGGCCCAGGCCAGCGAGCTGCTCGCCGCACGTGCGGCCGAAGCGCAACTGGCGCGGCGCGAAGCGGAAACCGCCAACCGCGCAAAGACCGAATTCCTGTCGCGCAGCAGCCACGAATTGCGCACGCCGCTCAATGCGATCCTGGGCTATGCGCAGGTGCTGGAAATGGATCTGCCCGAACCCGGGCACCGCCGTCATCTGCAGCATATCCTCGGCGCCGGCCGGCACCTGCTGGGGCTGATCACCGAGCTGCTGGACATCGCGCGCATCGAGGCCGATCAACTGGACCTGAGCCCGGAGCCGATCTCGGTGCGTGCGGCCGTCCACGAGGCCCTGGGCCTGATCGCGCCGGACGCGGACAAGCACGGCATCGCGCTGCAACCGGCGGCCATCGACGGGCCGTGGACGGTGCGTGCCGATGCGCAGCGGCTGCGCCAGGTGCTGCTCAACCTGCTGTCGAACGCGGTCAAGTTCAACCGCACCGGCGGCCAGGTGCAGGTGAGCGCGCAGCCGGATGGCGAGCAGGTGCGCATCACGGTCGCAGACCAGGGCGCGGGCCTGACGCCGGCGCAGATCGAGCGGCTGTTCACGCCGTTCGAGCGGCTGGGTGCAGAGCGCTCGGCGGTGGAAGGCACCGGGTTGGGCCTGGCACTGAGCAAGCGGCTGATCGAGGCGATGGGTGGGCGCATCGGCGTGGACAGCAGCCGCGATGGCGCACGCTTCTGGATCGCGCTGCCGCAGGGCGAACCGCAGCGCCGCGAGCCGGCGCGCGCCAGCGTGCCGCCGAGTAACACGGGCAGCGGCGTGTGCCGGCTGCTGAGCATCGAGGACAACCCGTCCAATCAGGCCCTGATCCGTACCCTCAGCGAACGTCGCCCGCAATGGCAGCTGCTGGAGGCGGCCAGCCTGGCGCAGGCGCGCGAACTGCTGCAGCACGGTGTCCCGGACCTGATCCTGCTGGACCTGCATCTGAGCGATGGCAGCGGCGAAGACCTGCTGCGCGAGCTGCAGGCGCAGGCGGCCACGGCTAGCGTGCCGGTGGTGGTGATCAGTGCCGATGCCACCACCGCCACCCTGGCGCGCGTCGGCAACCAGGGCGTGCGTGCGTATCTGACCAAGCCGCTCGACGTGGCGGAATTCTTCACTGTGATCGACGGACTGCTGGCATGACACGCGACGAAATCCTCGGCTCGCGCATCCTCATCGTCGACGACGAGCCGGCCAATGTGCGGCTGCTCGAAGACCTGCTGCAGCGCGAAGGCTTCCAGCAGGTCATCGCCACCACCGACCCGCTGCGGGTGATGGGGCTGGTGTCGGCATTCGCGCCCGACCTGATCCTGCTGGACCTGAAGATGCCCGAGCTCGACGGCTACGCGCTGTTGGAACAACTGGCGCGGCTGTCCGATCCGGGCCACTTCCTGCCGGTGATCGTGCTCACCGCCGACCCCAGCCGCAGCGCGCGCCACCGCGCCCTCGGCCTGGGTGCCAAGGACTTTCTGACCAAGCCGCTGGACACCTTCGAGGTCGCGCTACGGGTCTGGAACGTGGCCGAAACCACCGTGCTGTTCAAACGCCTGCGGGCGCTGGCGGCGCCGGAGGCCGCGCCGCCCGGGTGGCGTCAGCCAGGATGATGGGTGCACGTCGTAGGAGCGCACCTGGGCGCGAAGAGGCTTTACCGGTAACGCCCGTCGCGCCCCGGTGCGCTCCTACGACTGGTACTGCGCTACAGCGCGCGGGTGCCTCGCCGCACTGACCGAGGGCCGCCAACGGGTAGCATCAGCCGGGATGATGCGCGCCATCAATCCCGAGCGCCTACCAGCGTAGGAGCGCACCCGGGCGCGACGAGGCTTTCCCGGTAACGCCCGTCGCGCCCGGGTGCGCTCCTACGACTGGTGCTGCGCTACAGCGCGCGGGTGACCTCGCCGCACAGGCCGATGTCTGCCAGCACCGCCTGCGCCTGGCTCAGGTGCAGGTCGGCCACGCAGACCTGCAGCACGCCGAAGGCGGGCAGCTCGCCGGCACCGCCCAATAGCGATTCGCCGAACACGAAGGCGGTGATGCCGGCATCTTCCAACGCGTGCTTGGCCAGGTGCGCGTCGATGATGTGGCTGGCGCGGTACGCGATCTGCATGTCAGCCGCGCTCCAGGCGTTCGCGCTCGGCGCCCTGCGTCCACTCGCGCAGTGCCGGCAGCGCATCCAGCGCGGCCAGGTAATCCCCGGCAGTCTCGAACAGTGGTACGCCGTAGCTGGCAAAACGCAACGCGACCGGGGCGAACATGGCATCGACAATGCCGAAGTCGCCACACAGGAACTGCCCGGCATGGCCGTGCTCGGCGCGCAGGCTGGCCCATAGCGCCTGGATGCGGGTGATGTCGCGCTCGGCGGCCGCGTCCCAGTGGGCGGGGCCGGGCTGACGAGCAAGGTTCATTGGCAGCTGGGTGCGCAACGCGACGAAGCCCGAATGCATTTCAGCCGCAGCCGCCCGCGCCTGCGCCCGCACCGACAGCTCGGCCGGCCAACCGCGGCCGGCGAGCCAGCGCTCGTTGACGTACTCGCAGATCGCCAGCGAGTCCCAGACATGCAGGGCGTCGTCCCACAGCACCGGCACCTTGCGCGTCGGCGAATAACCGGCAATGCGCGCCTGGAACTCGGGCGTATCCAGCGGCAGGCGGACTTCTTCGAACGGTACCTGGAAGTGCCGCATCAGCAGCCACGGGCGCAGCGACCAGGAAGACAGGGTCTTGTCGCCGATCACCAGGCGGGGCAAAGGCATGCGCTGCTCGCTGCAGAAGGTCGGCGCAGCGTACGCGTCGGGGCCGGCGACCGCCAGCCGTGGCCGATCGGGCGCTCCCGGCACGCCTTCACCCACCGGCGCGACCGTCTCGCCGACAGCCACATGTTGCAGCCAATAGCGGACTTGAGCAGGCCCATGGCCCCACTGGGTGGCGTTGGTGGCACCGGCCAACGGGCCTGCTGGCGCTTCACGCCACAGCGGAAAGCACCAGCCCACCACGCAACATCCGCCGCCGCCTACCCCTAAACCGGTGCCACCGCCTAAACTTGCGGTTTACCTATTGCTGATGCGCGCATGTCCGAGACCCTAGCCACCGACGCCACCGCCCCGGCGGAGAAGAAAGACTTCATCCGCCAGATCGTCCGCGAGGATCTGGCCAGCGGCAAGCACACGGTCATCCGCACCCGCTTCCCGCCCGAGCCCAACGGCTATCTGCATATCGGCCACGCCAAGGCGATCTGCCTGGATTTCGGCCTGGCGGCCGAATTCGGCGGGCTGTGCAACCTGCGCCTGGACGACACCAACCCGGCCAAGGAAGACCCCGAGTTCGTGGTCGCCATCCAGGACGACGTGCGCTGGCTGGGGTTCGAATGGGCGCAGCTGCGCCATGCCTCGGACTACTTCGAGGTGTACTACCTGGCTGCGGAAAAACTGATCCGCGACGGCCATGCCTTCGTCTGCGACCTGTCCGCCGAACAGGTACGCGAGTACCGCGGCACGCTGACCGAGCCCGGCCGCAATTCGCCGTTTCGCGAGCGCAGCGTCGAGGAAAACCTGGACCTGTTCCGGCGCATGCGGGCCGGCGAATTCCCCGATGGCGCGCGCACCCTGCGCGCCAGGATCGACATGGCCAGCGGCAACATCAACCTGCGCGACCCGGCGCTGTACCGCATCAAGCATGTCGAGCACCAGAACACCGGCAACGCCTGGCCGATCTACCCGATGTACGACTTCGCGCATTCGCTGGGCGATGCGGTGGAAGGCATCACCCATTCGCTGTGCACGCTGGAATTCGAAGACCACCGCCCGCTGTACGACTGGTGCGTGGACAAGGTGGACCTGGCCGGCCATCCGGAACTGCTGCAGCCGCTGCTGGACAAGGGCCTGCCGCGCGAGGCCGCCAAGCCGCGCCAGATCGAGTTCTCGCGCCTGAACATCAACTACACCGTGATGAGCAAGCGCAAGCTCACCGCGCTGGTGGAAGAACAGCTGGTGGACGGCTGGGACGACCCGCGCATGTACACGCTGCAGGGCCTGCGCCGGCGCGGCTATACGCCGGCGGCGATGCGCCTGTTCGTGGACCGGGTCGGCATCAGCAAGCAGAACTCGCTGATCGATTTCTCGGTGCTGGAAGGCTGCCTGCGCGAGGATCTGGATGCGGCCGCGGCGCGCCGCATGGCGGTGGTCGACCCGCTCAAGCTGGTACTGACCAACCTGCCCGAGGGCCACGCCGAGACGCTGCAGTTTTCCAATCACCCCAAGGACGACAGCTTCGGCACGCGCGAGGTGCCGTTCGCACGCGAGCTGTGGATCGAGCGCGAGGATTTTGCCGAAGTCCCGCCCAAGGGCTGGAAGCGCCTGGTGCCCGGTGGCGAGATTCGCCTGCGCGGCGCCGGCATTGCGCGCGTGGACGAGGTGATCAAGAACGCTGCGGGCGAGATCGTCGAGCTGCGCGGCTGGCTGGATCCGGAATCGCGTCCCGGCATGGAGGGCGCCAACCGCAAGGTCAAGGGCACCATCCATTGGGTCAGCGCCGCACATGCGGTGGAAGCGGAAATCCGCCTGTACGACCGTCTGTTCTCGGTGGAAAAGCCCGATGACGAGTCCGAAGGCAAGACCTACCGCGACTATCTCAACCCGGAGTCCAAGCGCAGCGTGCGCGGCTATGTGGAGCCGAGCGCGGCGCAGGCGGCGCCCGAGCAGTCGTTCCAGTTCGAGCGCACCGGCTACTTCGTGGCCGATCGCCGCGACCACAGCGCTGCCACGCCGGTGTTCAACCGCAGCGTGACCCTGCGCGACACCTGGGCCAAGTGAGTCGGAACCGCGCCGGGGGCCAGCCGTCCGGCGCGGATATGGCGTCAGGCAGCCAAGCCGGCCTGGCTGGCGCGATCGGCCGCTGATGGCTGTCACCGCAGATCAGGCAAGCAGCGCGAAGCCACCGCAGCGCGGTGTCTTTTGAAGTAATGAACAAGCGCAATGGAGACTGCGTGCCGCACTTCATTGCATGGCGCATGGCATGAAGGAGCAGCACGATGCGTGAGCGCTTGATGGTCGGTGTTGCCTGCGGCATCGGTGCAGGCGCGCTATGGGGACTGGTGTTTCTGGCGCCGCAGTTGCTGGCGGCATTTACGCCGTTGCAACTGGCCGTTGCCCGTTATCTGTCCTATGGCGCGGTCGCCGCCCTGGTACTGGCACCGCGCGCGCGGCAGACCGCTGCACGGCTGGGGCGGGCCGAATGGTGGGCGCTGGTGCGTCTGAGCCTGCTGGGCAACCTGATCTATTACGTGCTGCTCGGCAGCGCGGTGCAGTGGGCCGGCAGCGCGGCGACCGCGCTGATCATCGGCCTGTTGCCGGTGGTGGTCACCGTGATCGGCACGCGTGCCGCAGGCGCGGTGCAACTGCGACGCCTGGCTGCGCCATGCGTGTTGTGCGTCATCGGCGTGGCGCTGGTCGCCCTGGACACCTTGCAGCACGATGCCGGTCACCACGCCAGCGATCGCGCCACCCGCATCGCCGGCCTGCTTTGTGCGTTCGGTGCGCTGGCGTCGTGGTCGGCCTATTCCATCGGCAATGCGCGCTGGCTACGACGGCGGCCGGACCTGTCCGGGGGCGATTGGTCGCTGCTGACCGGCGTGGTCACCGGCGCATTGGCACTCCTGCTGGCGCCGGCTGCCCTGCTCGGCAGCGCGCCACATGCGCCGATCGACTGGGCGGGTTTCTGGGGCATTTCGCTGTTGCTGGGCATCCTGGCCTCGGTGATCGGCAACGCCTTGTGGAACCGGGCCAGCCGCGTACTGCCGCTGACCCTGGTGGGCCAGATGATCGTGTTCGAAACGGTGTTTGCGCTGCTGTACGGCTTTGCCTGGGAAATGCGCCTGCCCACGCCGCTGGAGCTGGCCGCCATCGCCTGCCTGCTGGTCGGCGTGCTGTGGTGCGCAGCACTGCATGCGGAAGCGAAATGACGCCGGCGGCTGATGCGCGCAGCGGCCTAGATTGCAGGCTGTGTCCGTCAGGAACGCCGCCATGTGCCTCCCCCAACCATGTTCCCGCCCGCCTGCAAACACGCTGCGTAGCGCGGTGTTTTCGCTGTCGATCGGCCTGGCGGCCTGCTCGCCGCAGCCACCCGCCTCGACCGCGGTGACCCCGGCCGAGGTGTTCTGCACGCTGCTTCCGGGCCGGTCTGAGGACGATCTGCCCAGCGATCGCCGCGACGAAAGCATGCAGCAACTGGACCTTGCCACCCGCTGCAACCGGGCACTGCGCAGACAGCGCTGACTGCACCGACGCTGCAGGCGTGTCCCGGCCACGCGCCCGCCACAGCCGGCCCATCGGGCACAACGCGCGCAGGCCCCGGCGCCCCGGATGTGTGCCGGTGCCCAGATCCAGCCGCACTCCACGCAGCAGGGGCTTACCATGGCCGCTCACCTGTCCTGATCGGAGCGGCCGCATGTCCCGTCTTTTATCCCGGTGTCTGAGCTCGATGCTGTTGCTGGCCTGTCTGATGTCGGTCGGCTGCGCCGCACCGCCGGCCGATACGGCCACGCCGCCTCCAGCGACCGGCTCGGCAACCGGTCCGGCAAGCGGTCCGGCAAGCGGCAAGCCGATCACCGTGACCACCACCTGTCGCACCGACGCCGACTGCACGGTGAAGAACGTCGGCAACTGCTGCGGCGCATTTCCGGCCTGCGTCAACGTCAACAGTGCCACCGACCCCAAGGGCGTGCAGGCGCAATGCCAGGCCAGCGGCATGATGAGCGTGTGCGGCTTCCGCGAGATCAGCGCCTGCCAGTGCGTGGCCGGGCAATGTGCCGCAAAGGACGCCCAGGCCGATACACTGCGCCCCGCTCCCCCCTCTACAGAAATGGTCCACTGATGCTTTACGCGCAAGTCCACCTCACGCTGCCCAACTGGATCCACGCGCATGTCGACGACAGCCGCGCCTATCCCAGCGACGAGGACAAGGTGGCGCTGGCAATCGACCTGTCGCGGATGAACGTGCATGAGCGCAGCGGCGGCCCGTTCGGGGCGGTCGTGTTCGGCCCGGACCACCGCATCATCGCCGCGGCGGTGAACCGCGTGGTGCCGCAGACCACCTCGCTGGCGCACGCCGAAAACATGGCCTACATGCTTGCCCAGCAACGCCTGCAGACGCCGCGCCTGAACGATGTGCTGTCGCCGGTGACGCTGGCCACCTCGGCGCAGCCGTGCTGCCAGTGCTACGGCGCCACGGTGTGGGCCGGCATCGACCGCCTGCTGATCGGCGCACGCGCCGAAGACGTGATGGCGCTGACCGAATTCGACGAAGGCCCCTTGCCGGCCGATTGGGTGGGCGAGCTCACCCGTCGCGGCATCGAGGTGGTGCGCGACGTGCATCGCGACCAGGCCTGCGCGGTGCTGCGCACCTATGGCGAGGGCGGCGGTGACCATTATTGACCTGCCCCGCAGCGATCGCGCACGCCAGGCCCTGCGATGAGCGGCTTGCTGTGCTACTGCCGCCAGGGCTTCGAGCCGGAGCTGGCCGCCGAGTTGAGCGCGCGCGCCGCCTTCGTCGGCATCGCCGGCTATGCGCGAACCCAGCGCAACGACGGCTATGTGCTGTTCGTCTGCGATGAGGCCGCGCAACTGGCCACCAGGCTGCACTGGCGCGAGCTGATCTTCGCGCGGCAGAAGCTGGTGGTGGTCGCCGAGCTCAAGGGCATCGACCCCAAGGACCGCATCACGCCGATCCTGGCTGCCCTGGAAGGCCAGCCGCGTTTCGGCGATCTGTGGGTGGAACACCCGGATTCGGACGCGGGCAAGCCGCTGGCCGGGCTGGCACGCAGTTTCGGCAATGCCTTGCGTCCGGCCTTGCGCAAGGCCGGCCTGCTGACCGACAAACCGCAGCCGCGCCTGGCGCGGCTGCATGTCTGCTTTCTCGATGGCGACCATGCCTTGCTGGCGGTGGCCGACAGTACCGACAGCGCGCCGTGGCCGTTGGGCATTCCGCGCCTGAAGCTGTTGCCGGAGGCGCCATCGCGCTCGGCGCTCAAGCTCGACGAAGCCCTGCTCACCCTGCTCACACCGGAAGAACGCGAGACGCTGGTCAAGCCCGGCATGCGCGCCGCCGACCTGGGCGCGGCGCCCGGCGGCTGGACCTGGGTGCTCACCCGCCAGCACCTGCATGTCACCAGCGTCGACAACGGCCCGCTCCGCGAGCATGTGCTGGAGACCGGCCTGGTCGAACATCTGCGTGCCGACGGCTTTCACTGGAAGCCTGCGCAGGCGCTGGACTGGATGGTCTGCGACATGGTCGAGCAACCGCGCCGCGTGGCCGAGCGCATGGCCACCTGGATCCGCGAAGGCTGGTGCCGCAACACCATCTTCAACCTCAAGCTGCCGATGAAAAAGCGCTGGGACGAAACCCGGCTATGCCTGGACCTGTTCGAACAGCAGGCCGAAAAATCGCTGATCGTGCGTGCCAAGCAGCTGTATCACGATCGTGAGGAGATCACGGTGCTGGCGATGCGGGGCTGAGGGCCAGGAATCGGGAATCGGGATTGGGGAATCGTAGGAGCCGGGATTCGGGATTCGTAAAGGCGGGTGATTGGCGGCGGAATTGCTGTGGGTGCTGGCCAGTGGCAGCGTGCCGATGTGCATGAGACCACTCCAAGGGGCCATGCAGAGCACCTGAGTAGGCGTGCGGCTCGCAGCAGGCGCTGGTCCCGCGCGGTGGCACGGCATGTGCTCCAGCGTCGGATTGAAAGGCCTCCTCGTACGCGAAGGCCTTTTTAGCTCTTGGTGGCGGCAAGCTGGCTTGAGCCAGTCTGCTCTCTCAGATCAGGGCCAGCCCGCTCCGTCGCTCGACGGAGCGGACCGCGATTACAGCACGATCCGCTTGCTGCCCTCGCGGGCCGAGCGGTAGATCGCATCGACGATGCGGATGTCGCGCAGGCCTTCTTCGCCGGGTGCGCGCAGCGGAGTGCCGTTGATGATCGCCAGCGCGTCCTCGTCCATCTGCAGTGCCTGCTGGTGCGGCACCTTGGCGTCGAACACGCGCCCGTCGCTGGCCTTGCCGGTCACGCCCTGGTAGCTCTGGAACGGCGACAACTCATACCAGCCGCGCTCGCACTCGGCGCGCAGCACATTCATGTTCTTGCCGAAGCTGGTTTTGCACTCTGCACGCACCGCATTCGGAAATTCCAGCGTGAAGTCCATATGCTCGTCGACTTCATCGAACAGCTCCGGGCGATCGGTCCAGCGCTTGGCGGTCACGGCCAACGGCTCGCTGCCCACCGTGTAGCGCGCGGCATTGAGCGGATACACGCCCATGTCGTACATCGCCCCGCCGCCGAACTGGGAACGCAAGCGCCACGGACGATCGGCCTTGGTCGCATCGTGGTAGCCGTTGTACCCGGCCTCGGCACGCACGCGTTGCATCGCGCCGAACGGCTTCTCGCTGGCCATCGCGATCAGGCGGCGCGTATTGGGTTCGTGCTGCATGCGGTAACCGATCGCCAGCGCCACCTTGTTGCGCCTGCACGCCGCGATCATGGCCTCGCATTCGCCGGCATGCATCGCCATCGGCTTTTCGCACCAGACATGCTTGCCGGCCGCCGCCGCGCGCAGGGTCAGCGGCGCATGCAAGTGGGTGGGCGTGACGATGTACACCACGTCGATGTCGTCGTTGTCGGCGATCCGGTCGAAGTTTTCGTAGCTGTAGACGTTGCGATCGGCGATGCCGTACTTGGCCTGCCACTGCGGAATCTTCGAGGGCGTGCCGGTGACGATGCCCGCCAGCTTGCAATGCTTGGTCAGTGCCAGGCCCGGCGCGAGTTGCTCGCTGGCATAACTGCCCAGGCCGGCCAGCGCCACATTCAGCGGTTTGCCCGGCTTTTTCTTCGGCAATGCCCAGCCGGGCGCCGCCAGCAGGATGCCTGCACCGCCGAACGCGGCAAGCAGACGGCGACGTGTGATCGATTCCACGGACATGCAAACCTCCTTCGCAAGATTGAGAGCGGCTGACACCATCGCATGCGGTCATCAGTCGATGACGACGCACGCGCACCGGAGTGTCAGTGGATACATGCCGCACCACGTCCCAATCGCACTGCCCGCAGATGGGCGCAGTGGTGCTGTTGGTCGCTGGCCGGCCAATACTGCCCGGGCACCTTACTTGATCGCGCGTGATCACCGCCATGGCCGCTGCGCACGTTCTGGCACACTGGCAACGATCCCATCTGGAGCATGCCGCATGACCGCTGTCGCCCGCCGTCGTTTCCTGCCCCTGGCGTTGCTGTTGTCCAGCTCGCTGGCAATCGCTGACGATGCGCCCTTCGTTGCGCGCGACCTGATCGGCGATGGCGCCTTCACCCACAATGCCGAAGGCCCTGCGGCAGGGCCGGATGGCGCGCTGTATGCAGTGAATCTGGGCAAGGACGGCACCATCGCGCGCATTGCACTGCACGCCGATGGCAGCGCGAAGGCAGAGGTCTTCGTGACCTTGCCCGACGGCAGCACCGGCAATGGCATCCGCTTCCGCGACGGGACGATGTACGTGGCCGATTTCACCAGCCACAAGATCCTGCAGGTGAACCTGCGCACGCGTGCGGTCAGCACCTTCGCCTCGCTGCCCGACGCCGATGGTCCCAATGACCTGGCGCTTGCGCCCGATGGCAGCTTCTATGCAAGCGACCCGAACTGGAAGGACAACAGCGGCCGCCTGTGGCACATCAGCCGCGAGGGCGTGGTCCAGTTGATGGAGTCGGGCATGACCACGCCCAACGGGCTGGACGTCAGCCCCGACGGCAAGCATCTCTACGTCAACGAAAGCATGTCGCGCAAGGTCTGGGTGTACGACCGCGTCGATGGCGGCCTGCGCAACAAACGCCTGCTGATCAGCTTCCCGGACTTCGGCATGGATGGCATGCGTTGCGATGCCGACGGCAATCTCTACATCGCCCGCTACGATGCCGGGCAGATCGCGGTGGTCTCGCCGCAGGGCACGTTGCTGCGCACGGTCGCGTTGAAGGGCCGCAAGGCCAGCAACGTGGCGTTCGGCGGCAGCGATGGCAAACAGGTGTTCGTCACCCTGCAGGATCGTGGCGCAGTTGAAACGTTCAGGTCCGATCGCCCGGGGCGCGAAACCGGACGCTGAAACTGCTGCGCGCGTCGCAACGGTTCTCAGGTCGCGCAACAGCGTCCTGGCATCCTGCAGGTCACCCGTGGAGGACTCCCCATGCAACCGATCGAACTCAAGGACGCGGCCGCCTTCGGCAACGAATTCCTGCGCCTGACCCTGCTGCAGGGATTCCAGTCGCTGACCAAGCGCGACCTGGAATTGCTGATCTTCGTGCTGCTCGAACGCGATGGCGCCATCTCGCGCAACAGCTCCAACGCGATGGTCGCGCTGCAGCTGCGGGTGACCTCGGCCAAGGTCAAGGCATTGCGTCGCGACGGCTATGCGCGTTGGCGCTCGCTGGTGCCCGAGGAAGGCGACGCGGCGATGCAGCGCATCGTCGCCAACGTGCTCACCGAAGACAACCTGCGCTCCGGTGCCAAGCACGTCAGCGAACGTAGCCGCAAGGAAGGGTTTCTGGCGGTGCGCATCGAACACCCCGATGACGCGCAGCAATTCGAGCAGGCCATCCTGGATGTCGGTGCCTTGCCGGTGTACGAGCGCAATCGCGAAGTGGTCGCGGTGCGCTTCGACACGCTGCTGAAAGTCGCCGAGCGCTGGGGCTATCTGCAGCCGGATCCGCAGGCCACCGTGCGCGAACTGCAAAAGCTCACGCCCACGGCAGAGGAAGTGGCGGATCTGCTGAAGAAGGACATCGCGCAACTGCGTTGGGAAGATGTCCGGCGCGCACTCAACAGCCTCGGCGCCAAGGCGGTGGCCAGCACTGCCGAGGGTGGCCTGAAGGGCTTGTTGAAGATCGTGTTTCCGTTCATCCCGGGCTGAGCGGCGGAGCCGGGTGCACTGTCCGAAGCTGCGGTGCGGCGGTGAGTTCCGGCTCCGGTCCCGGTTGGCCGATGCCGCATTTCGTGCCGCACCGACGGTCGCCTGGCACACGCACACGCAGACGCTGTCGCCGTACGCCGTACGCCGTACGCCGTACGCCGGGCGCCGGGCGCCGGGCGCCGGGCGCAGCGTGCACGCACCTCAACACGCCCGCCAGCCTCTATGCTTGCGGGCTGTTCCACATCAGGGGGATCTGATGACCACCGTTCGTATTGCCTCGTTTTCCGTACTGCTGCTGTTCGGCGGCCACGCGCTCGCGCAACAGACGCCGACACCGGCCAGCAGCGTGCCGCTGATCGAGGTTCCCAATGTGATTCGCACCCAGCCGCTGTCCAGCGGCGAGGTCACCCATCAGGCCCAGCTGGAGCGTCCACGCGGCGAGGCCAGCGTGATCGTGCGCTCGATCCAGCCCAATAGCGTGGTCGGCAGCTACCGCATCGACTTCCAGGCGCTGGATACCGATGGCGACGGCCGCATCAGTCGCGCCGAGGCCCAGGCCAACCCGGCACTGGCAGAGGAATTCGACGCGCTCGACACGCGTCACAGCGGCCACCTGAGCCGCGAGCAGCTGGCCGGCTGGCTGATTCAGTAAGGTATTGGTCAGCAGTGTGCGCGGCTGCGCTACGCAGGCGCGCACGCTGCTTCGTTTGTGACCGCGACAACCTCTTGCAGTGCCCGCTTCGGTCGGCTAGATTGTATTTAACGGATACAATTTGGACGGATCGATGACTGCTCGCCTGGCCCTTGCCGCAGACCTTGGCTATCAATTGCAACTGGCGACCCTGGCCTCCAGCCACGCCGCGCGCCAGGAACTGGCCGAACTGCATCTGACCCCGGCGCGCGTCACCGCCTTGATCCATATCCGCGACCAGCCCGGCTGCGACCAGACCGAACTGGGCAACCGCCTGCTGGTCAATCGCGCCGCCGGCATGAAGATCGCCAACGCGCTGGCCGAGCAGGGCCTGATCGAACGCCTGGCCGGGCGCGACCGACGCAGCAAGGGCCTGTATCTCACCTCGCTTGGCGAGCGCACGCTCGCCACTGCCCAGGGCTGCCTGGCACGGGCGGTTGCGCGTACCTGCACCGGCCTGCAAGCCAGCGAGCAGCAGACCCTGCTGCGCCTGCTCTGCAAGTTGAACGCCAGCGCCACGCTGGAACGGGCAAACGTGCCGGACACCGCGCTCGCCGAAGACCTGTGATTCCCACCTTGTACCGACTCGAAGGAGACGCCGCTTGAACGAGCATGACGTGGTATCGGTCCGCATCGAAAACCGCATTGCCTGGGTGAAGTTCGCACGCCCCGACAAACGCAACGCGATGAGCCCGGCGCTCAACCGCCGCATGATGGACGTGCTGGACGAGCTGGAATTCGACGACAACGTCGGCGTGCTGGTGCTCGGCGGCGAAGGCACGGCCTGGTCGGCCGGCATGGATCTGAAGGAATACTTCCGCGAGACCGAGGCACAGGGCCTGCGTGGCGTGCGTCGCTCGCAGCGCGAGTCCTACGGATGGTTCCGCCGCCTGCGCTGGTATCAGAAACCCACCATCGCAATGGTCAATGGCTGGTGTTTCGGCGGCGGCTTCGGGCCCTTGTTCGCCTGCGACCTGGCGATCGCCGCCGACGAGGCGCAGTTCGGCCTGTCGGAAATCAACTGGGGCATCCTGCCCGGCGGCGGCGTCACCAAGGTCGCGGTGGAGCTGCTGTCCATGCGCGATGCGATGTGGATGACGCTGACCGGCGAAATGGTCGACGGCAAGAAGGCCGCCGAATGGCGCCTGGTCAACGAAAGCGTGCCGCTGGAACGGCTGGAAGCACGGACCCGCGAAGTGGCCCAGTTGCTGCTCAAGAAGAACCCTGTCGCACTGAAGTATGCAAAGGATGCCGTGCGTCGCGTCGGCACCATGACCTACGACGAAGCCGAAGATTATCTGGTGCGCATGCAGGAAGCGGCCAATTCGTTCGACAACAACGCCCGCAAGGAAGGCATCCGTCAGTTCATCGACGAGAAGAGCTACAAGCCCGGCCTGGGCGAATACGACCTGACCAAAAACAGCGCCTGAGCAGTTCCCAGGGCGCCTGAAGCGATGCGTGCACCCCACGCATCGCTGGCGCTGCCAGTGGTTTTCTGCACCGAGGAGGGAGTATGGAAGCCTTGTCCGCAACCCTGCGCGGGATCGCTGCGCGTGGACCAT
This sequence comes from Xanthomonas sp. BRIP62418, assembly GCF_003993495.1. Taxonomy (NCBI): domain Bacteria; kingdom Pseudomonadati; phylum Pseudomonadota; class Gammaproteobacteria; order Lysobacterales; family Lysobacteraceae; genus Xanthomonas; species Xanthomonas sp. BRIP62418. Next base: position 343,134 of record NZ_QEZG01000049.1, read on the forward strand.
TGGGCCTGTTCATCGACGGCCAGTGGCGCGCAAGCAGCGGCGATCGCGACGTCGATGTGATTGCACCGCACACCGAACAACGCCTGCTGCGCTACACCGAGCCCGCGCCTGCCGACACCGAGGCGGCCATCGCCGCCGCGCGCGCCGCGTTCGACACCGACCCCTGGCCGCAGCTATCGCCACAAGAGCGTGGCGTCGTGCTCAAGCGCGTGGCCGCGCAGTTGCGTGCGCGCATGCCGGAACTGGCCGAAGCCTGGACCGGACAGGTCGGCGCCACCATCGGCTTCAGTCGCCGCGCCTCGCAGCAGGCGCCCGGCCTGTTCGACTATTACGGCGACCTGATCGCGACCCATCCGTTCGTGGAGCCCCGTGCACGCGCCAACGGCGGCCGCGTGCACATCGTGCAGGAGCCGGTGGGCGTGGTCGCCACGATCACCCCCTGGAACGCCCCGCTGGTGCTGCTCTGCTACAAGGTCGCTGCCGCCCTGGCGGCCGGTTGCACGGTGGTGGCCAAGCCCTCGCCGGAAACGCCGATCGATGCCTACATCCTGGCCGAATGCATCAGCGCGGCCGGCGTGCCTGATGGCGTGTTCAATCTGCTGCCGGGCGGTCGCGAGGTTGGCGAACACCTGATCCGCCATCCACAGGTGGACAAGGTGAGTTTTACCGGGTCCACCCAGGCCGGGCGGCTGATCGGGATGGCCTGCGCCGAGCGTCTGGCGCGGGTCGGGCTGGAGCTGGGCGGCAAGTCCGCCGCGATCGTGCTGGACGATGCAGACATCGCCAAGGTGCTGCCCAGCCTGGTGCCCTACTCGATGCCGATCACCGGCCAGGTGTGCTTCGCGCTCACCCGCGTGCTGGTGCCGGCGCAGCGACGCGACGACATCCTGCAGGCGTATTGCGCGGCCATCGGCGCGCTCAAGCTCGGCGATCCGTTCGCTGCCGAGACCGGCATGGGTCCGTTGGCGCTTGGCCGCCAGCTCGAACGCGTGCAGTCCTACATCGCACACGGCCGCGCCGAGGGTGCGCGCCTGGTCATGGGTGGCGGCCGCCCCACGCATCTGCCGCGCGGCTTCTTCCTCCAACCGACGGTGTTTGCCGGGGTGACCCCGGACATGACCATCGCCCGCGAGGAGATCTTCGGCCCGGTGGTGAGCTTTATCGATTATCACGACGAGGCTGACCTGATCGCCAAGGTCAATGCCAGCGACTTCGGCCTGCACGGCACGGTCTACAGCGAGGATCCCGATCGCGCCTACCGCATCGCCCGCCGCGTGCGCAGCGGCAGTCATGCGATCAATGGCATGTGGGTGGACTTCGACATGCCGTTCGGCGGGGTCAAGCACTCCGGGATCGGCCGCGAAGGCGGCATCGAAGGACTGCATGCCTTCCTCGAGACCAAGACCATCTATCTCAGCTAGGCCCTCCAGCCCACCGACCACGCACGTACCAGAGCAAGCAACGTCGTATCGCGATGCGGCAGGCACCGCCTCGTCCATCGCCTCCCGCGGCACACCCGCACTCTCTGGTGAACGTTCGCCAGGTGGATCGGGTGCACGTATCAACCTTCAGCCGTAGCCGTCGCACTCACGCCAGTCACTCCCCATCTGCATTCGGAAGACAGCGCCATGACCATGCCGACCGACTCGATCTCCTTCCACGCCCGCCTCACCCCGCACCGGCTTGCCGCCCGCGACCTGCTGCTGGACCAGCAATGGACGTACGCAGAACTGGACGCCTTGATCGGCCGTCTGGCCGCGTTGCTGCAGAGGCGCGGCTGCATCGATGGCGAACGGCTCGCCGTGCTGGCACGCAACTCGGTCTGGCAGGTTGCGCTGCATTTCGCCTGCGCACGCGTCGGCGCGATTTACGTGCCGCTCAACTGGCGGCTGAGTGCAACCGAACTGGATGCATTGCTGCAACGCGCAGAGCCGCGCCTGCTGCTGGGTGACGACGTTGCTGCGGGGCGCGCCGATGTCGAAGCGCTGGCCGATTTCGTCGATACGGCGAAGACGCTGGAACCGGCAGACACGGCGGCGATTCCCCCCGACCGCGTCAGCCTGATCCTGTTCACCTCAGGCACCTCCGGCCAGCCCAAAGGCGTGATGCTGAGCGAGCAGAACCTGCAGCAGGTGGCACACAACTTCGGCGTCACCACGCGCGTGGAGGCCGGCAGCAGTTTCCTGTGCGAAGCGCCGATGTTCCACATCATCGGCCTGGCCACCAACGTGCGCCCGGTGCTGGCGGTGGGCGGCTCGATCCAGGTCTCCAACGGCTTCGAACCCAGGCGTACGCTGGACTGGCTGAGCGACCAGTCGCTGGGCATCACCCATTACGTCGGCGTGCCGCAGATGATGCAGGCCTTCCGCAGCCAGCCCGGTTTCGATGCGGCCGCGCTGCGGCATCTCACCGCGCTGGTCAGCGGCGGCGCGCCGCATGCCAGCGATGACCTACTCGGCTGGCTGGACGATGGCATCCCGATGGTCAGCGGCTTCGGCATGAGCGAGGCCGGCACGGTGTTCGGCATGTCGGTGGACTGCGCGGTGATCCGCGACAAGCTGGGCGCGGTCGGCATTTCGGCGCCGTCGGTGCAGACGCGCGTGGTCGATGGCGATGGCAACGACTGCCCGGTCGGCGTGCCCGGCGAGCTGTTGTTGCGCGGCCCCAACCTCAGCCCCGGCTACTGGCGCGATCCGCAGGCAAGCGCCGACGCGCGCGACGCCCACGGCTGGTTCCACACCGGCGACATCGTGCGACGCGATGCCGATGGATTTTTCTGGATCGTCGATCGCAAGAAGGACATGTTCATCTCCGGCGGCGAGAACGTGTATCCGGCCGAGATCGAGGCGGTGCTTGCCGACCATCCGCAGGTACGCGAATGTGCGGTGGTGGGGATCGCCGACCCGCAATGGGGGGAAGTGGGCTACCTGGCGATCGTGCCGGCCGACGACGCGCCGGATCTGGCGCAGATCCGCGCCTATCTGATCGAACGACTGGCCAAGTACAAGGTGCCCAAGCATCTGCGCGTGGTCGAGGCGCTGCCGCGCACCGCGACCGGCAAGCTGCAGAAAGCGCGCCTGAAAGATGCCCTGGCCAGCGAGGCGTGATGCATGCCGGGCGATCGCGCCGCGCGCAGCTGGCAACGCCCCGCGTTTTCGCACCGCACTGCCCAGGTGCGGCAGCGACCAACGCCCCGACAGCACGACGGGCAGCCTGCGCTGCCCGTCGTGTGCATCCGGCGCTCCGGCGTCGTGCGACGCAGCCGCAGCCTGCTGCCGCGGTTGCAGCGCTCAATCGATCACGCGGACTCGTCCAGCAACAGGTTGTCCTCGCTGATCTGGTCGTCCACCCACACCGCACCCTGCCCGGCCATGACCGCCAGCTGGCGCTCCAGCTCACGCATCAGCAAGCGCACGCCGGGTTTGTGGATGGCACTGCCATCGCGATAGATCACCCCGCCTGCGCGCGCCTGCGACGGCTGTTGCAGCTGGAAGGCCCGCAGCTCGCCACGTGCGATATCCCCGGCCACCATCATGCTTGGCATCACGGCAACGCTGTCGGTGCCGAGCAGGATCTCGCGGGTAAAGCTGGCCGAACTGGAACGCAGTTGATCGCGCGTGGCCAGCCCGTGCTCGCGCATCACCTGCGCCACGTCGCGCTCCACATGCTGGCTCAGCGTCGGCAGCACCTGGCGATACGCGGCGGCTTCGCCGATACGCACCTGGCCGTTGGCAAACAGCGGATGATCGCTGCGCGCCACCAGCGCGATCGGATCCTGGTACAGCACCTTGCGGATCAATGCGTCGTAGCGGGCCAGCGGATACAGCCGGCCCACCACCAGGTCGATCTCGTTGCCGGCCAGCTTGGGCAGCAACTCGTCGGTACGCCCATGCAGCAGGCGCACCCGCAGCGTGGGTTCGGCGCGATACAACGCGGCCAGCACGGCCGGCAACAGGCCGCTCGCCGCGACCGGCAACGCGCCCACGGTGATGGTGAGCGCGTCATCCTGCAGCAGACCCTCGAAGGTGTCCTGCGCACGGCGCAACTGGCCGAGCACGACGTGCGCGGTCTGTACCAGCACCTCGCCCATCGCGTTGGGGCGCACGCCACGCGAGTGACGCTCGAACAGCGGCGCGCCGACGATCTCCTCGATCTCCTGCAGGGCACGCGTCAACGCGGGCTGGGTGACGTTCAATACGCGTGAGGCGCGCAGCAGGCTTTTCTGCCGGTCCAGCGCCTCGATGACACGTAGATGCCGGACCTTGATGCGGTGTTCGAAGAACACGGAGGACATGGTCATGGGGGTAGACCTTACGTTGGGAAGTCGGGTAGTGCGGCGCGACGGCACCTGGCCGCCGCCTGCAGATCAGCGTGCATCGGGCACACGCCGTGTCTGCATGAAGTCTTCGAAGGACTCGCCACGCATGATGGCGTAGACCTGCAGATTCGTCATGCGCACCACGCGTGCGAATTTTTCGATGACGAAGAAGTTGGCGCCGTACTGCACCAGGCCGAGCCAGTCGCGTGCACGGATCAGCGCCTTTTCGTGCTCGGTGAGGCCGGCCTCCTGCATCAGGGTTTCGGAATCCTCAAGAAAGCGATCGCGCCACGGGGCGCGGATCATATGCCAGAAGAATCGGTTGATGCGCAACGCGCGGTTGCTGGTGCGCAGATCGAACAGGTAGGTCCCGCCGATCTGGTCCATGCCCTGTACTTGCGGATTCATGGGTCGGCCCTCATGCCGCGTTTGCGGTATGCGCGGTGTGTGCGAGCAACTGCGCCGAAGACGGCGCGTCAGCAGCTTCGACACCCGGCTCGTACAGCACCACCGTCATCGCGGTGGTGGTCATCAGGTAGTAGTTCTGGTGCAGCTTGCGGATCGGCCCGCCCAGCGCGCCGCGCATCGCCAGCCACATGATCTGCTCCACGCTCTCGGCTCCGCCCAGGCGCACGTAATCGGTGTGGGTCAGATCGGTCAGCGTTTCCGGCGCATGCTGGAAGCGGTCCAGAAATTCCATGTCCCACTCGGTGTTGTTGAAGCCGGTGCGCTCGCCGTGGATCTGATGCGACAGCCCGCCGGTGCCCACCACCACCACCCTGAGATCCTCCGGATAGGATTCGATCGCCCGCCGCACTGCCTGGCCCAGGCGATAGCAGCGGCGCGCGGTCGGCAGCGGGTACTGCAGCACGTTGATCGCGATCGGCACCACCGTGCCCGGCCAGTCCGGCACGTGCGGCCACAGCAAGGGCAGCGGCGCCGCGCAGCCATGGTCGATCGGCTTGTCCTGAAAGACGGTCAGATCGAATTCGTCGTTGACCAGGCATTCGGCGATATGCGCCTGCAGCTGCACATCGCCGCGGATCGGCGGCAGATTGCGCAGCCCTGCGCCTTCATCGGCCACCGGGAAGCGCTCGCCGATGCCCAAGGCGAAGGTCGGGTACAGGTCGAAGAAGAACGTCGTGCAATGGTCGTTGTAGAAGAACACCAGCACGTCTGCCTGCTGCTCGGCCAACCAGGCAGCCACCGGTGTGTAGCCGTCGAACAACGGCTTCCACAAGGGATCCTGCTGTTTGCCCTTGTCGTAGGCCACCCCGATGGTGGGAACGTGCGAGGTTCCGATGCCGCCGATGATGCTTGCCATGCTGCACTCCTGCGATACGTACCGGCCACTGGCAGTGACCGATTGCGCATCATTGATTGAGCCGAAATCCGTCCTGCCACGGGATCCCAACAGCGCCGACTGGCCACTCGGGACCGCCAAAACGGTATCCTTGGGATCCAAAGTGCCACCAAGCGATCTGATCTGCAAGGTTTTTTATACCGGGATTGCGAGTTTTCCCCTTCGAAGGAACGTGCGCCGCAGTACGGCGCGAGAGAATGGAGCCAATGGCGAACAACCACCGATTGCAAGCGGTCCAGCAGCTACGCGAACTGATCCTGTGCGGCACCTTCGCCCCGGGTGAGCGCATCACCGAGGCCGCCCTGGCCGAGCGACTGGCCATCTCGCGCACTCCCATCCGTCAGGCCCTGCCCGCGCTGTGCCAGGAAGGCCTGCTGGTGCAGGCAGGCAACCGCGGCTATGCAGTGCGACGCTTCAGCCAGCAGGAAAGCCTGGACGCATTGGCGGTGCGCGCCTTGATGGAAGGCATGGCTGCACGCGCCGTCGCCGAACGGGGCGCTTCCACCACGCTGCTGGCCACCTTGCATGCCTGTCTCGCCGAAGGCGACCGGATCCTGGCCACGCGCAGCCTCAATGCCGACGACGAGCAGGCCTATGGCGCGATGAATGCCCGCTTCCACCGCGCCATCGTGGTGGCCGCCGACAAACCGATCCTGACCGAGACCGTGGACCGCTGCACCGTGGTGCCCTTCGTCAGCCCGGTCAATGTGGTGTTCGGTCAACGCTCGCCCACGCTGGCCTACGACGATCTGTACTACGGACATCGGCAGCACGGCACCATCGTCTCGGCCATCGAACAACGCGATGGCGCGCGTGCGGAGCTGTTGTTCCGCGAGCACGCCAATACCCAGCGCCACAGCATGGGCATCTGACGCGCGCAGGGGTTTGGTGCGGACAGCGTGCACTGGCCTGGCGCAGCAGCCTGCACAGCTCAGAACTCGAACGTAGGACTACCCGGGCTTGCGCTGCATGCAGCGTTGCCTGCAGCAGCGTGCTGCATCCGTCTGCGCCGCAGCACGCACGCGGACGCGCCGGCGTGCATGCTGCGCATATGTGCGTGCTTCCACGTTAAAGGGAATGCACGAACATCAGATTGACACTGGTGCCGGCCACCGAGTTCTTCACCTCCACCGGCAGGTAGACATTGAAATTCAGCAGGTTGTTGGCATCCAGCCGCCAGGACAGCCCCGGCCCGAGATAGAACTGCATGCGCTTGCTGTCGGGTACACGCTGCCCGTTGGTGCGGTTGTCCTGCAGCTGCTGCAGATAATACCCGTTGATGCCCAGGCGCAGCTGCTCACTGACCTTCACCGAGCTGGCCAGATTGGCCCACACCAGATCGCCGGCCTGACCATTGCGAAAACCGAACCCCGGGATCGGCGGTACGCCGCCGGCGCGATCGGTGCGGAAGTTGTAGAGATAGTTGACCCGCATGCTGATCTCCCAGGTGTCGCTGGGTTGCACGGTGAATGCCCAATGCGGCGCCACCGACCAGAATCCGGTGCTCTGGTTGATGGCGGCATCGCGATCGAACTTGCCCACCGGAGCGAACGCATCGATCGCAAAGCGCTGGAAGAACAGGACACGTCCGTTGCGCATCACCGGGTCGATCTGCAGCGCCGGCCCGAAGGAGATATCGCCGATCCCGAACCCGTTGCCGCGTAGCTGCACCGGACTGTCTGCAGCGAAGGACGTGTCGTAGTTGACCAGCGGCACGATCGTATTAAAGCTCAGCGACGCGCGCTTCCAGCGATAGGGCGTGACGTAGATCAGCTGGGTCAGCAGGACGCTGACACCGACCTTGGGATCGCGGAAGGCGGCCGCATCGTCGCCGCGCGCGTTCTTGATCGCGTCGAAGTCGTAATGGCGCAGATATTCGATCACCGTCCAGCCCGGCGTCGAGGAGCCGAAGCCGTCGAGAAAACTCGTCCCGCCCAGATTGATGCCCTGCGGCGGTGCAGCGGTTTCCGGCACCGCTTGCGCGGACACCGCAACGGGCAGGCCGGCACCCAGCAGGGTGACCAGGGTCAGGACACGATGCCGATGCGACGACAACCGTGGCAGTGCAACGGCACAACGGGCAGATGAGCTCACGCGTTCCACTAGGCGATTCTCCAATGCGATGGATGGATGACTGCGGGCGCGACGTGGGGGAGGAAAGCGGTGCTGCGGCAGGCGACGACGAGGGCGCCATCCGGCTGTGCGTCCAGGAACGGATGCGAGGCAGTTGATCAATCGGCGCCGATGCGCATCAGCAAGGCGCCAAGCCGCTGCTTGAACAGCCAGCGCTCCTGCTCCCGCACCAGCACGTCGTCGAAACTGCCGAGCAACGCAGGCGACTGGGCCGTCCAGGGCGGTGCTGTGGAGGTGTCCGCGGCGGTATAGAGCAGGACCTTGCTGTGCGCGTGCGCCACGGTCGGCGATTGGATGCTGACCAGGGTGTTGAGCATCAGATGGCAAGTGGTGCGCGGCGGGCGCGCGCGGAAGGAGTGCAGGATCGCCTCGCGGCCGTGCACCGGCAGCTCCGGTGCGCTGGGCCGGGCGAACACGCCGTCGGCAGTGAACAATGCGGCAAGGCCTTCATGGTCATGCCGATCGTTGAGCAATGCGAATTGGCGAATCACCTGCTCGCAGGCAATGATGATCGATGCATCGTCGTGCATGCAGCCTCCTCAAGTCGCTGCTGATAAAGCGGCAAGCCTGGTCAACGACAGCGCGCGCGTCGCCGGCCGGACCGGATCGCCATCACGCCTCCTGCAACCAGTCGCGCATTGCTGCGCTGACGGCGGCGGGGGCTTCCAGCGGCGCCATATGCCCGCTGTTTTCGAAGACCACCAGCCGTGCGTGCGGGATCTGCTGCGCCATCTGCTGGTGCTGGGCCAGGGGACTCCAGGCGTCCTGCCGGCCCACGCCCAGCAGGGTCGGGCAGCGAATCTGCGCCAGCACCGGCGCGGCGTCGGGGCGCTCCAGCAACGCATGGATCTGCCCGGCGTAGGCCTGCACGCTATGCCGCTGCACCATCGCGATCAGGGGATTCATCAACCCGGCATCGTCGTGCCGGTCCGGATGCAGCATCGGTGGCAGCCATTGCCGTGCGAGCGCCTGCATGCCCTGCGTGTGGGCAAGCTGCACCAGTGCCGCGCGCTGTTCACGCTCGCCATCGCGGCGTGGCGCAATGCCGGTGTCCAGCAAGGCCAGGCGCTGCACGCGTTGCGGCGCCTGGCGCATGATCTCCAGCGCCACCCGCCCGCCCATCGAATGGCCGGCCACGGCGAACTGCGGCGGGGCGACGGCCAGCACATGTGCGGCCATCCGCGCGATGCTGTCGAAGCCGGCGAAGTCCAGCACCTGCACTGCGGCGAGATCGCTCAGCGCCTCGCGTTGCGGCTGCCAGATGGTGGCATCGCAGAGCAAACCGCAGAGCAGCAGCACGTTGGGCCTGGACGAACGGGTGGCGAAAGATGACATGGCTCGACTGTAGCCACGCCGGCTGCGCCCGTCGTATGGAACATGCTGCCTGCGCTATAAGCGCATCAACATACAAAGACGGGGCCGACGACGGTGGCGTCGGCCGGCATGTCGGTCACGCGCTGCCGGAGGCGCGCTTCCACAGCACATCCACCAGCGGCGGCAACTTGCCGGCCAGCCCGAGGACCGACCCGCGCAACAGCGTCAGGTGCATCTCGTCGTTGGAGAACACCGTGTTGATCGCATCGAAGCCATAGGCGGCCACGGTGTTCTCGCTGCGGCGGGTGCGTGCCCAGCGCTGCAGCCGATGCGGGGCGGCCCAGTCCGCACGCTTTGCCAGCGCATGGCGCACCTCCGCGCGCAACGCGGCGACATCGCGCAGGCCCAGGTTGACGCCCTGCCCGGCCAGCGGATGCACCACGTGCGCGGCATCGCCCAGGGTCAGCACGCGGCCGCTGACGTATTGCTCCACCAACTGCCGCTGCAGCGGAAACGCTGCACGTGCAGACACCACGCGCACCTGCCCCAACCGCGCCGCGAAGGCCTGGGTCAGCTCGCGCGCGAAATCGGCATCGTCCAGCGCCAGCACGCGCGCGGCCTCGGCATCCGGCAAGGTCCATACGATCGAACTGCGGCCATCGGCGAACGGCAGGAATGCCAGCGGGCCGGTAGTCAGAAAGCGCTGCCAGGCAGTGGCCTGATGCGGCTGCTCGGTCTCCACGAAGGCAACCACGCCGCGCTGCGCGTAGGCATGCCGCGACACCGGCAGGCCGGCGAGCTCGCGCAAGGTCGATGCGGCGCCGTCGGCAGCGATGGCGACCGCCGCTTCCAGGCGGCTGCCATCGTCCAGGCGCAGGCGCACGCCGTGTGCATCCTGTTCCAGCTCGACCACGCGTGCCGGGCAATGCACCTGGATGCCGGCCGCATGCACCGCCGCCCACAGGCGATCGACCAGCACCTCGTGTTCGATGATCCAGCCCAGTTGTTCGCGGCCCAGGGTATCCGCGTCGAAGCGCAGTTCGCCGCCACCGCCGGCGTCCCAGACCCGCATGCGCCGGTACGGCTGCACGCGGGCAGCGCGCACGGCGGCCCATACGCCCAGGCTGTCGAGCAGCGCGGCATTGTCGGCAGCGAAGGCATACACGCGCAGATCGGGCTGGTCGGCCCGCCAGCGCGCGGGCTCGCGGCCTTCGACCAGGGCCACGCTCAGGCCGGCATCGGCCAGGGCCAGCGCGCAGGCGGCCCCGACCACGCCGCCACCGACGATCAACGCATCGCGGCTACCACGGCGGCTCATGCCACGCCCCTGCACAACTGCGGCACATCGCCACGGAACCCCATCGCCCCGCCGACCAGCATCGACTGCAGCGGCGCCGCCTGCGAGGTCGCAAGCAGGCCGAGACTGCGCAGCGGCCGCAACAACGGCGCCGGATTGCCGGTAAGCCGCGCCAGCCCGCTGGAAAACCCGATGGTCTGTTCGCGGTCCACGCGTCGGCGTGCCAAATACTCGGCCAGCAACGCGCCCGCACCGGCATCGCGGCGATCGTGCTCGATCAATTCGGCCAGTGTCAGCGCATCGCGCAAGCCGAGGTTGAAGCCCTGCGCGCCGATCGGATGCAGTGTCTGCGCGGCGTTGCCCAGCAGCACCACGCGCTCGGCGACCAGCGCGTTGGCCAGCACCTGCACCAATGGATATGCGCTGCGCTCGCCGCTGGCGACAAAACGCCCGGCGCGCCATCCGGCCGCCCGCTGCAACCGGGCAAGCCAGTCGGTCTCGTCGAGCGCGGCCACCGCCTCGGCCTCGCCGCGCGCCACGCAGTGGATCGCGCCGTAATGGCGGTCGCCGCGCGGCAACAGCGCGGTCGGCCCATGCGCGCCGAAGCGCTCCCACGCGGTGCCATCCGGTGGGCGGGAGGCGCGCACCCGCGCCACGAACAAGGTCTGCAGGAAGTCGTGCGCATCGCTGCCGATATGCAGCAGCTCGCGTACTGCGCTATGGGTGCCGTCGGCGCCGACCACCAGCCGTGCCTGCACGCGCTGCTCGCCGTCATCGGTGGCGATCCGCAGCGTGCGCAGACCGTCCTGTACCGGCTCGACCCCGATGCAGCGTGCCGGGCGATAGCGGCGCAGCCGGGTCAGCTCGTCCAGGCGGGCCTGCAACGCCTCGCCGAAATCGCGCGCCACCACCACCTGGCCGAAGCTGTCGCGGCCGTAATCGGCCGCGTCCAGCTGCACGCGGCCAAAGTCGCCGGCGCGGCTGACGTGGATGCGCCGGATCGGGCCGGGGGCGCTGCGCAGCTTGGCCATCACCCCCAGCACGCCCAGCGCATTGACGGTGGCAGCGGCAAAACTCAGGTTGCGCTGGTCGAACACCGCTGGCGGCGTGCCGGCCGGGGTGGCTTCCACCAGCCCGACATCCAGGCCGATGCGGTCCAGCGCAATCGCCAGGCTGGAGCCGACCAGGCCGCCGCCGACGATCAGAACGTCATGTGGATGTGTCATCGACACATGATAAGCCTTCGCCCATGACCCGTTGCCGCGTCCGGGTGGGACAGCTTGCCGCGCCCGGGCTTGGCGTAGCGAGGCCGGCTGCTCACCCAGGCCCCGCTGCCCGACCCTTGCCGCTGCAGGGCACACCCAGGCGCCCACCGGTCTGCATCCGCGGTGGGCGGCGGCAACGGCAGCGCTGCCACGGTCGCTTGCGCCAGCCACTCCCGCAGGACCGCCAAGGCGCGGGCGTGCCGGGTTCCACGCTACACTCGCCAGCCTGTGATCCGGCCACCTCCGCGCATGACTCCTCGCTCGCACGACACCCTGATTTTGAGCCTGCTTGCCGTCCTGATGGCGGCCACGCGGATCAATCACTTCGCGCCGGTCCCGGACGCGTCCTGGGCGGTGTTCTTCATCGGCGGCTTCCATCTGGCCGCGCGCACCAGGCTGGCCTTCCCGCTGCTGATGCTGCTGGCAGTAGCGGTGGACTGGCTGGTGATCACCCGCCAGGGCCTGAGCTTCTGGCAGCACTACTGCGTATCGCCGGCGTACTGGTGCCTGGTGCCGGCGTATTTCGCGCTGTGGGCAGGTGGGATGTGGTTGCGCCGGCAGTACCACGGCGCGCAATGGAGCGCGCTGGCCAGGCTGGTGCCGGCGCTGTTGCTCTCCGTGGCGCTGTGCCAGTTGATCGCCCAGGGCAGCTTCTACTGGATCAGCGCCAGCGTGGCCGAGCCGACCGTGGCCGGCTGGTTCAAGAATTACAGCGACTGGCTGGGGCCGTATCTGCGCAGTGCCGCGCTGTATGTGGCCGCCGCCGCGGCGATCCAGGTGGCAGCCGAGCGCCTGACCAGCGCGCCCGGCCAGATCCAGGCCGGCTGAGATGGGCAACCGGCTCTCGCGGATCTATACGCGCACCGGCGACGACGGCAGCACCGGCCTGGGCGACGGCAGCCGTACCGGCAAGGACGCGTTGCGCGTCAACGCCTATGGCAGCGTGGACGAGGCCAATTCGGCCATCGGCGTGCTGCTGGCCGCTCCCGGCGTGCCGGAACCGGTTGCCGAGCTGCTGACCACCCTCCAGCACCAGCTGTTCGATCTGGGCGGCGAGCTGTGCATCCCGGGCCATGCGGCGATCGATAGCGCCGATATCGCTGCACTGGAGCGCCAGCTGGATCTTTTCAACGACACGCTCCCCCCGCTGAAGGAGTTCATCCTGCCGGCCGGTGGCGAGGCCGCCGCGCGCTGCCACCTGGCCCGCACCATCGTGCGCCGGGCCGAGCGCGAGACCGTTGCGCTGTCGCGCCAGGAGACCGTGCGCAGCGAGGCGATCGGCTATTTGAATCGCCTGTCCGACCTGCTGTTCGTGCTCGCCCGCGTGCTGGCGCGTGCCGATGGCCAGCAGGAAGTGCTGTGGCGGCACGACCGCCGGCGCGGCTGACCTGCACATGGCACGGCGGACAGGCTAGATTTGCCCCATGTTGGTCTTTACCCATCCCGCCTGCCTCGGTCACGACGCCGGCCCCGAGCATCCCGAGCGTCCCGCCCGTCTGGAAGCGGTACTGGAGGCGCTGCGCGACGCCTTCCCGGACCTGGACTGGCGCGAGGCGCCGCTGGCCAAGCTCGGCGACCTGTGCCGTGTGCACGAGCGCGAACAGGTGGATGCGGTGCTGGAAACCGCCTTCGACGGCCACCATCGGCTCGACGTGGACACCGTGATGTCGCCCGGCTCGCGCGCGGCGGCATTGCGCGCAGCCGGCGCCGGCGTCGCCGCGGTAGACGCGGTGATGCAGGATGCCACCCGGACCGCCTTTTGCGCAGTGCGCCCACCCGGTCACCACGCCACCGCGCAGGTGTCGATGGGCTTTTGCCTGTTCAACAACGTCGCCGTGGCCGCCGCGCATGCGCGCGACCGGCATGGGCTGGAACGCATCACCATCGTGGATTTCGACGTCCACCACGGCAACGGCACGCAGGCGATCTTCGAGCGCGACCCTGCCGTGCAGTATCTCAGCACCCACCAGTCCGGGCTCTATCCTCACTCGGGCAGCGTTTACGAGCGCGGCATCGGCAACATCCACAACCTGCTGCTGCAGCCAGGCAGCGACGGGCTGCGCTTCCGCAATGTGTGGGAAGACGAGATGCTGCCGCTGATCGACGCCTTCCGCCCGCAGCTGATCCTGATCTCTGCCGGCTTCGATGCGCATCTGCGCGATCCGCTGGCCGATCTGATGCTCGATGCCGACGATTTCGCCTGGCTGACCGGCGCACTGCGCACCCTGGCTGACCGCCATGCGCGTGGCCGGGTGGTGTCCATGCTGGAGGGCGGCTACGACCTGCAGGCCTTGCGCGAGAGCAGCGTGGCGCACGTGGCCGCGCTGCGGTGAACCCCGACGGCGCGTCGCTCGCGCCCCCATCGCGATGAACCTCGCCCCCCCGACCCGGGAGCTCTTCATTGCCCCTATGCGGGGTATGCGGCAAGCTAGTCGCCATTTTATTGGTTGAATCACGCGTGCGCCGAGTTCTCCGCCTGCTGCCCCTGCCTTTGAGCATCGCCATCTGCCTTCCGGCCATGGCTGCCGACAAGCCGTTGAACTGGGGACTGTGCCCGGCGGTGGATCCGCTGCCCGGCTTCGACGGCGCCCCCGCCGCCGATGCCAAGGCCGCCGAAATGCGCCAGGAGTTGCCGACCGACATCGAAGGCGACCAGCTCTCCGGTACCGATACCACCCCGCAGTACCAGGGCAACGTGGCGCTCAAGCGCGGCGACCAGTTCCTGGGTGCCGACAACCTGCGCATGGACACCGAGACCGGCAACTACATCGCCGAAGGCAATGTCCGCTACCAGGACACCTCCTTCCGCATGGTCGCCGACCGCGCCGAAGGCAATCAGGACACCGACGCCCACAAGGTCACCAACATCCAGTACCAGTTGGTGGACCGACGCGGCAATGGTGCGGCCGAATCGGTGGATCTGCAGGGCCAGGTCGGGCAGATGCACCGTTCGACCTACACCACCTGCGATCCCTCGCAGCCGATCTGGCGCGTGCGCGCGCCGGAGATCGACGTCGACAACGAAGAAGGCTTCGGCACCGCACGCAACGCCGTGCTGCAGATCGGCAAGGTGCCGGTGCTGTACTTCCCGTGGTTCAAGTTCCCGATCGACGACCGCCGCCAGACCGGCCTGCTGTTTCCGCAGTTCGGCCTGTCCGGCCGCAACGGTTTCGACTACCTGCAGCCGATCTACCTGAACCTGGCGCCGAACTACGACGCCACCCTGCTGCCGCGCTACATGAGCAAGCGCGGTTTCATGTTCGGCACCGAGTTCCGCTACCTGTACGAAGGCGGCCGCGGCGAGATCACCGGCAACTACCTGCCCAATGACGACCTGCGGAAAAAAGACCGCGGCAGCGTCTTCTATAGCGGCTATCACAACATCAATGATCACTGGCAGGCGCGCAGCAGCATCTCCTGGGTCAGCGATACGCGCTATGTGGAAGACTTCACCAGCCGCCTGAACGGCATGGGCTCGGCCTCCAGCCTGCAGAGCACCATCGGCATCTACGGTACCGGCGAGACCTGGACCGCCGGCCTGATGGCCGACCGCTGGCAGCTCACCGACTACACGCTGGACGAGCAGTCGCTGCCGTACAACCGCCAGCCGCGCGCCTATTTCACCTGGGACAAGCCGTTCGGCATCTTCGAGGCCGGCGTGTATGCCGAAGCGGTGCGCTTCACGCACGACGATTCGTACTTCGTCAGGCCCCCGGTGAACGGGAGCACCAGCGGCGATGACGATGATGACGACTATGTCCGCACCAACATCCGCAACAAGGAATATGGCAGCGGTTCGCGCCTTGACATCAAGCCCTACATCTCGATGCCGTTGTCCGGCGCGGCCTGGTTCTTCACTCCGACCGTGGCATGGCGCTACACCACGTACCAGCTGGATTCGACGCTGGCCAACACCGCGCCGCTGACCGGTGATCGTTCGCCCTCGCGCAGCCTGCCGATCGCCTCGCTGGATGCCGGGCTGTATTTCGACCGCGAGACCTCGGTGTTCGGCACCAACTATCTCAATACGCTGGAACCGCGTCTGTACTATTTGTACGTGCCGTACCGCGACCAGGACGATCTTCCGGTCTTCGATACCCGCCCGTTCACCTTCAGCTACAGCCAGTTGTTCCGCGACACGCGCTACACCGGTGCCGACCGCCAGAACGATGCCAACCAGTTGACCCTGGCGGTGACCTCGCGCTGGCTGCGCCAGGACGATGGTCGCGAGAAGCTGTCGCTGAGCGCGGGCCAGATCCTGTATTTCAACGATTCGCTGGTCACCATCAACAACAGCACCAATTCGGCCGCCGGTAGCGAACAACCCATCGAGCAGGGCAAGTCCGCCTGGGTGGCCGATGCCAACTACATGATCAACGACCGCTGGTCGATGGGCGCCACCTACCAGTGGAACCCCAACTCGCGCAAGGAAGACCTGGCCAGCCTGCGTACGCGCTATCTGCTGGGCAACGACGGCATTATCAATCTGGCCTATCGCTACCGCCGCAATCCGACCAACAACACCGACCAGCTCGAGCAGGCCGATTTCTCGTTCCTGTATCCGATCAACCCCACCTGGAGTGCGGTCGGCCGTTACTACTACTCGCTGCTGGACCGCAAACCGCTGGAAATGATCGGTGGCGTGCAGTGGGACAGCTGCTGCCTGGCGGTGCGCGCGCTGGTGCGCCGGTTCGTGCGCAACCGCGATGGCGAGATGGACAACTCCATCCAGTTCGAGTTCGTGCTGAAGGGCCTGAGCTCGTTCGGGCAGAACACAGACCGCACTTTGCGCCGTGCTATTCTCGGCTATTACCGCGACGACCTCTACCTGGTCCCGCCCAGCAACACCACGACTAATCCGGACGATTACGATCCGAACTTGATTCCATGACCAAGCCTTTCTCCGTTGTTCTCGCCTCGCTGCTGGTACTCACCAGCACGCTCTCGCCGTTGGCCTCGGCGCAGCAATCCCAGCCGCTGGATCGCATTGCCGCCATCGTCGACGAAGACGTGGTGCTGCAGAGCGAGCTTGATCGCGCCGTGCGCAACGTCAAGTCGCAGTACGCCGGCCGGGAGAACCAGCTGCCGCCGGACGATGTCCTGCAGCGTCAGGTGCTCGAGCGTCTGGTCCTGGTCAAGTTGCAGGTCGGCCGCGCCGATGGCAGCGGCATCCGCGTCAGCGACGAGGAACTCAACCGCGCCATCGCCAGCATCGCCCAGCAGAACGGCACCACCGTGGACGGCCTGCGGCAAAAGCTGGCGGCAGACGGCATGGGTTATGGCGACTTCCGTGCCTCGGTACGCGACGAAATCATCGTGCAGCGGTTGCGGCAGAGCTTTGCGCAGAGCCGCATCAGCGTGAGCGAAGGCGAAGTGGATACCGCGCTGGCGCAGCAGGCCACCACCGGCAGCCAGTACCACCTGGCGCACATCCTGGTGGGCCTGCCGGAAGGCGCAACCGCCGATCAGATCGCCACCGGCCAGAAGAAGGTCGATGGCGTCAAGGCATTGATCGACAAGGGCGAGCTGGATTTCTCGGCAGCCGCGGTACGGTATTCCGATAGCCCCAATGCGCTGGAAGGCGGCGATCTGGGATGGCGCAGCCTGGACGAAATCCCGAACGCATTCGCCCAGTTGATCCGCGACATGCAGCCTGGCCAGGTGGCTGGTCCATTGCGTGGTCCGAGCGGTTTCCAGCTGCTCAAGCTGGTGGAAATGCGCGACGCCAATGCCGGCGGCGAGAAGAAGCTGGTCACCGAGTACAACGCCCGCCACATTCTGGTGCGCATCGGCGACAACCAGACCGAAGCGCAGGCGAAGGCCAAGATCGACACGCTGCGTGCGCGTATCACCGGCGGTGCCGACTTCCAGGCCGTTGCGAAGGAGTCGTCCGAAGACACCAACAGCCGTGGCCAGGGTGGCGATCTGGGCTGGTTCCCGGCCGATGCGTTCGGCCCGGACTTCGGCAAGCAGGTCGAAGGCCTGGCCGATGGCGCGGTGTCCGAGCCGTTCCGCACCCAGGCGGGCTGGCACATCGTGCAGCGTGTGGGCAGCCGTCAGACCGACGTCAGTGCCGAGAGCCAGCGTGCGCAGATCCGTGAAACGATCGGCCGCCGCAAGCTGGAAGAAGAGTACAACCGCTACCTGCAGGAGCTGCGCGGCGAAGCCTACGTGAGCTTCCGCACCGGCGACCGCGCCGATGGCGATGCCACTGCGGCACCAGCCAAGCCGGCCGATCCTGCCGCACCGACCCCGCCGCCGGCACAGCCGACGCGCTGATTCGATGCTCCCGTCGCTCGCGCTGGTGCCAGGCGAGCCGGCCGGGATCGGGCCGGAACTATGCGTCCGGCTTGCCCAGCGGCCGCGCTCGGACGCCCACCTGGTCGCCTACGCCGATCCGGACACCCTGCACAGCGCCGCAAAGGCGCTGTCCTTGTCTGTGCGGTTGCTCGATCCGGACCAGCGCGCGCGTGCGCCCGGCGACCTGCCGCTGCATCCGATCCGCCAGGCCGTGGCGACCCGCTTCGGCACGCCCGACCCCGCCAACGCGGCAGCGGTGATTGCCGGCCTGCGTGGCGCCGCCGGCGACTGCCTGTCCGGCAGGCTGCAGGGCATCGTCACCGGCCCGGTGCACAAGGCGGTGATCAATGCCGGTGGCATTCCCTATACCGGCACCACCGAGCTGCTGGCCGAACAGGCGGGCTGTCCGGTGGTGATGATGCTGGCCAATGCCATCGTGCGCGTCGCCCTGGTGACCACCCATCTGCCGCTGCGCGCAGTGGCCGATGCGATCACCGCCGACACCGTTACGCGCTGCCTGCGCATCACCGACGCTGCACTGCGACGCGACTTCGGCCTGGAACGCCCGCGCATCGCGGTGCTGGGCCTCAACCCGCATGCCGGCGAAGACGGGCACCTGGGCCGCGAGGAACTGGACATCATCATTCCGTTGCTGGAGCAGCTACGCGGCGACGGCATGCAGCTGATCGGCCCGCTTCCGGCCGATACCGCATTCTTGCCGCAGAAGCTCACCGGTTTCGATGCGGTGGTGGCGATGTATCACGATCAAGGCCTGCCGGTGCTCAAGTACAGCGGCTTCGAGCAGGCGGTCAACATCACGCTCGGCCTGCCGTATCCGCGCGTGGCGGTCGATCACGGCACCGCGCTGGAGCTGGCCGGGCGCGGCCTTGCCGACCCGTCCAGCCTGATGGCGGCCACCGACCTGTGCGCGCGTCTGGCGAAACGCGACTGAGCAACGGCGATTGCCGCGCTCAACGGTGCGCCGCGTGCACGCAGCCCGTCTGTCGCGTCTTGCAGGCGCAGAACCGGCACCGCGTGCAGGCGCTGCCACGTTAAACTGCGCGCATGAATCATTCTTTCAGCGCACCGGCCAAGAAGTCGCTTGGCCAGCACTTTCTTGCCGACCGGTATTACATCGACCGCATCGTGCAGGCGGTGGACCCGCGCGCCGGCCAGCACCTGGTCGAAATCGGCCCTGGTCAGGGCGCGATCACCTTTCCACTGCTGCGCAAGCACGGCGCCCTGACCGTGATCGAATTCGACCGCGACCTGATCGCCCCATTGACCGAGGCGGCCGCACCGATCGGCGCGCTGAGCATCATCCATCGCGATGTGCTCAGTGTGGATTTCACTGCGCTGGCCGATGGCACGCCGATCCGCTTGGTCGGCAACCTGCCCTACAACATCTCCTCGCCGATCCTGTTCCATGCGCTGGACCATGCCGCAGCGGTGGCCGACATGCACTTCATGCTGCAAAAGGAAGTGGTCGACCGCATGGCCGCCGGCCCCGGCAGCAAGGTGTACGGGCGGTTGAGCGTGATGCTGCAGGCGTACTGCGAGGTGACCGCGCTGTTCGTGGTGCCGCCGGGCGCATTCCGGCCGCCACCGAAGGTGGATTCGGCGGTGGTGAGGTTGGTGCCGCGCGATCCGGCCACGGTGCTGATCAGGGATCGGCGGCGCTTTGCCGACGTGGTACGCGCCGGCTTCGGCCAGCGTCGCAAGACCCTGCGCAATGCCTTGTCCAACGTCTGCGAGCCCGCCCATTTCGAGGCCGCGCAGGTGCGTCCGGATGCACGCGCCGAACAACTCGAGGTCGCGGATTTCATCCGTCTGGCCAATGTCGAGCTGGCTTGAGCGCCGCTCCCACACGGTTTTCTTTAGACTTTCCGCATGCACGATGATCCACGCTACCGGGTCGAGGTCGAGGTGTCGCCCCGCTTCCTCGCCCATCAGTCGACCCCCGACGAAGGCCGCTATGCCTTCGCCTACAGCATCCGCATCCAGAACGCGGGCGCCGTGCCCGCGCGCCTGGTCGCGCGTCATTGGCAGATCACCGACGCCAACGGACGCACCGAGCGGGTGGATGGCGAAGGCGTGGTCGGCGAGCAACCCTGGCTGCGTCCCGGCGAGGCGTTCAGTTATACCTCCGGCGTGCTGCTGGAGACCGAGCAGGGGCAGATGCAAGGCCACTACGACATGGTGGCCGACGATGGCACCGAATTCACCGCCCCGATCGCCGCCTTCGTGCTGAGCGTACCCAGGACGCTGCACTGATGGATGCTGGACTGATGGAGCGCACGCGATGAGCGTCTGGGCAATTGGCGATCTGCAGGGGTGTTACGACATCACCCAGCGCTTGCTGGAAAAAATCAACTTCGATCCTGCGCAGGACACCTTGTGGTTCTGCGGGGACCTGGTCAACCGCGGCGGTCAATCGCTGGAAACGCTGCGCCTGGTGCATTCGCTGCGCGCGCATAGCGTGGTGGTGCTGGGCAACCATGATCTGTCGCTGCTGGCGATCGGCGCGCGCTCGGAAGAAGAGCAGCGCAAGGTCAATCCGGATCTGCTGCGCATCGTGCTGGCCGAAGACCGCGACCTGCTGCTCGACTGGCTGCGGATGCAGAAGCTGGCACACGTGGACCGCGACCTGGGCTGGATGATGATCCATGCCGGGCTCGCGCCGAAGTGGACCACGCAGATGGCCGAGAAACATGCACGCGAGGTCGAGCAGCAACTGCAGGGCGGCGGCTACCGCAAACTGCTGCGCAACATGTACGGCGACCAGCCGGGCTGGTCGCCGGGCCTGAGCGGGTACGACCGCAGCCGCGCGATCATCAACCTGTTCACGCGCATGCGCTATTGCACCCCACGCGGGCGCATCGCCACCGACGACAAGGGCACGCCGGGGACGCAGGCGCAGGGCCTGTATCCGTGGTTCGAAGTGCCGGGCCGGGTCGAGCGCGACCTGAAGATCGTCTGTGGGCATTGGTCCGCGCTCGGGCTGACCATCACCCAGGGCGTGCATGCCATCGATACCGGCGCCGTGTGGGGCGGCAAGCTCACCGCGCTGCAGCTGGATACCGACGAATTGCGCGTGGTGCAGGTACCGGGAATTCCGATCACGCAGCCGACGCAGGCCGCGCAGCGCAACCGGCCACCGCGCCGGCGGCAACGCCAGCGCGGCGGCGGCGGGGACCATGCGAACGCGAGCGCCGGTTCCACCCCTGCTCCCGATACCGCCCCGCCCGCTCCTGCTGCTGACTGAGCTGAGAGACGGGTCTGGTCAGACGAATCGAACCAAGCGCTGAGCCACGCGCGCTTCAGTCGACGCACACGCCTCAGCGTCGCCGATAGTCCACGTAATCGAATGCGAAGGCATGACGGGCATCGGCCGCATGCGGTTCGCGCTGCACGGCTTCCCACACGGCCGGGTCGATCGGCGGAAAGTAGGTGTCGGCCTGCTCCACGCTGGTGTCCACGTCGGTCACCGCCAGCAGGTCGGCACGCTCCATGGTCAGGCGATACACCTCGCCGCCACCGATGACGCACAACTCCCGGGCGCCTGTCGCCTCGGCCTGCGCAATCGCGGCATCGACCGACGCCACTGCCTGCATGTCCGCAAACGGCACCTGCCCCGAACGTGTCAGCACCAGGTTCAAACGCCCCGGCAGGGCACGTCCCAACGACTGCGCAGTCTTGCGCCCCATCAGGATCGGCTTGCCCAAGGTCAGCGCCTTGAAACGCTTCAGGTCGTCCGGCAATTTCCACGGCAGCTCGTTATTGCGGCCGATGGCGTTGTTGCGGTCGAAGGCGACGATCAGGGTCAGTTTCATGCAGCAGACGATATCCCTTCGAGCATCAAGGCAACGTGTGGCCTCACGCAACCGGCGAAGCGCCGCCTACACCGCCACCGGTGCCTTGATCGCCGGATGCGGGTCGTAGCCCTCGATGGCGATGTCGTCGAAGCGGAATGCGAACAGATCGGTCACGGCGGGATTCAGGCGCAAGGTCGGCAGCGCGCGCGGGGTGCGTGTCAGTTGCTCGCGTGCCTGCTCGAAGTGGTTCGAGTACAGGTGCGCATCACCGAGGGTATGCACGAAATCGCCCACGCCCAGGCCGGTCGCCTGCGCCACCATATGCGTCAGCAACGCATAGCTGGCGATATTGAACGGCACGCCCAGAAAGATGTCGCCGCTGCGCTGATAGAGCTGGCAGCTGAGTTTGCCGTCGACCACATAGAACTGGAACAGGCTGTGGCATGGCATCAATGCCATCTGCGGCAGTTCGCCGACATTCCAGGCGCTGATCACCAGCCGGCGCGAATCCGGGTTGCGCTTGATCTCGTCCACCAGCCATTGCATCTGGTCGATCTCGGCCCCGTCCGGGCCGGTCCAGCGCCGCCACTGCTTGCCGTAGACCGGGCCGAGATTGCCATCGGTGTCGGCCCACTCATCCCAGATGCGGACCTGGTTGTCCTTGAGATACCCGATATTGGTATCGCCCTGCAGGAACCAGAGCAGCTCGTGGATGATCGAGCGCAGATGCAATTTCTTGGTGGTGACCAGCGGAAAGCCGTCGTTGAGGTCGAAGCGCATCTGCCAGCCGAACACGCTGCGCGTGCCGGTGCCGGTGCGATCGGACTTCTCGGCGCCGTGTTCCAGCACATGCTGCAGCAGGTCCAGATAGGGATTCACTTGCCCGCCTCCACGCCCACGGCCTGCACCCGCACCGGCTGCAGCACCGGCGCGCGGCGCGACATCGCCAGCAGCACCAGGCCCACCGCAATCAACGGCAGGCTCAGGATCTGCCCCATCGTCAGCCAGTTGAAGGCCAGGTAGCCGATCGGCGCATCCGGTACCCGCACGAATTCCACGATGAAGCGGAACACGCCGTACAGCAGCGCAAACAACCCGGACACCGCATAGCGGGCGCGCGGCTGCATCGAGAACGCCCACAGCACCACGAACATCACCACCCCTTCCAGCGCCGCTTCATAGAGCTGCGACGGGTGCCGCGCGAACTGGGTCAACGCACCGGCAACGTATTGCGCCTGGATTTGCGCTGGTGCGACATTGGCCAGCTCCGGCGCATGCGGAAAGATCACGCCCCAACCAGCCTGGGTGAACTTGCCCCACAACTCGCCGCCGACGAAATTGCCCAGCCTCCCGAAGCCCAGCCCCAACGGGACCAGCGGCGCCACGAAATCCATCACGTCGAAGAAGTGCAGCCGATGCTTGCGCGTCCACAATCCGCAGGCGATCAGCACGCCCAGCAGGCCGCCGTGGAAGCTCATGCCGCCTTGCCATACCTTGAACAGGATCAATGGGTTGGCCAGCAAGCTGTCGAACGCATAGAACAGCATGTAGCCGATGCGCCCGCCCAGCACCACGCCGAGCATGCCGTAGAACAACAGGTCGGAAAATCCGTCCATGTCCACACCCGGCAGGCGGCCGCGCAGGATGCGCGAGCGTCCCAGTGCCCAGGCAGAGAAGAATGCGGCCAGGTACATCAACCCGTACCAGTGCACCTGCACCGGTCCAAGCGAGAAGGCGATGGGGTCGATGGCGTGCAGATAGATCATGCGGACCGCGGATCACAAAAAAGCGAGGCGTCTATTCTGACACCTCGCGCGCGCTCAGCCTAAGAGCTGGGGACGATCGGGCAGCTCGTCTTCATGCTGGGAGCCGGGGACGGCGGGGAAATGCTCGGTCAACAGCGCGGTCACCGCCTCGATCCCGGCCAGCACCGCCGCCTCGTACTCGCCATCGCGCAGGAACTGCTGCATGCGCCGGCACACCTCGGCCCAGTGCGCCTCCGGCACCCGGCTGCGCAGGCCGCGGTCGGCAACCACCTCGATGGCGTGGTCGGCCAGCAGCAGATACAGCAGTACCCCGTTATTGGCCTCGGTGTCCCAGGTGCGCAATTGCGCGAAGACCTGTTCGGCGCGCTGGCGCGCGGTCTGCCCACGCCATAGCGCGTCCAGCGGCAGGTCGGCATCCACCGCCACCATGATCTGCCCGGTGTGGGTGCGCTCGCTGGCGGCCACTGCCGCGGCGATCGCATCCATGCAGCTGGCCGGAAAACTGCGCTGCGCCGAGGGCGCGAAAACGTGTCTGAGCCACCGCATCACCAGCTCCCCGAGGCGCCACCGCCTCCCGATGATCCGCCACCACCACCCCAGCC
>NZ_QEZG01000050.1:0-5387 GCF_003993495.1 Xanthomonas sp. BRIP62418
TCCCCAATCCCCGCCCCAACCCCTAATGCCGCACCCGCCGTCCAGGCGCGCGCACGGCGGTCGCCTCCACCGCCAGCGTAAAGCCGCGCTCTTCGCCACCCTGCATCGCGCCCACGTCCACGACCTGGCGCCTGATCTCCTCGCCCTTGCCGTTACGCACCACCACCACCACGGTGTATTCCCACGGATCGCCATCGGCGGGATGGCGGATGGTGCCGTCCACCTTGAGCGGCACGATCGGGGCCGGCTGTGCGTGCTGCACCGCCGCCGAGTCGAAGCGCAGGTGGTGCTTGCACGCAGGGCAGACGCTGGCGCTTTCCAGGATCGTCGCCTTGCAATGCGGGCAGCTGCGCGTGGCACCGGGCGTGCCCGGGCGGAGCGCGGTCATGTGGCGTCGCTGTCTCCGCTGACAACCGGCTTGGCCGTCCCGACCGCTTTGCCGGTGTCCTCGCCCCAGCCGAAATCGGCCTGGCCGCGCATGCGCGCACCCGAGGCCACGGTCAGGCTGCCGGCCTTGACGTCGCCGACCAGCACGCCGGAGGTCTGCAGTTCCACCTGCGCGGCCGATTCGATATTGCCCTCCAGCTCGCCGGCGATGATCACCTTGTTGGCACGGACGCCGCCGTTGAGCTTGGCGCCACGCTCGATGGTGAGATCGCCCTTGACGTTGACATCGCCCTTGAAGCGGCCAGCCAGGCGTACGTGCCCGGCGCCCTCGATCTTGCCTTCGATGCTGATGTCGGCGGCGATCAGCGACTCCTTGGCCTCGCCGTGGCGCTGCGGTGCAGGCGCTGCGGGCGCGGCACTGGGCGCGGGGGCAGGGACCGGCGGCGCCGGGCTGGCCTCGGCAGTGAACAGCCGCCCATCGGCCGCGGGGACCTCAGCTGCTGAGGGAACGCCGTCTTTCTTGTTGGGACCTTGATCGCGCCACATCGACATCGGACTGCCTCGCCAGGGGATCAAAGCCGACTATCGCCGCGCGGACCGATCTTTTGTGTGACGGATTGCGCAAACCAAGGTCGATGGCGCGCGTGCTCAGTCCACTGCGGGCCTGGCCGCGCCGTGCCGCTCGACCCGGTTACGGCCGCCGCGCTTGGCCACGTACAAGGCCGCATCGGCCTTCCGGAGCAGGCTGGCTCCCAGTTCGCCATCGACCGGGAAGCTGGCCACGCCGATCGAGGCCGTCACCCGCGGCAACGCGCGCTGGCCGTCGCTGACTGCCAGCGCCGCGATATGGCCGCGAATGGCCTCGGCCACACGCGCTGCCTCGGCGCCGTCGGCCTCGGGAAGAATGACCGTGAATTCTTCGCCGCCATAGCGGCAGGCCACGTCTTCGGCGCGCAACCGGGTCAGCAGCAACTCGCCCAGCGCCGCCAGCAACAGGTCGCCGCCGGCGTGGCCCTGGCTGTCGTTGAATTGCTTGAAGTGGTCCACGTCCAGCATCAGCACCGACAACGGCAGGCTGCGGCGTGCGCAGCGCGCCAGCTCGTGGCTGAGCGATTCTTCCAGATAGCGGCGGTTGTACAACCCGGTCAGCGGGTCGCGAATCGACTGCCGGCGCAGCGATTCGCGCAGGCGCAGGTTGCTCAGCGCCAACGACAGCTGTTCGGCGGCCGCCTCGGCGATTTCCAGCCGCGGCATCGGCCCCGGGCCCGGCGAAGACAGGAACAGGAAGCCGAGCTGGGTGCCTTGCGCAGACATCGGCAGGCATGCGGTGGTGACGGCGCTGCCGTGCTCGGGCGCGCCGATATGCGCACATGGTGCATCCCGTGCCAGGTCTTCGATGATGTGCGGTTGACCGCGGCGCAGCGCCCAGCACTCTTCAGGCAACAGATGCGGCGCGCTGTGCACCAGCGGCTCGCCCCAGTGGCTGATCGCCTCGGCGCGATCCTGCGAGGCACGCAGCAGATAGACGCTGCCGGCAACGCCCGGCAGCAGGCTGGCCAGGGTGCGGCTGGTCACCACCAGCGCCTCTTCCGCGCTGATGCAGCCCTGCAGCAGGCCGGTGTAGCGGCTGAGCAGATTCAGATCGGCGGTACTGCGTTGCAGCGCCACGACGCTGTCGGCCAACTCGCGATTGGCCTGCGCCGCCTCTTTCTCGGCCTGCGAGCGATGCCGCAGCTCGCGCATCAGCAGGGCATAGACAAGGCCGACCACCGCCAGCCCGAACGGGATGCCGGCCAGTGCCAGCACCAGCAACAAGGCCGCACTCTGCCGGCTGCTTTCGGCGCGTTGCGTCAACAGTTCCTGCTCGCGTTGCACCATGGTCAGCGCTTGCTCGCGGATCGCGCTGGTGGTGCGGAAGGCGGTCTGGCGGATGCCGGCACGCGCCGGCTCCAGGCCGTCCTGTGCGTACACGTCCAGGACATGCTGGATCTGCTGCAGTCGCGTTTCCACCAGTCGCCGCAAGCTGTCCAGGTGCTGCACCTGGTCGGGGTTGTCGGCAATCAGGCGACGCAGGTTGTCGAGCAGGATCGGCAGGCGCTCGACGCTGGTCTGATAGTCGAGCAGATAGGCATCGTTGCCGGTCAGCAGAAAGCCGCGCTGCGCCGATTCGGCGTCCAGCACACGCGCCTGGATCTCGTCGACCCGGCCGATCACTTCATGCGTATGCGAGACCAGTGCCGCGTCGGCCAGTGAGCGGCGGGCACCGACAAAGATGCCGACACCGATGGCGATGAAGATCAGGGCGGAAAACGCCAGCGCCAACTGGTTGCGGCGGCGCGCAGTGAAAGAGAAGGGCATGAACGGATGCTAGCCCGCCAGACTGGACAACACGAGGTTGCCGTTGGCAGGACGCAGATGCGCCGGCGTAATCTGGCCGGCACATCTGCAAACTGTTGAGACGGTCACACGGTCGATCAGTGCTGCGGATGTTCGGCGTCGTGCTTGTCGGCGTTCTGCTCGGCCTTGTTGGCCATCTCGCGGGTCTTGTCGGCGGTGGCATCTGCGGCGTTGGCGGTTGCGCGGCTCGCATCGGCGGCCAGTTCACGTGCTGCCACGCGTGCATCGGCGGTGGCGGCCTTGGCCTGCACGGCTGCGCGATCGGCAGCCTGTTCGGTCGCAGCCGCCGCGTGCTTGGCAGCGGAGGCGGCATCGCGTTGGGCCTGCTCGGCGTCAGGGCCCTGGCAAGCGGCGAGAGTGAAAGCGGCAATGGCGCTCAACGACAGCATGCGGATCGTCTTCATGGGTGGTCCTGTTCCTGTTCCGGTGTTGGAAGGCGGAGCTTATGCACCCACCGATGCAGCCGGCGTCAATGCGCTGCCGGCCATTCAGCCGGTAGGCGGCATGCGCCATCCACGCCGCGACATGGCGCGCGTTCGACGGTTTGGACAGCGACGCAACCCGCTCACGGCAAATCGCAGGCAAAGAAAAAGCCGCTGGAAACCAGCGGCTTTCTCCGAACTCGCTTGGAGCTAAGAAGTGATTACTTCTTGGCTTCTTCGGCGGTGTCCTTAGCAGCTTCGGCGGTGTCTTCAGCCGTCTTGGCAGCGTCGGCAGCCTGGTCAGCAGCAGCGTCGGTGGCGGCGCCGGAAGCAGCCTGAGCAGCGTCAGCAGCGGTGTCAGCCGAAGCAGCGGCAGTGTTGGCAGCAGCCTGAGCGGCGTCAGCCGACTGCGAGCCCGAGGCAGAAGCCTGGTCAGCAGCGGTCTGAGCGTCGGCAGCGGCTTCGTTAGCCGAAGCAGCAGCGTCCTGAGCCTGTTCCGGCTTCGAGCAAGCGGTCAGGGCCAGGCCCAGAGCCATTGCGATCAGCAGCTTGTTAATGGTCATTGTTTCAATCCTCGTCGTTAGATTAGGCAACGCGCTATTGCGCGCCCCCGACATGATGACGGTCCAAAGACCAGTGTCAAGCGTACGCGCATTCAGTTTTGCAAAATCGCCGTTAAAAACAATTAAATCAATTCGATAGCGATGGCAGTCGCCTCGCCGCCGCCGATGCACAAGGTCGCGATTCCGCGCTTGCCACCGCGCGTGCGCAACGCATTCACCAATGTCACCACCAGGCGGGCGCCGGATGCGCCGATCGGATGCCCCAATGCGCAGGCACCGCCGTTGACGTTGACCTTGTCGTGCGAAATGCCCAGCTCGGCGATCGGCGTCATCGCCACCACCGCGAATGCTTCGTTGATTTCGAACAGATCCACTTCGTCCAGTTGCCAGCCGATTTTGCCGATCAAGGTCTGGATCGCAGCGACCGGGGCGGTGGTGAACCACTCAGGTTCCTGTGAGTGGGTGACATGCCCCACGATGCGTGCCAATGGCGCGATGCCACGCCGTTGCGCCTCGTCTGCGCGCATCAGCACGGTGATCGCCGCGCCATCGGAGATGCTCGACGAACTGGCGGCGGTGACACTGCCGTCCTTCTTGAAGGCCGGCTTCAGGGTCGGAATCTTGGCGATGTCGGATTTGCCGGGTTGCTCGTCGCTGTCGACGACCACCTCGCCCTTGCGCGTGGCCACCGTGACCGGAACGATTTCATCGGCGAACGCGCCGCTGCGCTGCGCCGCCTGCGCGCGTTCGACCGAGGCGATCGCAAACGCATCCTGATCGGCACGGCTGAAACCGAACTTCTCGGCGGTGGCCTCGCCGAACACGCCCATCGCCTGGCCGTCGTAGGGATTGGTCAGGCCGTCCCAGGCCATGTGGTCGACCGCCTGGAAGTTGCCGTAGCGGTTGCCGGTGCGCGAGTTGGGCAGCAGATGCGGCGCGTTGCTCATCGACTCCATGCCGCCGGCGACCACGATGCTGGCCGAACCGGCCTTGATCAGGTCGTGGCCGAACATGATCGCCTTCATGCCCGAGCCGCACACCTTGTTGATGGTGGTGGCGCCGGTCGAGGTGGGGATGCCTGCGGCAATCGCCGCCTGCCGTGCCGGTGCCTGGCCCAGGTTGGCCGGCAGGACGCAGCCGACGATGACTTCTGAGATGTCGGCCGGCGCGACGCCGGACTGCGCCAGCGCACCTTCGATCGCGGCGGCGGCGAGTGTCGGCGCCGGCACACCGTTGAATTGACCAAGGAACGAGCCGATGGCAGTGCGTTTGGCAGCAACGATGACGATGTCGGACATGAGGAGATACCGTTGAAAGTGAAACGATTATCTGCCTCGCGCCCGGTTCGCGCCAGCACGTGCCGATGCGGCGCCATGCGCTACGCACTCAGTTGCGACAGGGGTGTGAGGATGCAGTATAAAGACGGCGTTCGGGCCCGGGACTGGGCCCTATCCATGGAATGGGTTCGGGGAGAACATCCAAATGCAGAAGAGAGACGTCGCCAGGACTGTCCTGGCCTCGGCGTTGGCCGTGGCATTGACCGCGTGTGGCGGCGGTGGCGGGGGCGGTGGTATCCGGCCGAGCACGCCGACGGCACCGCCACCGACCTCGCCACCTG